>JBIIQC010000013.1:0-33569 GCA_044342295.1 Rhodoluna sp. | reverse complement strand
TTGACGAGGCCCACATGGTCACACCTCAAGGTTTCAATGCCCTTCTAAAGATCGTGGAAGAACCACCTGCCCACGTGAAGTTTATTTTTGCTACCACCGAACCGGAAAAGGTTATTGGAACCATTCGCTCTAGAACTCATCACTATCCGTTCCGCTTGGTAGCTCCTGCCGAAATGCTGGATTACCTAGAAGAAGTTTGTGCCACTGAAAAAGTAAAGCCAGCACCCGGGGTGCTGACCTTAGTTGTTCGAGCAGGCGGTGGCTCAGTCAGAGATTCACTATCTCTTTTGGATCAACTAATCGCCGGTTCTGAACTAAAGTCAGGCTCCGCTGAGATTGAGTATGACCGAGCAGCAGCCCTGCTTGGATACACCCACGCCAACTTGCTTGATGAGGTTGTCGACGCCTTTGCCACCCAGAACTCATCGCTGGTGTTTTCAAGCGTCGACAAGGTCATTCAGTCCGGCCAGGATCCAAGACGGTTTGTTGAAGATCTTCTAGAAAAACTAAGAGATCTAATTGTTGTTCTCTCGGTAGGCGATGAGGCCAAGTCTGTACTAAGAGGTATAGCCCCAGCGGAGCTTGAGAAAATGGGTCTGCAGGCAATGAGCTTTGGAATGGCAGAGCTAACTCATGCTGCAGGAGCTGTTGCTAACGCCCTAACTGAAATGTCTGGAGCCACCAGCCCAAAACTTCAGCTTGAGTTGATGTGTGCGAAGGTTCTTGTTCCTGCAAGCGACAAAACCGAAGTTGGTTCTCTTGCTCGTATCGAAAGACTAGAGCGTCGCATGGGAGTCGCTCCCGCAGCAGAACCAGTAAGCAATCCGGTTGCAACTCCAGCCTCAAGTGTTGTTGCGCCAAAAACTGTTGCTGCTGCTCCAAGAGCTGAAACCCCGCAGCCTGCAAAAGCTGCAGGTGCTCCAGTAGCAAAGCCTGCAGCAGGTTCTGTTCCTGCTGTAACCCAGCAAGTGTTGATGAGTGCTTGGGCGGAAATCATTGGCCAAGTAAAGAAGGAATCTAGAGCTGCTTGGATGGTTGCCTTCACACTTACCGTTATGGACCTAACCGATGACGTTCTTACCTTGAAGTTCTTGAGCCAAAAAGATCTCGATTCATTTAAGGCAGATAGTCGTTCAACAGACGCCCTCCGAAAAGCTATCTTTGCGGTTCTTGGAATTCAAGTGAAGTTCCGCCCACACATCGAAGAAGGTGCGGAACCGGCCTCGACATCAGAAGAACCTGCACCAGCCACCACAGTTATTCCAGTTGTTGAGGAAAAGCCAGAGATGGAAGAAGTTGCTGAGCCAAAGTCTGCACCGACTTCTAGAAACTCCATGGTCAACGAAGACACTCGATATGGCGAGTCCTTGCTTCGTGAAGTACTAGGTGCTGAGCCAATTCAAGACCCTAAAGCTGGCGGTCGCTAGATGTATGAAGGTGTTATCCAAGAGCTAATTGATGAGCTAGGAAGGCTTCCTGGGGTTGGACCTAAATCCGCGCAGCGGATTGCTTTCTATTTACTTCAAGCAGACGAAGAGCAAGCCACCAAGCTCGCTCAGGTTTTGACCGAGGTTCGTGAGCGAGTTCGCTTTTGTGAGCAGTGTGGCAATGTGGCCGAGCAAGAACTTTGCAACATTTGCCGTGACCCGAGGCGCTCGAAGGCAAGTATCTGTGTGGTTGAAGAATCCAAAGACGTTCAGGCTATTGAGCGGACCAGGGAATTCAAGGGTTTGTATCACGTGCTGGGCGGTGCCATCAGCCCAATAGAAGGTATCGGCCCCGATAACCTGCGCATCAAGGAGCTAGTAGCAAGACTTGCTGATCCTGAGATTAAAGAGGTAATCATTGCTACCGACCCAAACCTGGAAGGTGAAGCAACCGCCACGTATCTCACCAGAATGCTTTCTCCAATGGGGATTACTCTTTCTCGCCTAGCTTCTGGGCTGCCGGTGGGCGGAGACTTGGAATATGCCGACGAGATTACTCTTGGTCGAGCCTTTGAGGGCAGAAGGACAGTCAGCTAGACTTGAATTCTTGCCTCACTGATCGAGGTAATCTCCCCAAAAAACCCAGGAGCACCCGTTGGCACTGATTGTTCAGAAGTTCGGCGGATCATCCGTGGGCGATGCTGAAAAAATCAAACTAGTAGCCAAAAGAGTTATTGAAACTCACCGTGCTGGAAACCAGGTTGTTGTTGTGGTTTCAGCGATGGGTGACACAACCGATGATTTGCTCGAACTTGCCAAGAACGTTACAGACAACCCGGAGGACACCCCAAGAGAGCTAGACATGCTGCTCACCGCAGGTGAGCGTATCTCCGTTGCACTTTTATCTATGGCGATTAACTCCATGGGTGAAAAATCAAGATCTTTCTCTGGCTTGCAGGCTGGAATCATTACAGATTCAACCTATGGAAACGCCCGCATTGCCGAGGTAACCCCGGACCGGGTTCAAGCAGCTATCGACGAGGGCGAAATAGCAATCGTGGCCGGTTTTCAAGGATTTGACCCAACAAGTGGTGACATCACCACCCTTGGTCGAGGTGGCTCAGACACCACAGCGGTGGCGCTAGCTGCTGGCCTAAATGCGGATGTTTGCGAAATCTACAGCGATGTTGACGGCGTTTACACCGCAGACCCAAGGTCTGTTCCAAGGGCCAAAAAGATCGACTCAATCGACATTGAGTCGATGCTTGAGTTGGCTGCTGCTGGAGCCAAGATTTTGTATATCAGGGCCGTGGAATTTGCCAGGCGCCATAAAGTGAATCTTCGGGTTCGCTCTACTTTTACTGATAACCCCGGTACTACCATTTATTCGAGCGGAGAAACCATGGAAGAGTCAATAGTCGCAGGCGTTGCGGTCGATCAGAGCCAGGCCAAGATCACTGTTGTGGGTATTCCTGACGTTCCTGGTAAAGCTGCTGAGCTATTCACCGTGGTTGCCAAAGCTGGCATCAACATTGACATGATCGTACAAAACGTTGCTGTTTCAAACACCAAGCTAAGCGATATCTCATTTACTCTCTTGGCCGAAGATCTAAAGAAGGCCCTGGATTCTCTAGAAGCAGAAAAAGCCAACATGGGCTTTGCCTCTTTGCAGTTTGATGAAACCATTGGGAAACTTTCAGTTGTTGGTTCTGGAATGAAAACCAGCTCTGGAGTTTCAGCAACTCTTTTTGGGGCTCTTGCCAAAGCTGGAATCAACATCGAAATGATTTCCACCTCTGAGATTCGAATTTCGGTAATTACCCGTAGCGATCAGGTTCTTGAAGCGGCCAAGGTTGTACACAGCGCCTTCGGCCTTGATGGCGACAGCGAAGCTATTGTTCACGCGGGAACTGGCAGATAACTTGTCCAAGAAACCTAACCTAGCCCTGGTTGGAGCAACCGGTGCTGTTGGCACCGTGATGGTTTCAATCATTAATGAGCGCGAAAACATCTGGGGCGAGATCCGACTTATTGCTTCCAAAAAATCTGCTGGTAAAAAGATAAAGGTGCACGGTCAAGACCTAACTGTCGTTGAGCTAACCCCTGAAGCGTTTGAAGGTATCGACATCGCAATGTTTGATGTTCCAGATGAGATTGCAGAAATTTGGGCACCGGTTGCAGTTGAGCACGGTGCGGTTGTGGTTGATAACTCCGCTGCGTTTAGGATGAACGACCAAGTTCCACTTGTTGTTCCAGAGGTAAACCCTGAGCAAACCAAGAACCGCCCACTCGGAATCATTTCTAACCCCAACTGCACAACCATGACCATGATGGCCGCCCTTGGAGCACTGCACGCCAAATGGCAACTGACTGGGCTTGTTGTTGCCAGTTACCAAGCTGTATCTGGTGCTGGTGCTGCAGGGGTAGATCAATTACAGAAAGAATTAGCTGCCGTTTCGAACGATCCACTCGCTGGAACCAGATCAGGAGACGTTGCTGCGCTTTTGCAATCAGCTGGCATAAACCAGGCTGATTCACTCTGGCCTGTGCCAATTGCGCTCAATGTTATTCCTATGGCTGGATCGCTAAAGGCTGGGGGACACTCTTCGGAAGAGATGAAAGTTAGAGACGAGTCCAGAAAGATTCTTGGAATCAAGGATCTAAAGGTGGCGGCGAGCTGCGTTAGGGTTCCTGTCCAGGTATCTCATTCATTGGCCATCCATGCCACCTTTGCCAGGCCTTTGACCGTGGCCGAAGTTCATGCCGAGCTTGAATTGTCCCCCACGGTCGTGCTGATGGACGACCCTGAAAAGGGAATCTACCCAACCCCAAACCACGTAGCTGGCCAAGATCCAACCTTTGTGGGACGGGTTCGGCAGGCTTTGGATTTTGAGAACTCAATCGACATGTTCGTGGTGGGGGACAACCTTCGAAAAGGTGCCGCCTTAAATACTTATGAAATTGCCGAGCTGGTCGCCAAGGAATTTTGAGTCACTGCTTTATTGGCTTCAAATAAATCACGGCGTGGATTTGGCAATTTAGCTCAAGCCCAATAGCTATCCTTAAGGCATGGGGAAAACCGTACTTACCAGCGCGCTACTGGTTATCACACTTGGTCTTACCGGATGCGCCGCGGAAGATACCCCAACAAGCCCCGATGGCTCGACACCGCTACCAACTATTGATCAGGCCCTTATTCCCCAAGAAGCTCCAGAAGATGTGGTTGAGGTAGACCCAGATTTATACATGGTTGACTACGGCGACATCATTTTCAAGGTGGGCACTGGTCCGACCTGGTGCACACTGAGCGAATACGATGACATTGCTATTTGCGAACACAAAGAAACCGATGTTCGTTACGAACCACTGCCAGTTCCTACCGATTGCATATATACCTATGGAAATCAGATCAAGCTTCTAGGCAGCCCAGCTGCTGGTGAACAAATGGCGGATTTCACCTGTGCCAGCTCGCCATACTCAGATGCTTCAACTTCGCCTTCTCTCGCAGATGGTGAACAGATAACCGCTTTTGGGTTTAGCTGCTTCGTTGAAGGCGAAACTGCGCGATGTGAGAACTCAACTGGCGAGTTCATTGTGCTTGGGCCAGACGCCTGGGCAAAAACTAGCTAGTCAACTTCCAACAGAGTAATTAGCCTTACTTCTGGTCTGCAAAAAAATCTCACTGGCGCAAAAATTGAGTTTCCAAGTCCTGCCACCACACTAAGAATTGAATTCTTTCCTTCGAAGTTCCAACCAGAGGTTCCTCTGGCAAATCTATTTGGTAAGTCGCTGTTGGTTGTTAGCGCTCCAAGAATTGGAACTCTCACTTGACCACCGTGGGTGTGTCCAGCAAATATAAGCTCCGCTCCTCGAAGGGTGAGCCCTCGAAGTATCTCAAGGTATGGAGCGTGGGTCAGCCCAATTGTGAAAGCCTGACTTGCCGCAAGTTCAGATAGGTTGCTCTTACCGATGTGGTGATCGTCAACACCAATAAAGCGGATAGGGTTCCCCAACACTTCGATGTCGACTGATTTGTTGTTGAGGTTTTGCCAGCCGGCTTTCTCAAAAGCATTGGTCATCTTGGCAGTTTCCAGCCTTTTGGACTTGGGTTCCTTCGAGGCGTGGAAGATGTAGCTGATTGGGTTTTTTGGAACCGGTGCATAGTAGTCGTTTGAGCCATTAACAAAAACGCCTGGTTTTTCTAAAAGTGGCTGGAGGCAATCGAGTAGGGGTTCTATCGCCTTGGTGTGACCTAGGTTGTCTCCGGTGTTGACCACCAGGTCAATTTGGTGCCTTACCAATCCCTTGATGAAGCGTTGCTTGCGTTTTTGCCAAGGGGCTAAATGGATGTCACCGATTTGTAGAACCCGAATAGGGGTACTTCCCATGGGAAGCACCCTGATGGATTCTTGCCTGACAACAAATAGCTGACGCTCGATAGCTATTGACCAGATACCAATTACTACAACCGCAATCGCGATCCAAAGACCAGCCAGGCTACGGTCCCTTGCTAATGATTAGCAGGATGGCCCCCAATACTTCGGCTGACGAACCTGCCGTCGGGTTAGTGCCAACCACGTTTCCAGCAGGAATCGTTGCCGATTTTACGAAGAATTGAGATTGGCTCGGTTGTGGTTCACTTACGACCGAGAAGCCAGCGGCTAAGAGTGCAGCTTTGGCGTCGGTGACACTCAAACCGGAAACATCAGGCACCACAACGGTTCCACCGCGGCTAATTGAAATAGTTACCAATGTTCCAAATGGCACAGACGCACCAGCTGGATAGCTAGCGTAAGCGGTTGTTCCAATCGGGTTTTGTGACACCACGGTCACATCGGAAACCACTGCAGACAATCCAGCGTCTCGAAGTATTTGCTGCGCAACATCTGGTGGTAGAGCATTGATGTCGGGCATGGTGATACTCGAGGCCCCAAGATACGAAGCAGGCGGTGCCGCAAATGCTTCACCTGGGTAAAGTTCGTTGGCAAGAGTCATGATGGTTCGCCAGATCTCATGCCTGATCACTCCACCGGGGGTGCCATCAACGGAGATGCGGGTCACGTTTTGTTTTCCGGAAACATTTCCTACCCAGGTTGCAGTTGAAACCTTAGAGGAGTATCCGGTCATCCAAGTGTGAACCATTGCGTCAGTGGTTCCTGTTTTACCAGCAAGTGGGACTCTGTCATCGGTTTTGGCACGGCCTCCGGTACCACCGTTCATAACTCCCTGGAACGCGTAGTTGGCGGCAGCAGCAACCTCAGAACTTACTGCCCGGTTACACTCTGAGCGAGGAACCTTCATTTCGACTCCGGTAGATCTAACAATCACACGATCGATTGCCACTGGTGAACAGTAAATTCCGTCGTTGGCAAATCCTGACATGGCTGCTGCCATGGTGAGTGGGGAAAGCTCATTGGTTCCAAGAATCGAGGCCTGAACATACAACAGCTCATTGCCATCGGCTCGCTTGACTCCAAACCCTTGAGCCAGGTCTCTTATGTCACAGAGGTCTAGGAACGAAGCCATGGTGGCAAATGCGGTGTTGACCGACTGAGTGGTCGCGCTCAGCGCACTTATGTTGAGGAATTCAGCGCTGCCGGAGTTTTTTGGATCCCACTCGCCAACAATTCCGCCACAGCGAGCCGAGAAGTCTTCAGCCTGCCAAACTCGACGTTGGGCATCAATCTGGTCGCCAAGTAAGAATCCTTTTGTCAGCCACTCGGCCAAAACGAAGACCTTATAGGTGGATCCAGTCTGGAATCCAGAGGACCCTCCAAAAGCCTTGTCCGTTGAGTAGTTCACGCTCGTGGTAGTTGGGTCTTCATCCACCTGCTGGTCAAAGATTCGATTTTGGCTCATCGCCAAAACTCTTCCGGTGCCAACCTCAACTGATACCGAGGCTGTTCCAAGATTCCAACGGTTATCAACTGGCAACTCTGCTTTGACCGCGTCGTCGGTTGTGTTCTGTAATGCGATATCCATGGTGGAGTAAATCTCAAGGCCACCACGGCGCAGTGTTACTTCGCGATCTTCTAGGGTGGGTCCAAACTCGTCGTTGTTTCTAACCACCCAAACCACGTAGTCACAGAAGTAAGCGGTTTGCTGGTTTGCCTCACAACCTGTGTTGGTTGGAGTGATGTTTGGAGTGATTGGCTCTGCTTTGTAGGTTTCTGCCTCGGCAGCAGTTATGTAACCCTCGTCACGCATGTTGTTGATTACGTAGTCTCTTCGAGTTTTACCCACCTCGAGGTTGTCCGGGTTATCTGGACGGTAGGCGTTTGGTGCTCTTAGCATGGCGGTTAGCAAAGCAGCCTGAGGAACTGTTAGGTCCTTGGCCTTGACTCCGAAGTAGTAGTTGGAAGCCGACTCAATACCGTTGATTCGGTTTCCAAAGAACGAGAGGTTTAGGTAACCAGCAAGAATGTCCTTCTTGGTAGTGACCGACTCTAGCGCGATTGCCAGGCGGATCTCTCGGATTTTGCGGTCGATTGTGGTGACGGTGGCCGCTTCAATCGCTTCCTCATCGCCAGCTAGGTTCGCTGCCTCAACCAAAGTGTTCTTCACATACTGCATCGTGATTGTTGATCCACCAGGGCCAGATAGACCAGTTGTTGCAACACCCAGGGTGGCCCTAGTTAGGGCGAGGATATCAACACCGCCGTGCTGGAAGAACCTGGGGTCCTCGGTAGCAATAACAGCGTTGATCATGTTCGGGCTCATCTGCTCGTAATCGATCGAGACCCGGTTTTCGTGGTAGAAACTGGCTAGCGCCACTGGCTCGCCATCGAGGTTTCCATACAAAGTGGAGGTCTGGGAGGCGTTTACTGGCTTGATGTATTCAGGCAAACCCTCAAATGCGACCACTCCGGCTGAGGCGGCATATCCAGCAACTGCAGCGACAGGAGTAATAAGTGCGAAAGTCAGTAGGCCGGCAATAGCGCTAAGGCCAAAAAGCCTTCCGATTAATTTGCGCATGGGGGAAGCCACACCTTTCATGAGAATAGACTTAAGGTTACTATCAAACCCTGAGAGCAGGCTGACCATGCAAAAGTGGGAGTACATCACAACCCCCCTAATAATCCATAACACCACCCAAATCCTCAATAATTGGGGCTCCGAGGGCTGGGAATTGGTCCAAATCGTCACCGGCCCAGAAGGTGGCCTAGTTGCATACTTCAAGCGCCCGGTGAGCTAAATGTCCCAGATAGAGAAAAGAATCATCGATTTGGGCTTTGTTTTACCCGAAACGGCTAAACCGCTAGCGGCCTATATTCCTGCCGTTCAGTCCGGAAATCTGGTCTTTACTTCTGGACAGCTACCCATGGTTTCAGGCAGCCTTGCCGAGACCGGCAAGGTCGGAGGATCCGTCTCACCAGAGCGAGCCAAGGAACTAGCTACCGTTTGCGCTCTAAACGCGCTCGCAGCAGTCAAGACCGTGATTGGTGATCTCGACAAGATCAAGCGAGTAGTTAAAGTAGTCGGGTTTGTGTCCTCAACCCCTGAGTTTTCTGGACAGCCAGGCGTTGTAAATGGCGCCAGTGAATTCTTGGGCGAGGTATTCGGAGATAAAGGAATTCACGCCAGAAGCGCAGTTGGGGTAGCGGTGCTTCCCCTAGATGCTCCAGTAGAAATCGAACTAATAGTCGAGGTTTAGTTTCTAGCTGTGAAACTTACCGTCGATGACACTCATCACGGAAGTATCGGCCAAAGTGGTAACATCACCGATCTGTCTTCCTTCAGCCACGTCTCGAAGGAGCCTTCGCATGATCTTTCCAGATCTGGTTTTCGGAAGCTCGGCAACCACCATGATTTGCCTTGGTTTTGCAATTGGCCCAATCATTTTTGAGACATGCTCCCGCAGCACTGCTGCCACTTCAGATTCGTTTCCTGCAACTGCAACCTGATCAGCTCGCAAAATAACAAAGGCAACAACTGCCTGACCGGTTGTTTCATCGCTAGCACCAACAACCGCAGCCTCTGCAACAAACGGATGTGACACAAGTGCTGATTCAATTTCCGAGGTGGAAAGCCGGTGACCTGAAACATTCATGACATCGTCTACTCGGCCAAGGATCCAAATGTCACCATCGTCATCGAGCATCGCTCCATCGCCGGCAAAGTACTTGCCCGGGTACTGAGACCAGTAAGTTTCAATAAACCTTGCAGGGTCTTTCCAAATCCCGCGAAGCATCGAAGGCCAAGGTTCGGTCAGAGTTAGGTAGCCTCCGCCGGAGGTTATCTTTTCTCCAGCTTCGTTAACTACCTCGAAGCTGATTCCAGGAACTGGCACTTGAGCAGAGCCTGGCTTGGTAGCAGTGACCCCAGGCAGAGCAGAGATCATGATGGCTCCGGTTTCGGTCTGCCACCAGGTATCGACAATCGGGCAGTTATTTCTTCCGATTGCCTCTCGGTACCACATCCACGCCTCTGGGTTAATTGGTTCGCCCACCGAACCTAGAACCCTAAGCGAGCTCAGGTCGTAGCGATCTGGAATCTCACGACCGTGCTTCATGAAGGTGCGGATGGCAGTAGGGGCAGTGTAGAAAATGCTGACCTTGTACTTTTCAATGATTTGCCACCAGCGGCCCCAGTCTGGAGTATCCGGCGTACCTTCATATATGACCTGGCTGACGCCATTGGTTAGTGGACCGTAAACAACGTATGAGTGTCCAGTAATCCAGCCAACATCCGCGGTGCACCAGTAGATGTCTGTCTCTGGATGAACATCAAAGAGTGCTTTGTGGGTGAAAGTTGCCTGGGTTAGGTAACCGCCCGAGGTATGCAAGATACCTTTTGGCTTACCTGTTGTACCAGATGTGTACAAAATAAACAGTGGGTTCTCGGATTCAAAGCCTTGGGCTTCGTGCTGATCTGAAGCTCCTCCGACAACATCTTCCCACCAAAGATCTGTTTTAGAATTCCAGGCAACTTCGTTGCCACCGCGTCTTAGAACAACTACGTGCTCCACACTCGGGCAAGCACCATCTGCAATTGCCTCATCAACGGCCGGCTTTAGAGGCAGCACTTTACCTTTTCTATTTCCACCATCGGCTGTCACAACCAGCTTTGCTTCGGCGTCATTGATACGACTACGAAGTGATTCTGCGGAAAAGCCTCCAAAGATAACCGAGTGAATAGCTCCAAGGCGAACAGTTGCCAGCATGGCAACTACCGCCTCTGGAACGAGCGGCATATAAATGGCCACCCGATCTCCTTTGGAGACCCCTAAGGAAGCAAAAGCATTGGCTGCTTTTTTGACCTCTGTTAGCAGCTGGGAGTAAGTGATTTCAGAGCTGTCGCCGGATTCACCTTCAAAGTAAAGAGCAACTTTGTCACCCTTGCCGGCCAGAACGTGACGATCGAGGGCGTTGTAACAAACGTTTAGCTCGCCATCCTCGAACCACTTGGCAAAGGGAGGGTTCGTGAAGTCTAGGGTTTTGGTGAAGGGTTTGTGCCAGTGAAGCTCGCGAGCTTTGTCTGCCCAGAAGCCAAGGCGGTCATTTGAGGCTTGGTCGTAGAGCTCTTTTTTGGCCACGGCTTGGGAGGCAAAGGCTGGGGTAGGGGGAAAACGTCTGGATTCGTGAAGCAGGTTCTCGATGTCTGACTGGTTCGGCGCCATTGCCAACTCCTTATAGCTCACTGGTAATAATGGCACAAATGGGCTTTTGGGGGCTAATCACTGCTTACAATAAACCGTCGGTAATTTATTACTGACTTGTGATAGTTAGATTCCCCCAATCGCTATCACCAGGCGGCAGGTTTTCCCCAAAACCTGCCGCCCCCTAATTTCTCCACAATTTATGATTCCCCCAACAAATAAGCGCCCTAGTGACTGATTGTTAGTGGGTGGAAACCCAACTACCTGACTGGTTACTTGAGCTAATCGATAACGAGCAAGTCACCGACATCTTGCTTAGCGAGTCACAGTCATTGGTCGATTATGGCAACGGACTGGTGCAGCTAACTAGCTTGCAATCCTCCGAGGCAGAGCTATCGACTATCGCCAGAGAGCTAATCGAGCTAGGCGGCAGAAGGCTAGATCTTGCAAATCCATTTGCCGATGTTAGTTTGCAAGGCGGGTTAAGAGTTCATGCAGTTCTAAAGTCCGGTTGCAGTGAGCAGACAATAATTTCAATCAGACTGCACCAGGCCAAAACAACCTCACTGGAAGAATTGTTTTGCTCTCTTACTGCTTCATCATTGCAGCAAACAACTATTCGAGAGATTGTAGAATCTGGCGAGAGCTTCCTAATTTCCGGTCCGACTGGTTCCGGAAAAACCACTTTACTTCGAACAATGCTAAGTGGCACAAACGAGAGAGTTATCGCAGTAGAGGACGTTACCGAACTATCTGGAAACAATATTGTTTGCTTGCAGTCAAGAAGCATCAACGTTGAAGGTCAAGGCGGAATAACCCTTGATCAGCTGGTGCGCGAAGCGCTTCGCATGAGACCCGATCGAATAGCAGTTGGTGAGGTTAGGGGCTTGGAGTTAATCGCCATGCTTCAAGCTCTAAACACCGGGCATCGCGGTGCAACCACCATCCATGCCAATAACCTGTTTCAAGTTCCAGAGCGACTTTCCACTATCAAGGCGGATTTGCCAATCTCCGATACAGCATTTTTCAAAATGGTTGCAGCAGCTTTTGAATGGGTCATTGCTTTAGAGGTAAAAGCTGGCAGTAGGGCAGTTTCAGGAATTGGGAAGTTTGCCATAGGCTCTGGCGAGCTAGTTGTGAAAGAGTACCAACCAAGACAAAAGCTTGCACTGGCATGAGCGCGGAGCTAGCTGTAATGGAAATAACCGCTCTGCTTCGTTCTGGAACGAGCGCAAAGGTAGCCAAGCAGCAATTGCAAACAGAACAACTCTCTGATTTTCAAGTTAAGCAATTTGATTTCATTTGGGAAGTGGCAACCGAGTCAGGCGGTCACTTAGGCTTAGCCCTTGATCGGCTCACAGAAGTTTTTAGGGCCCAGCAAAGACAGTTTGCGGAATTGGGTATTGCATTTGCTTCACCGAAGGCAACCGCTAACCTAATCCTGCTTCTTCCACTTGTTGCCGTAATCTTTTCAGAGTTACTTGGCCTTTCAGCACTCGGTGCTTCTTTAGGATCAGCGCTTGGCGTGATCTCTATTGGTCTAGGGCTGCTACTTCTAATATTTGCGAGAATCAGTTCACTACGCATGCTCGAGAAAGCAAAGCCTCACGAAGCGGACCCTGGAGCATTCTTGGATGCGGTCGCAATTGGACTATCCGCCGGACTTAGCCCAAAGACAGCAGCTGCACTTGCCCGGACCAAATCTAAGCAACAGTTTTCGGAAGATGTCCCTGCAGATCAGCTCACTATCTTTTGGGACGCCGTGAAAGTTTCTGAGCAATCGGGTATTGCCCTAAATGGATTACTGCTGGCTCGGGCCGATACTCTGCGCCATAGGCTTTGGAGCAACCATCGATCAAGCCTTGCCAAGCTTTCGGTTTCACTTCTTATTCCACTGGGTTTAGCCGCCCTACCCGCCTTCGTATTTTTAGCCGTAGTCCCAGTCGGGATAGGGCTTTTTAGCGCCATATAAAAAGGAGAGAAATGCACTGGAAATCAGAAGAGGGTGCCGCAACAGCCGAATATGTCATTGCCACCATGGCGGCGGTTGGCTTTGCGGGACTGCTGGTAGTGATCATGAGAAGCGATGAGGTCAAAACCATACTTTTTGACCTGGTCCGGTCGGCCCTTACTTTTGGTGCGAGCTAGTTCAACCCGAGGAAGCGTAACGGCGGAACTAGTCCTCACGCTTCCGGTAGTTATTCTGATCATGACCATCGCGGTAGCAGCGCTAAGTTTGCAATCGGCCAAGCTTCAGTTGATAAATGTTGCTGCCATGGTTGCAACTGCGGTTGCAAGAGGAGAACCAGCTGATTTCATCGATCAACTTGTTGCAACAGCTGGCGAGAAAGTTCAGTTTGAGTTAGAGGAACTTGAGGACTCGATATGTGTGAAATTAAGTGTCGCAGCACCGATTGCTGGCATTGAAATTGGCTTTATTGAATTAGTAGAGAAGCAGTGCGCAAGAGCATCAGGGAGTTGAAAAATGATCACGGCGCGGGAACAATTCTCGCAATTTCGATTCTGATTGTGTTTTTTGCTTTGTTTGCTGCTTCATCGCTAGTTAGCGCGCAATTACTGGGATTTAGTAGGCTGCAGGCCACAACAAATTCGATTGCACTGGCTGCAGCCGATGCACTTAGAGGTGTATCCACAGGTAATCCGTGTATTGTGGCTAAAGATATTGCTAGCAATAGCCAGCTAGTTCTGGAACGATGTCGTATTGTCGGTTTCGAGGTCTTTATCGAAACCAACATGGAAACGTTGGGGATTGTGCATAAAGCACGAGCCAGGGCGGGACCAGGTGAATGATTTAGGAGATTGATGCCAAAAGGTAACAAGCTAGTAATCGTTGAGTCGCCTGCCAAGGCGAAAACGATTGCCAAGTACCTAGGCGATGACTACACAGTCATGGCCTCGATTGGCCATATCCGAGACCTTATTGACCCAAAGAACCTACCCCCAGAAGAGAAGAAGAAAAAAGGCTCACTAGCTAAGTTCTCAATTGACATCGAAAACGACTTTGAGCCCTATTACGCGATTTCGGCCGGAAAGAGCAAAACCGTAACCGAGCTCAAGAAGGCTCTGGCCGAGGCGGATGAGCTATTTCTAGCTACCGATGAGGACCGCGAGGGAGAGGCCATCGCCTGGCACCTGTTGCAGGTGCTAAAGCCCAAGGTTCCAGTTAGCCGAATGGTCTTTCACGAAATCACCAAGCAGGCCATTCAAGACGCACTTTTGAACACCAGAGAAGTTGATCAAAACCTAGTCCAGGCTCAAGAAACCCGAAGGGTTGTTGACCGACTTTACGGCTACGAAGTTTCTCCGGTTTTGTGGCGCAAGATCAACCGCGGTCTAAGTGCTGGTCGTGTGCAATCTCCTGCGATGAGATTGGTTGTTGAGCGTGAGCGCGAACGTATGGCTTTTGTCTCTGGTAGCTATCACGATGTAAAAGCGCTGTTCACGACCGACAAGAACAAAGAACAGGACTTTGAGGCAAAGCTCACCTTGATCGATGGCAAGAAGATTGCCTCGGGAGATTCGTTCAACGACAAAGGTGAGATGAAAGACGGAGTCTTGCTTTTGGATCAAGCAGCCTCCGAAGCTCTGGCCGAAGCTATGAGATCAAAAGATGTAAAGGTCAAAGTTGAGTCGGTAGAGTCCAAGCCTTCAACTAGAAAGCCTGCTGCACCTTTCACGACTTCCACCTTGCAGCAAGAGGCTTCGAGAAAACTTCGCATGTCCGCTAAGCAGACCATGGATACCGCGCAGAGCTTGTATCAAGAAGGACACATTACATACATGCGTACCGACTCACCTGTGCTTTCCACTCAAGCAATTCAAGCCGCTAGAGCTTTAGCTATCGAAATGTTTGGTAAAGATTCTGTTCCACATTCGCCAAGAATTTACACGGGCAAAAACAAGAACGCTCAAGAAGCTCACGAGGCAATTAGACCTGCTGGAGAAACTTTCCTACACCCAAGCGAATTGCCAATGACCATGTCCACCAGATCAAAAGATCTTTACGAGTTGATCTGGAAAAGAACCATGGCCTCTCAGATGTCAGATGCCAAGGTGTCTACAACTACCGCCAAGATATCAGTTTCCCCTGTCGCAGATGGCAAGACAGCTGAATTCAGCGCTTCTGGAACCGTTGTTATCTTCAAGGGGTTCATGGCTGCCTATGAAGAAGGTAGAGATGTCTCCCGCGATGACGAGCCAGAAGAAGAGAAAGAATCCAAGCTACCTTCTTTGGAAGTGGGTCAAGTTCTTTCGGTAGTTGAAGTAACCGCAAAGGATCACCAGACTCTGCCACCTGCTAGGTACACCGAGGCAAGCCTTGTAAAGGCTTTGGAAGAAGATGGCATCGGACGACCTTCCACCTATGCAGCTATTTTGTCGACCATCATCAACAAGGGTTACGTAGTAAAGCGTGGCCAAGCCTTGGTACCAGAGTGGATTGCTTTCACCGTGACCAGGTTCTTGGAAGAGAACTTCGTCAAATTAGTTGATTATGCCTTCACTGCTCAGATGGAAGAAAACCTAGACCAGATCGCAGCCGGAGAAATCAACCGCAGCGAATGGCTAAAGAAGTTCTATTTTGGAACTGATTCTGAAGATGGTTTACACGACACCGTTCAGAACGTGGGCGATAGCGATCCAAAGGCAGTGAACTCGATTTACCTAGCCGATAACATCACTCTTCGAACTGGAAAATATGGCCCGTACATCGAGACCATGGTTGAGCCAGGTAGCGAAGGTGCCGATGAAAACGGACGCAGAATTGTAAACATTCCTGAAGGTTTGGCTCCGGATGAACTAACGGTAGCTAAAGCTCAAGAGCTAATTGATGCACCAATTATTACTGACCGCGTTATGGGACAAGATCCTCTTACTGGCTATGACATCTTGTTCAAAGACGGTCGGTACGGGCCATATGTTTTGCTTGAAGATCCAAATGCCGAGAAGCCAAAAACCGCGTCCTTGTTCAAGTCCATGTCACCAGAGACTTTCTCTTTTGAAGAAGCGGTTTCACTTCTTTCTCTTCCTAGAACCATTGGTATTGATCCAGAAACCGAGAACCCGATTACCGCCCAGAACGGAAAATTCGGACCCTACCTGAAGAAGGGAACTGACTCCAGGTCTCTTCAGAGCGAGGATCAGATCTTTAGCCTGACCCTGGAAGAAGCCCTCGAGATTTACAAGCAGCCAAAATACGGTGGCCGCAGAACTGCCGCGACCCCTTTGAAAGAATTCGGTGAAGACCCAGCCAGTGGATTGAACGTGGTTGCCAAGACCGGTCAGTTCGGGGACTACGTCACCGATGGTGCCATAAATGCCACCATTCCTAAGGACGAAAAGCTTGATGAGCTAACTAGCGACCAGGCATTTGAATTGCTAGCCATCAGGCGTGAGAAACTAGGACTAGAGCCTGGTCAGGCAGCTCCAAAAGCTGGCCGAGCCAGCAAAAAGGCCGTTGCTCCGAAAAAGACCGTAAAGGCCGGAACTAGAAAGAAGAAATAGCGTGCCCGATACTAAAGGAGTGTTTATATCCTTCGAGGGTATCGATGGCGTTGGTAAGTCCACTCAAGCTGATTTGATGCAGAGCTACCTTGCTGCCAGGGGATTGGAAGTTGTTAGAACCCTTGAGCCAGGCGGATCTGATCTGGGTGTTGAAATCAGACATCTTCTATTGCACCGCAAGGGCGAAGTGTCGGTTCGCTCAGAGGCACTTCTATATGCAGCCGATAGGGCCCATCATGTTGCCAGTGTCATCAGGCCAGCTCTTGCAAAAGGACAGATTGTTATTTCAGATAGGTTCCTGGACTCATCCGTTGCTTATCAGGGTGCCGGACGTGAGTTGGACCTAACGGAAGTTAGAGATTTATCCCTTTGGGCAGTTGATAACTTGCTTCCAGATCTAACTGTGCTGCTAGATCTCGATGCCGCCGCCGCTTCCATTCGCCGAGGAAAAACTGGGGCAGAACCAGATCGACTCGAGCGTGAAAAAATTACATTCTTTGAAGCGGCCAGAGAAACCTATTTACAACTTGCAAAGAAAGAACCCAACAGATTCCATGTCGTTGATGCCAGTCAAGAACCAGATTCCATTTGGAAACTGATACAGCCTCGCTTGGACGTTTTGCTAGAAAGCAAAGGGCTTTGAATAAAGTCATGGAGTTTGAACCAGTCTGGTCCGAACTCCTAGGTCAACCAGAAGCGGTTTCTCAACTGCGCCAAGCAGTAGCGAATAAGGATTCAGGCTTACAGCACGCTTGGCTCATTACGGGACCTCCGGGTTCTGGAAGATCAAATGCTGCTGCGGCGTTTGCTGCAGCGCTACTTTGCGAAGCCGGTGGTTGTGGCGATTGCAAGAGCTGTCGGATGGTTGGCTTGGGAGCTCACCCCGACGTCACAGTTCTGGCTACCGAGAAGGTAATCATCTCGATTGAAGAAATTAGAAGCCTGGTCGCGGCATCTTATTTTGGTGGATCAATTAGCAAGTATCAGATCATGATCATCGAAGACGCAGACCGCATGGCAGAGCGTTCTTCTAATGTGTTACTAAAGACCCTCGAAGAGCCACCAGCTGGAACCATTTGGATACTATGCGCGCCATCAGAAGCTGACATGCTTCCTACCATTCGCTCAAGAGTAAGGCGAGTGGCGCTCAAGCAACCTTCTAGTCAAACCGTGGCTGACTTACTTGTTGCTAGAGACGGCATAAATCCATCGCTTGCTTTGCAGGTTGCTGCCGAAGCTCAAGGTCACATCGGAATGGCGCTTCGACTGGCAACCAGCACCGATGCTAGGGCCAGAAGAAAAGAAACACTCATGGCTGCCATGCAAATCGATTCAATTCCGAAGGCCATGTTCACCGCTGAGCGCTGGCTAGAGCTTGCACGAAAAGACGCCGATGCCCTAACCGCAGAAAAAGACACCGAAGAAAAAAGTGCACTACTGGCAACCCTTGGTATCCCCGAAGGCGGCACAGTTCCACCAGCCCTCAGGGCAGATGTGAAGGCCCTTGAAGAAGGGCAAAAAAGGAGAGCGACCAGAAGCCTGCGCGATGGCATCGATCGGATTCTGGTCGACCTAATGTCGCTATATAGAGATGTCCTGATTGTTGAACTTGGTGCAGAAGCCGAGCTGGTAAACGCAGACCTAAGAAGCCAAATTCAGGAGCTGGCAGCAACTTCAAGCGCGTCGGAGGTGATCACTAAGCTCGAAGCGCTAGCTCAGGCGAGAGTCCGAATTAGCTCTAACGTTCGAGATCTAATGGTTTTGGAATCGCTCGCTATTGCGCTTAGGAGAAAAAAGTGATTTTTGGAAAACTTCAAAAGTTAGTGTCTGCCGTTGCCATTTCAGCATTGGTCCTTACTGGTTGTGCTCCTTCGGCACCGGAACCGATAGTTCCTGATGCTAGCGGTGCACCGGCGGGCTTTAGCGAGTATTACGAACAGTTAGTTGAATTTGAAGAGTGCGGCACCAGGCTTTTCTGCGCCGACATTGATGTCCCAATGGATTGGAGTGATCCAGCCAGCGAGGCAATTTCCATCGCCACCGTCTTCAGGCTGGCTGATTCAGACCCTAAGGGCTTTATCCTTTTCAACCCAGGAGGCCCTGGCGCATCGGGTTACGACTGGGTCAAGGACTCTGCTGAGTTTTTGGGTACGAAGGATCTTCGATCTGATTGGAACCTTTTAGGTTTTGACCCGCGGGGGGTGGGAAGAAGTTCTGCGGTTGAGTGTCTAAGTGATTCCGAATACGACGAGTTTCTATACGGAGTCTCAGGTTTTGAGATTGCAACCGAGGAAGACATTGCCGTGGCCAGGACTGCAACCGCAGATTTTGCAGACAAGTGCCTGGAGAACACGGGAGCTCTTCTGGAATTTGTGGACACGGTCTCAGCTGCTAAGGACATGGATGTTCTAAGAGCTGTCGTCGGAGAGTCAAAGTTGAACTTCCTGGGCTACTCCTATGGATCATTCCTAGGAACTACGTATGCAACCTTGTTTCCAGACCGAGTGGGCAGGTTTGTATTAGACGGTGCGATTGATCCAACCGTTAGTGACGATGAGCAGA
Organism: Rhodoluna sp.; assembly: GCA_044342295.1. Lineage (GTDB taxonomy): Bacteria > Actinomycetota > Actinomycetes > Actinomycetales > Microbacteriaceae > Rhodoluna. The sequence continues at coordinate 14,459 of JBIIQC010000013.1, read as the reverse complement.
CGCTTTATCAACTTGAGGCTTTTGAATCCGCCCTAACTGCCTTTTTGGAAAACTGTGGCAGCTACGAAGACTGTCCATTTAGTGGAAATCTCTCAGCTGATCTTTTGTCGGTGGAGCAACTGCTGGCCTCTATTGAGAGGCAGCCACTTGAAACCTCATCGGGGCGTGAGTTAACAATATGGGCGGCCGTAACGGGATTGATCATGACTCTCTACTCGGATAGGTACTGGCCAGAACTGTCTTCAGCATTTAGCGAAGCTTTCTCGGGATCGGGTGACCGCTTCTTATTCTTAGCTGACTTTTACAACGACCGAGGCCAAGACGGAACCTATCAAACCAACTTGATTGCAGCGAACTATGCAATCAGTTGTCTGGACAATAGTGCTAGCCCAAGCATGTTCACAATTGAAGCTCAAAACAAAAGACTGCTAGAAGCTGCTCCGGTGCTAGGTCGTTACTGGCAGTTCGGGGGTTTGCGCTGCGGAAGTTGGCCCTTCCCGGAAGCTGAAAAACCTTCGGACTACAGCGCAGCTGGTGCACCAACAATTTTGGTTATTGGAACAACGGGAGATCCGGCAACTCCTTACTCACAGGCTCAGTCTCTTGCCAATGACATTCTCAAAGATGGTTTTTTGATGACCTACAACGGTGAAGGTCACACCATTTATGGCAATCAGGTCAAATGTATTGATCAGGTGGTGGACAAATTCTTCTTGACCGGTGAGCTTCCAGCCAGTGACCCAAACTGTAGCTAGCAAAAATGTGCAGGCAAGAAAAAACCCCGACCGCAGTCGGGGCTTCATCTACTCTTTTAATCTAAAACAGAAGAGCAATACATAACAATACATAGATTGCGACAAAAATGCTTGGCGTGACAAAACGAATTACATCAAGCCAACTGTTGAATCGAACTAGTTGATTCGAAACCTTAGACTTTGACTTTAGTGTTTTCAAATCACTCACTACAGCTCGTGCTTCAGTTGCAGCGGAGTACTGGACGAGAAAGCCAAAGACCCCGGACGCAAGCAAAATCCCAAGGGTGGCCCACTTCACTACGTCTGCAGATTCAGCCAGGCCGTCATTTAGCAGTGCGATTGTGACAATAAGCAAAAAAGTTGGAGCCAACTGCGAAAAGATGATTTGATTTCGTAGTCGATTCCATAGCATTACTAGCTCCAGCTCATTCATGTTTTGCTCCTTTGGGTATTCTTCTAGCTACAGGTTAGAACAGGAACCTGTTCTAATAAAGTAGTCAAAGGCTCATAAAGCTTTGAGCCAGACTCATTGGCCACCTTAGCTCAGTTGGTAGAGCAGCTCCCTCGTAAAGAGCAGGTCAGCGGTTCAATTCCGCTAGGTGGCTCCACTTCTCAAAAACTGCAAAAAATTGAATCGTAGACTTGTAGTGCTGGCTAAAAACAATCAACTAGGTGAACCTTGAAATCCAAGAACAACAACGCGCTCCAAGAACTGCTCTCCAAGCGATTTCGAAAGCTTCTTTCCGGAGACCCCAATGGAGTTCCACCTTGGCTAGGGGTTGTTGCCGAAGGCGAAGAAGCAGGCTTCTTTTTGCCCTCTGATGCCCCATGGGTAGTTCATGCAGATTTTGGAACCCTGGTGGGTGGAATTAGAGCTTTGCTGATGCAGGCTTTGCACCCAGGATCCCTAACAGGCGTGAAGAATCACTCAAGGTACGAATCAGATCCACTGGGAAGATTAGCTGGAACCATTCGTTGGCTAACGGTGACTACTTTTGGGTCAAAAACAGCGGTCCAAAACGAAGCCAATCGAGTAAACAAACTTCACACTCGAGTTGTCGGGGAATACAAGAAGGGAACTGGCGAAGCCGTTCCCTACAGGGCAGCCGATAAAGACCTATTGCTTTGGGTGCACATTGCTTTCATGGAGTCATTCTTAGTTGCACACCAGATGTATTCCTGGAAAGAAATCCCCAAGGGTTCTGCGCCTTCGGGAGCTGATAACTACGTAGCGCAGTGGAGTGTTTCGGTAGCACCACTGGGACTTGCTACTTGCCCGATGAGCGAGCAAGAACTCGAAAATGAAATTGATAAGTTCTACAACTCTGGATTATTAGTTTCAACCCCAGATACTGAAAAAGTAATTGAGTTTATAAAAAACCCACCTCTTCCAGGAGCAGCAAAACTTGTTTACGGATTGCTCTTCGAGGCTGCCGTGTTGTCTCTGAGACCAGAATTTAGAAAACTACTTGGACTTCAAGCTAAACCGGCTTGGTTTATAAGACCAGTTACCAGATGGTCCTTGAAGTTGATGCGTTCAGCTATTGGCCCAGAGTCACCTATTGAAGATGGAGCAATTGTAAGACTTCAAAGAATAGGTGTGCTTAAATGACTGAATTTATGTGGGTTTGTGCGGGTTACGGCACTCGTGGACTCTGATCCAGCCCTAGACGAATTCTTTGCCAGGAGTATAGTTAGAGCCTGAAATGCCAAAATTACCGAAGCTGTCGGCGACGCAGCTAATTGCAGCGGCCTTTACAGCCATAATCTTGCTTGGCACATTCTTACTCATGATGCCTATCTCTTCGAAGAGTGGCTCCGTCACCAATTTCTTTGATGCCCTCTTCACCTCAACTTCTGCGGTGACCGTTACAGGTCTTACTACCCTAGACACTGCTACCTACTGGTCTACAACTGGCCATGTGATCATCGCACTTCTAATCCAGATCGGTGGATTCGGAATCATTGGTTTTGCAACCTTAGTTGGATTCTTGATTGAGGGCCGAATTTCACTAAAGAACAGAATTTCGGCGACTTCTGAATCTTCAGCTACCAAGCAACCAGACGTGAAGACACTTTTGCTAAACATCGCCAAACTTATGTTGTTTTTCCAATTGGCTCTTTTTGTCTTCCTAGCGGTGCGGATGTTCACCGAATACGGCTACTCGCTTGAGAAGGCACTTTCTCACGGAGCTTTCCAGGCAATCTCCGCCTTCAACCAGGCTGGTTTTGCTCTCTATACAGACAGCCTTATGGGCTTTGCGGGAGATGGCTGGATCATCTTCCCAGTGTTTGTAATTGCCACTCTGGCAGGATTTGGTTTCCCGGTGTTGGCCGAGATTCGCGATCGTATGAAGCTAAGACTTTACGTTGTATTCGGTAAAGCAGCTGACTACACCATGCCGTCACAGTGGTCACTGAATTCAAGAATCATTTTGTGGGCGAGCCTGTTCTTGCTGGTGGTCGGAGCAATCGGAGTCTCAATTTCCGAGTGGACTAATCCGGCCACTCTTGGGGCAATGGACCCAGTTCAGAAGATTTTTGCCAGCATGTTTACCTCTTCGATGACTCGCTCAACTGGACTTAACGTTATTGATACTGCACAGATGTATACCAGCACGTGGCTAGGCATGGACATTTTGATGTTTATCGGTGGTGCAAGTGCATCAACAGCCGGTGGTATCAAGATCGGAACTGCAGTTGTCTTGTTCTACATTGTCTATACGGAGATTCGCGGGGATGCTGCGGTAAACGTTGGTAACCGTAGACTTCCTCGCTCAATGCAGCGTCAAGCTCTAACGATTGTTACCTTGTACTCTCTTGTTGTCCTTGGCGCTTTGTTTGTTCTTCGCTTCACAACAAATTTCACTCTCGACGAGCTGGTTTTTGAGATTATTTCCGCAGCTGGAACAGTGGGGCTTTCGACCGGAATCACTGCTGATCTTCCGGAGCACGGTAAGTTCTTGCTCTCGGTGCTGATGCTCTTTGGTCGACTTGGACCGATAGTGGTAGCCACCTCTCTGGCTCTTAGAAAGACTAAACGCCACTACGAACTACCTAAGGAAAGGCCTCTAATTGGCTGATGCACTTGTTTCATTAGAACAACTGATTATTGTTAGAAGAGCACGGTTACTGAGTTCAAGACAAATGGTTCAGTTACCTGCAACGAATGGAGAAGAAAATGCCTAACCGGCTAAACGCTCGTGGATCCAAAAAGCATGGCGCTTCAACTATCGCCGTGATTGGTCTGGGTCGATTTGGAACATCGCTAGCCCTGGAGCTTGTAAAGGGTGGCAGGGAAGTTCTCGGCATCGATAGCGATGAGAAGCTCGTTCAAAACATTGCTGACAAGCTCACTCATGTTATCCAGGCTGACTCGACCGACGAAGCGGCGCTTCGTGAATTGGGAATTCCTGACTTTGATTCAGCTGTGGTTGCCATCGGTAGCGATCTAGAGGCAAGCATTTTGACCGCCTCTCTTGTCCTGCAGCTAGGCGTGCCACAGGTCTGGGCTAAGGCCACAAGTGTTTCTCACGGAAGAATTCTTGAACAGCTTGGCGTCCACCATGTAATTTTTCCTGAAATGGACATGGGTAAGCGAGTAGCCCACATGGTCAGCGGCGAGTCTCTTGATTACATTCAGCTAGATGAGGATTTCGTTATGGCAAAAACTGAAGCTCCTGCGAGCTTCGAAGGCAAGACGCTTTCAGAAATGAAGTTTCGTTCCCAGCACGGAGTAACGATTGTTGCCACACGCAAGGAGGGAGAGAGCTACATGCCATCTTTCCCGGAGACAGTTTTGACCGCCGGAGACGTAATGATCGTTGCCGGAAGAACCAAGAAGGTAGAAGAGTTCTGCCGAATGGGCTGGTAGCAAGGCCCCACAATTTAGTGGCAGACTTTACTCATGTCCTCAACCAGACTCGAACACGACCTTCTCGGCGATTACCAAGTTCCTAAAGACGCCTATTGGGGTGTTCACACCGCCAGAGCGGTGGAGAACTTTCCAATCTCCGGAGTACCGATTGGTCACTACAGATCTCTCATTCGCGCGCTGGCTATTGTCAAACAGGCAGCTGCAGAGGCAAACTTTGGACTTGGTGAACTAGAACAGAAGGTTAAGGATGCGATTGTGGCGGCCTCGGTTAGAGTTGCCGCTGGCGAGTTTGACACGGAGTTTGTGGTTGACGCAATCCAGGGTGGGGCAGGAACTTCCACCAACATGAACGCCAATGAAGTGATTGCCAATGTTGCAATTGAGATACTGGGTGGCCAAAAAGGTGACTACACGATAGTTCACCCACTAAATGATGTGAACCAGTCCCAGTCCACCAACGACGTTTACCCAACCTCTCTAAAGCTGGCTTTGATTTTTGAAATCAACGAACTGCTAAAGGCAATGGCCCACTTAGAAAAAGCCTTCCAAGCCAAAGCTGTTGAGTTCAAAGACGTGATCAAAATGGGTCGCACCCAAATGCAAGACGCAGTACCCATGACCCTGGGTCAAGAGTTTGCAGCTTTTTCCAGAATGACCATGGAAGACACTCAACGGCTTCGTGAGGTCTTGCCACTTCTGAGGGAAATCAACCTTGGTGGCACTGCCATTGGAACGGGAATCAATGCGCCTGTGGGGTACCCGCAAGAAGCCTGCCAGGCTCTTTCCAAGCTAACCGGTTTTGATTTTGTGCTTGCAGAAGACATGGTCGAGGCAACCCAGGATGCTGGTGTCTTTGTAACAGTCTCTGGAGTCCTAAAGAGAATTGCTGTGAAGCTTTCTAAGACCGCAAACGACCTTCGACTACTCAGTAGCGGCCCTCGAGCAGGCCTTGATGAGATTAACTTGCCTCCAAGACAAGCGGGATCTTCGATTATGCCGGGCAAAGTAAATCCAGTTATTCCCGAGGTGATCAACCAAATTGCTTTTGCGGTAGTAGGAAACGACTTAACCGTCACCATGGCAGTTGAAGCGGGTCAGTTGCAGCTAAACGCTTTTGAGCCAATCATGTGTAGAGCTTTGATGATGAGCATCACTCAGCTTCGACAGGGCTGCTACGTTTTGGCCGATGCTTGCGTTTCTGGAATAACCGCCAACGTTGAGAAGCTTCGACTGAGTGTGGAAAACTCCATTGGTTTAGTTACAGCGATTAGCCCGGTTTTGGGATACGAGAACGCAACAATAGTTGCTCAGAAGGCCCTAGCTGATGAAACAAGCGTTCGTGAAGTTGTTCTCGAGCTAAAGCTCATGAGTGCAGCGGAGTTTGACGAGCTGCTTGGAAACATTGATGCCCTAGTTAGGCCTAGGACTTCTTAGACTTTCTTCGCATCATTAGGCCGATCGGCGCAAACACCGCACCTAGCGCAACTAGAGCAAGGCCAACATAGAAACCTGCAGGAATGTCTTGAGATTCTGAGGCAGTTGCCAATTCAGGCTCCGCGGTCAAAGGAACTGCAGTTTCTTCCGAAGCCAATCCCTCCAGAACGAAGTTCGAATCTCCGCTGATGGTGTGACCATCAGAGCCAACAACGCTCCAGCGCAGGTCATAAGAGCCGGCCTCGCCTAGCTCAACCTGAGCCACCAAAGTTCGGTCGTCGATGGCGATAGGGTGCGATATCCAGTCAGTAGTACCCTGCAATTTAGTTGCAACTTCGGCATTAGTCTCCGACTCAACCACCAGGAGGGGATTATTGAAGGTAAGGACAGCCTCGAAGCTGGAAGTTGAAATGACATCTCCAGGCGCTGGATTGATGTCAACAAGTAGGTCGTGTGCGTGAGCTGGTGTTGGAATCAGCAACAGAGCCAATAGGGCAGTGAGAGTTATTTTTGTTCTCATGTTCTAAGTCTAAGCTATTGTCTGAGGCGGGGAGAGCGCATTGAATCAAAAACTTAAGTGGGCAATTATGGGCCCAGGAGATATCAGCGTTGCATTTCTAAATGACCTGCGACTCGCAGGTATGCATTTAGAAGCTGTTGGGTCTAGGTCCTTGGATCGAGCAGAGTCTTACGCGAAGAAGCACTCCATTTCTTCTGCTTACGGAAGCTATGAGGAATTAGTAGCTGATCCGCATGTTGACATCGTCTACATCGCAACCACCAACAATGCTCACTTTGCAAATGCCAAGCTGGCACTGAGTTCGGGTAAGCACGTTTTATTGGAGAAGCCATTTACCCTAGACGCCGCTCAGGCTATGGAATTAGTTGGAATTTCCAGGAGCAATAATGTTTTCCTGATGGAGGCGATGTGGACCAGGTTTTTGCCAAACCACTCAGTTCTATTTGAAAAGTTAAATCAGGGCTTGATTGGAACCCCCCTATATTTGTTTGCCGATCACAATCAGAATCTTCCAAAGCATTCACACCAAAGACTTTATGACCCGGCATTAGGGGGCGGATCTCTTCTAGACCTAGGTGTTTACCCTATATCTTTAGCCCACAGGCTCTTTGGTAAACCAAGCCGTATCCAGGCATCATCGGCACTAATTGACGGAAACATTGACGAATCTGTTGGTGCAATCTTTGAATATTCAGGAGGTAGGCAGGCCCTGCTGCATTCCAGCATTAGAACCGCTGGTCCGGTGAAGGCTTTTATTCTTGGCGATGCCGGAAGAATCGAAATGGAAAAGTCCTTTTACGAACACAGCACTTTCACAGCTTTCGACCTCGAAGATAATGTCCTGTTCGAATACGAGGGTAATATTGAAGGCAGAGGAATGCAGTACCAGGCGCTAGAAGTTGAGCGCTGTGTTACTGCCGGCCTAAATGAATCACCCACTATGAGTCTGGATGAAACAATTCAGATTATGGAAGTAATGGATCAGATTAGATCCCTAACCGGTATCGAATACTCAGGAGCTTAGCCAAGTTGGTAAATCGACTAAAGAATTTTCCCCACTACAAAGAGGTGCTAATCGGAGCAGGCTCTGGTCTGATTGTTCTCACTTTGCTGCTTGGAGGCCTAGCCTTCACGCCAGGAAGCGCAGAACCAACCGCTTCCGAGAGTGCTTCGCCAACTCCTTCAGCCTCACAAGCACCTCTGAGAACGTGCTCAGTATCGGAGGAGGCAGCGAACCCTTCCCTTGGGACATTACAAGCTGTTGTTCTAAATGCCGAAACCGGTGAGGTTTTGTTCGACCGTGGAGCAGAGGTTCCAGCATCCACTGCATCTGTAATGAAGTCACTGACCGTCGCAGCAGCTCTTGAAAGCGTTGGTCCGACCTATCAAGTAACAACAAAGGTGTTTGTTGATCCCACAAACACAGCAAAGCTCTCTTTGGTTGGTGGCGGCGACATAACGCTTTCCAAAACGGCTACTGGCGCAGAATCCATCTACAAAGGCGCTCCAAAGCTTTCCAGCCTGGTGGCCCAGGTTAAAGCATGGGCAACCAGCAACGCCATTACCCAAATCAATGAGATTAATCTTGACTCAACACTTTTCCCCGGTTCGGGTTGGGAAAGTTCCTGGCAGCGCAGCAGTCAAGTTGACGGCTGGATATCAGAAGTGACCGCTTTGCAACTTGATGGAGACCGAACAATTCCAGATGGTCTAACTTCTCCAAAAACAGGCAGACCGGTCATGAGTGCCGGAGAGCAGTTCAAGCTTGAACTTGGCGATCTAGCCGCAAATGCAACTTTTTCCCAAGGCTCCACCCCAACAACCTTTGTTGAAATTGCCATGGTTCAGTCTCAGCCGATGAGTCAGTGGATTTCGAACATTCTGCTCACATCAGAGAATCTCCAAACCGAAGCGCTTGGAAAGATTGCTGCTATCGACGCTGGGTCAAATGGAACATTTGAATCGCTCGACGAAGCCTTCAAAAAGATACTCGCTCCGACCGAGCTTGACTTTAGCGGTGTGAGTGTTCGGGACGCTTCTGGGCTTTCTTACCTGAACTCAGTGACACCAAAATTCATGGCAGAGCTAATGCGAAAAGTGGATGCAGAATACGGTGAACTTGCAGTTCTCAAGACGAGCCTCCCGGTAGCTGGAAAAACCGGTTCTTTGGCCTCCAGATACAAAGGAGACATTGCAGATGCCACCGGTAACATCTTGGCCAAGACCGGTTACCTCGAGGGTGTACACACCCTCAATGGAATCATCAACGCTAAAGATGGAACAACTCTTACTTTTACAATCTATGCACTTGAAGATGTAGGCAGTGATGTCCGCCTTGCAATTGACACCCTTGCAACAGCTTTCTACCGTTGTGGCAACACCCTGTCTAACGATTAGGAAACTTGAATGCCAAAAGCACTACTTGTTGTGGACGTACAGAATGACTTTTGCGAAGGGGGATCACTGGCAGTTGCCGGTGGAGCCGCCGTTGCAAAAAAGATAAGCGACTATTTGAAATCAGTTGATTACGAACTAGTGGTCGCATCTAGGGATTGGCACGATTCGCACAACAACAACTCTGGGCACTTTGCCAATGCCAATGCAGACCCAGATTACAAAACCTCTTGGCCAGTTCACTGCGTGGCAAACAGTGAGGGTGCTAACTACCACCCGAATCTGGAGCTTGACTTGATTCAGGCACATGTCTTGAAAGGCCAGGGAGCCCATGGCTACTCGGCGTTTGAGGGAGTAACTGAAGAAGGCGGTAGCCTTGCGGAGCTATTAAAGCTCAAGGGAATCAATCAGTTAGATGTGGTTGGAATCGCCACCGATCACTGCGTACTGGCTTCTGCTCTGGATGCCAAGAAGCTTGGGTTCACGGTGCGGGTGATTAGCTCTCTAACTGCTGGTGTTTCACCGGAATCGACCGAGCTCGCTATTGATTCACTTATTGACAGCGGTGTTGAGGTAGTAGCGAAATAGCTAGATCTCCCTCTTAGCCCCTTCGTCTGCAGTTACTTTGAAAATCTCTGGTTTTTCGAATCCCTGATCGCGGAACTTGTCCAGAACTGCGGTTCTCAGGCTCGCTACTTTCCCGGACTCAATAAGAGCAATCGCAGCTCCGCCAAAACCACCACCGGTCATTCGAGCACCGATTGCCCCTTCGGAAATTGCTGTTTCAACAGCCACGTCTAGCTCAGCTATCGAGATCTGGAAATCATCTCTCATGGAAGCGTGGGAATCAATCATTAATTGGCCTATCGACTTGGGCCCAGAAGCAGATAGTAATTCGACGGTTTGTCTAACCCTCTCGTTCTCGGTTACTACGTGCCTTGCTCTTTTGTAAACCACATCTTCCAGGAAGTCTTTTGAAGCTTCAAGGCTCTCTTGGGTTACGTCCCTCAGCGAGGCAACACCCATTTTTTCAGCCGCCTCTTCACAAGCCTGGCGTCTGGTTGCGTAACCCCCATCAGTAAGGCGATGGGCAACACGAGTATCCATAACCACAATTTCCAAACCATTTTCCTTGAGCGACAAAGGGGTGGCATTCGCCTCAAGCGTTCGGCAGTCCAGAAAAACCGCGTGATCAACCTGACCAAAAAACGAAGCAGTTTGATCCATTATCCCTGTTGGCGCTCCTACGATTTCATTCTCGGCACGTTGGCCAACTTTAGCCAAAACACTTCTCGGGAACCCTGATTCCCAAAGATCATTAAGAGCTAGCGCCACCGAGCATTCGATGGCCGCTGAAGAGGAGAGCCCGGCTCCAACCGGAACGTTGGAATCAACATATAAATCAAAACCTTCAGGCTTGGCACCTGCTTGGATAAGGCTCCAGGCAACACCCAGTGGGTAGGCGGACCAGCCAGACACTTTGTCTCGCTGGATTTCTGAAATCTCAAATTCAACCACTTCGCCAGAAAATGCGGATGCAATTCTTGCCACCTGATCGGATCTTTTGCTAACCGCAGCGTAAGTGCGCCTATCAATGGCGAATGGCAAAACGAAACCTTCGTTGTAGTCGGTGTGTTCACCAATTAGGTTCACTCTTCCTGGGGCTGACCAAACCCCAGCTGGTGGATACCCAAACTGTTTTTCGAAATGATCCGCCGCACTCTGGGCTGAACTGATCACAAGTTGCCCTTGAGTTGGGCCGCAATGTCCTCCGCGGGGATGTCTGCAATAAACGCTCCCATCGCAGACTCTGATCCAGCCAGATACTTCAGCTTGTCTGCTGCTCTTCTTGGTGAAGTAATCTGCAGCTGCAACCGGGCTTTTTCTCCTCCTGAAACAAGTGGAGCCTGATGCCAAGCTGCGATGTAAGGAGAAGGGGTGTCGTAGGACAGCTCGAATGCGCGAAGTAGTTTCGAGTAAACATCGGCTAGTTCCAAACGCTCATCATTGGTTAGCTCGAAATGGTTTCTCACGTGTCTTTTTGGAAGCAAGTGAGCTTCCATTGGCCAGCGCGCTGCAAATGGAACGTATGCAACGAAGGATTCAGAATCAATTAGCACTCGGTTTGAACTTTGCTCGAACTCGAGTAGGTCTTGAAAAAACTCACCACCATGGGATTTGATGGACTCGAGTAGCTTTGTGGTTCTGGGTGTTACATACGGGTAGCAGTAGATCTGACCATGCGGATGATGCAACGTTACGCCGATTTCTTCACCTCTGTTTTCAAAAGGGAAAACTTGCTTCACACCAGCAAGCCCCTGAAGCTCTTCGGTGCGCTGAGCTAAAGCTTCCAATACGGTATGGACTCGTGAAACTGGCATTTGCGCCAGCGAGCCATTGTGCTCGGGACTAAAAACGACTACCTCGCATCGACCAATGGCTGGTTTAGTTTCTCCAAATGGGATTGCGTTCGAAGATTCCAGAATCGGAACCGAGATCCCAGCAGGTAAAGCACCAAATGCTGGATTCTTATTTTCAAAGACGGCCACGTCAAAGTTGTCTGGAATCTCACTGAGGTAAGTATCAGTTGCGGGACACAATGGACACTGGTGACTTGGGGGTAAGAAGGCTCTTGTGTGTCGATGAGCGGCTACCGCTATCCATTCACCAGTTAGTGGGTCATGCTTTAGGTCCGCAAGTGGGGGTCTGGAAGCGGTTTCTCTAAGATCACTTTTACGATTGCTTGGAAGGCTTGAGCCTTTGTCATCGAAATAGTGAATCTGCCTGCCATCGAACAGGTCAGTAGTTATCTTCGAAATGTTTCCCACCGGCTTCAGTTTACCGATAACTGGATTCTGGTGTGGCTTGCCTAGAAGGCAGAGCTTGGCAGGTCCTTTTCGTCCTCAATGATTGCGGTAACAATTCTCTGAGCAACACTTTCTGGGGTTAGGCCAGCAGGAAACGCTGGTGCTTGCCCTGCAATAGCCCTGGTTGCCAAACCAGTTTCTGTGTGTCCTGGGCGAGCGTCAATTACTCGAATCCCATCTCGTCTTAGCTCTCTCGAGATGGCTTGGTCGAAGGCATAGAGTGCTGACTTACTTGCCGAGTAAGCGGCAAGTCCTGCCATAGGGGACTCGGCAACAACACCTGAGATGTTGACGATGAAAGGATCGTTGCCGCCAGCAGCAGATGCTTTCAATAGCCCAACCAGCCCTTGAATTAGTTGCATGGGGCCAGTTACGTTTACCGCAAACAGTTTGTTCAAAGTGCCAGCTTCTAGCTCAGCAAAGTTTCCAAACGCGACTACCCCGGTGGCATTTACGATGCCGTCAATTTTCACATCAGAATCAATCAGGTAATCAATCAAAACCCTGATTGATTCCTGGTTCGTGAGATCCACTAGCAATCTAGGGTTGGCTCCGTGAGGAACTTTCTCCGCAGACTCGATTGAAGAGGAGGTGGCCATGACTGTGGCGCCTTGGCCTGCAAGCTGGTTTGTTATAGTTGAGCCCAATACGCCGGATGCTCCCAGCACAAGAATGTTTTTACCCTTTAGTTCTGTCATGATTTTTCCTCCGTGAGTTATCCAACAATAACCCGCATTTATTGATTCTCGAAACTGCCAATAGGCTTACTAACGTGTCAGTTGAATTCCGGGACCCAGCAACCAGTCAGCCAGTTCGTTCCACCGAACTGGCTAGGAGGGTTCTAGCTGCTGGCGCCAAGAGTTTTCCCGAGCTGCAGCAAAACATCCTCGGAGCTCCTAACTGGCGAACCTGGTACCTCAGGCTCTACGCGGACCTTGCTATCAAGGAGGGCCTCAGTGTCAAAGAGACCACGGAAGTAGCAACCGCAGGGCTAGCAGAATTTCACAGCTGCCTGTTCACAGAATCCGGGATCCCACTAAAGCAGGCCGTATCTGAAGGGTACGACCAAGACCTAGTTGAGACCATCGAAATAAGAGGAACTAAGCCCGTTGAGAAGATCGCCCTTGAAGGCCTAACTGAATCCATGGAGCAATCAGCAACAAAGTGGGTTGCTGATGGTCTTGCTGAGCCTGGACTAATTGAAAGCTTCCGGTACCTCGATCAGAATCAATCGCTCGATTTAGGCAAAGACTTGCTGTTCGCAGTTGCAGGTGCGGCCGAGTTTGCTCCAACCGAACACTGGTTGCGCTGGGGTGGGACAGTTGCCGTGGTTGCAAGACCAAATCCGGCAAGCTGGCAAAAACTTATAGCCTTGGCAAGATCAACAGGTGGAACCATGCTGGTTCCAATTCGAAGAACTCTTATATCCAAGCCAGTTGCACACTTGAGTGATGAAGAAATCGCTGCAATCGCAGGGCTAGACATCTTGGAGCACTACGCAGAAATTTCCAGTTGGCTGGGACAGCTCAAGCCCAGGCCAAGCAGAAGATTTGTTTTGGGTCTGTATGCCTACACGCCAAGTGTGGATCACATTCGAGTTCAAGGTGTTCAAGAATCTTTGGCAGCGATTGCCATGGAGAAGCTTGCTCCTAGCAAGCTAGCTCTTAGCTGGCTGGCAACGCCAACAGACTCGGCTCCGGGCCCTGCCTCAATTGGCGAGAGAGCGATTGCTCGCTTTGGCTCGAGGTCTGCGTCTTTGATCATTCGAGACAGCCTGCTGGGATTAATCAATGCCGCCAGAGCAGCCAAGCCAAAGTTCTACGACGGAACCAATGGAGAAAAGCTGGCATTGATCGATGCCTCAGTTCAGCAGCAAGGACCTAGTTATTCCTTTTCAAAAAGGACTAAGCGCTGGAGAGCCTATCTGGCTCACTATTCGGGTGTGAAGGTTTCCTATGCAATCTCACCTCCAGCAAGGACTAACTCAGTTCTGCGGCACAAGATCTTGAGGGCCAGCTACCAGGGGGCACCACTGTTTGGAGTCAAGCCGTTTGAGGTAAAGGTTGCAAAGTCTGCAGCGGCAGCAGTTCTAGCTAGGGATCTAAATGATTCCTCTAGTTTTGCAAATAAGGAAACCACCACCGAGCTACATGCATTCTCTGCAGTCCACGGTGGGCTCTGGGGCTTGGCGTATCGACCAAGAAGTATCTGGATTGTTGCCACAGTGCTGGGCTTGCCAGCACTTCTTCGCAAAGGCTACTAAGCACTAACCGTTCGAATAATTTGGGCAAAACAAAAGGCGCCGGTTTCCCGACGCCTTTTGTTTAGTTTGAACTAAGGGTTACTTGCCCTTGTACTCTGCTGAAGCAAATGCCTTGTCGTCCTCGGCGCTCTTCATACGAGCGATCGAGAAGATCATTAGGCCGAATAGACACTTAGCCAAGATGTCGGCAATTGTGTATCCGGTCTCACGAAGAACAAAGCCCTGCTCGTCGAATCCAGTAGCGTTCATGTTTGCGATGAAAGCTAGTGGGTAGACACCCCAGGTAGCAAGAAGAAGAAGGCGTAGTTCCTTGATTCTTCTCTGAACCTGCTTGCTCTGCTTGGTAAGA
>JBIIQC010000012.1:0-34274 GCA_044342295.1 Rhodoluna sp. | reverse complement strand
GTGGTGGTCATGCTTGTGCTCTTTTAGGTGCTCGGTTAGATCCTTGACTCGCTGGGTCAATACAGCAATCTGAACTTCAGGAGAACCGGTGTCACCTGGGTGAGTTGCATACTGCTGAATAATGTCGTTTTTTACTTTTGCATCTAGTGACATGGTGTCTTCCTTCTATTCGCTGCGCGGCGCAAAAAACAATTGCGTTATTTGCTCTATCTATCCGCGGCCGATACACGGCAACCCCAAAAGCTTACTCTAGGAGGCTGCCCTGACGCCAGCCCAAGAATTTACTCAGCGTAGCGATTGCCATCTTCCTTGGATTTGCTGGGTCGAAGGCATAGCACCAGTAGGAAAATCTGGACCATTAGGGCCAAAAGAACAGCCGGCGCAAAGTAGGCGATCAAACTAACTAGATCTTCAAGAGTCGGTGTCACAACGGTGTCTAGGTAGCTGATAACTCCAACGACGCCAAAGACAAAAGGAACAATTGGCAACAATAACGACCATAGCCACTTACCCGACCAGCCGGCATCGCGAATGCGTCTCGAAGTGACCGCTAGCGATGGGACCAGAAGAACAATGGCAAAGATATTAGAAAAGGGAGTTGGTTGATTTAGCGCTTCCAGCACATCCTCAGTCTGAGCCGGTGGCCAGATTACAGAATCTATAGTTCCAAGAACTAGAGCCATTAAAACGCTAAAAAGTACGAAGTACCAATACTCGGGCCTCGTGCTTACGCCTCGAAACTGTGCGAAATTCATAAACGCCGACTTCACGGCTCCGGCAAAAGTTACCTTCATTTGATCCCTAACTGTTGTCTTACTACTTCTAAATCTAGATTGATTTGCGCAACAAGTGAGTCAACGCCATCAAATTTCTCAACGGGTCTAACAAAGTCAATAAACTCCAAAGTCACTACCTTGTCGTATAGATCCAGCTCGGTTTCGTCCAATACATGTGACTCCACAAGCCTGGGCACTGCTTGGAAGGTCTCGTTTATACCCACCGAATGCGCCGCCGGATACCTGATGCCTTCGGAAACTAACCATCCGGAGTAGACCCCGTCTAATGGAAGGTAACCTTCTGCATCGCGGGATAAGTTCGCGGTGGGAAAGCCAATTTTTCTACCGATCTTCAATCCATGCTCGACAATCCCAACGGCTACATGAACTCTTCCAAGTAACTTGGATACGCTCGCCACATCGCCCTCATCCAACAGGTTTCTAACCCTGGTAGTCGATACCGTCTCGCCATCGATCTCAATTGGCTTGACTTCCGTAACACTGAAGCCATGTTTTTCCCCAAGGTCTCGAAGCGTCTGGGTGTCCCCCGATCCCTGATTACCAAATCTAAATCCTTCGCCAACCATTACAACTTGGGCGTGCAATGTGTCAACCAAAATTTCTTTGACAAACTGCTCTGGGGTTTTACTAGCGAGCTCCTGGTTAAACTCCAGCTCAACTAACACTTCTGCTCCAAAGGATTTAATGAGTGAGTGCTTTTGATTCTTGCCGATGATTGGCAACCTTGCTCGCTCCGGCCGAAGCAAGTGATCTGGGTGTCGATCAAAGGTAACCACGGTTGGCACAAGTGATTCTTTGTTGGCAGTGGCAATCAGATTAGAGAACAATGACTGATGTCCTAGATGTAAGCAGTCAAACTTGCCGATGGTCACGGCCGTCTGACCGATATCCGAGGAGACCTCTGAAAGAACTGAATAAGTTTGCAAGCTAGCTTTCCTGATTGGTTTTTCTAATCCAAAGCAAACCTAGAACCGGAAGCACTAAAGGTAGGTAACCGTACCCTGATCCAAAACCCGACCAAATGCTCGCGTGAACAAAAAGCTCTGGGACTATCAGAGAAATTCCACCCACAGTCAACACTCCAATTAGTTCGAAAATGACTGAAGCCAGAGCAATAGGTCTCCAGACTGGACTGGTTCTTGCAAGTGAAACAGTGGCAAGAAGATATACCAAAGCACTCAGTAGTGACAAAGAATAAGACACCGGAGCTTCCTCGAATTTGGTTATTACTTGGAAGCTTGCCCGAGCGGTCGAAGAGATAGCAAAAACTGCATAAACCAAAATCAGCAGTCGGCCGATGCCGAGTGTTTTTGAGGATTTAGTCAATCTAGATGCCTTGCTTTCTTAGCTAGTAACTGCCGGTCCAGATTTGATGCATGCGAACCAACATCACAGCAACTGTCAATGATGCGACTCCCAAAATCATTGTGGACCAGCGGTTTCTTTCAACTAAGCCCCAGAAACCTGCACCAATGGGAACCATGATGGCCACCAACAGGTACGCGAAGTACTCGACGGTATCGAGAGCAGCGCTCGCTCCCCCAGACACTACAAAAATTGAAACAATAAGTTGGCCGATAAGCCCAAGTAACACAACAGCTAGAGAGCCGACGCTCCAAAGGCTCGGAAGCTTCTTCATGGCGCCAAGAGTTACGGAAAAGATTCCAGCCGCTACCGCAATCCAGAGCTGTGCTAGATAGAACCACTCAATCATTTTTCTCTCCTTGGAAGACCACAACTGATTTTAAGTCAGATTTCACGCTCTCCAGGACAGCAACCAGTTTTCCTGAAATTGACACCCCGGCAGCTAACCCCACAAGCTCTGGCTTGCCCGAAATTCGCTTGCCGTGGATCAGATCTGTAACTTCCGAGTCATCGAGCTCAATAACTGGAAACAGTTGCTTGGCAGCCTGCGTTAGTTCCGTTAGCCGAAGCTTATCTAGTTCATCGATTGAGTTAGCCGACGCTACGTCAAAGTGCCCAACCTTGGTTCTTCGAAGTGCGGTGATGTGACCACCGACTCCAAGAGCTGCGCCTAGATCTCTAGCAAGTGCCCGGATGTACGTTCCAGAAGAGCACTCCACTCTTACTTCCACGTCCAAAAATCCAGACACTCTAGCTACAGAAAGAGTCTCGAAGCTGTAGATTTTTACCTCACGAGCCTTCAGCTCAACCTGCTCCCCCGCTCGAACCAAGTCATAAGCTTTCTTGCCGTCTACCTTTATGGCACTAACCGAGGAAGGCGTTTGCATAATCACGCCTGTTAGCTTGGCTATCTCACGCGAAATGTCCGAATCACTAATGTTGGCAACTTCATCTGGACTGGCTGACTTGGTCACCTCAGACTCGGAATCATCAGAAACTGTTTGCTGGCCGAGGCGAATGGTCGCTTCATAGGTTTTGTCGGCACCGACCAAAAAAGTAAGTAGCTTGGTTCCAGATTCAATACCAAGAACTAATAGGCCAGTTGCCAATGGATCAAGGGTTCCCGCGTGGCCGACCTTCTTGGTACCAACAGCCTTGCGCACTTTGGCAACAACATCATGGCTGGTCCAGCTAGTTGGTTTATCAATCAAAACCAAACCGGGAGTTGCCAAGATTAGTCCTCGTCTTCGTGGATCTTCGGTTCCTTGTAAGGATTAAGCTCGCCTGCATAATTTGCCGAAGCTGCAATCTTGGCAACTTGAGCGTCTCTTGCTCTAGCTTCTGCAAGTAGATCGTTTAGATGAGCTGCGTTTTCTGGAAGTTCGTCGGCGATAAATTCAAGTGTTGGGGTGAGGCGAATAGACAGGTTATGCCCTACGTCTCCGCGAATCCGACCGGTGTTTCGTTTGATGATCTCGTTTGATCTGGCGCGGTCTTCATCGGAGCCGTAGACGGTGTAGAAGATTTGCGCGTGCTGCAAATCAGGTGTCACTTTCACTTCGGTGATTGTTACAAAACCCAAATCTGGATCTTTCACCGTTTTTTCAAGTGCTTCCGCGACTAAGACCTTGATGCGCTCAGCTAGCTTGCGAGCGCGAGCTACATCGACCATTTCTAGACCCTAGGCTTCTCGCGCATCTCGAAGGTCTCAATGATGTCCTCGAGTTGCAAGTCGTTGAATCCAGCAAGACCAATTCCACACTCAAAATCAGTCTTGACCTCGGTCGCATCGTCCTTGAATCGCTTAAGGGAATCAACCTTGACGTTGTCGATAATGACCTCGCCACCACGAAGTACCCTGGCCAGAGAGTTTCTCTTGATTGATCCTGATCTAACAATCGAACCAGCGATTGTTCCAACCTTGGAAGACTTAAACAGCTCTCGAACCTCAGCTGTTCCAAGCTGGAATTCTTCGTACTCAGGCTTGAGCATGCCCTTGAGGGACTTCTCAATATCCTCTAGTGCTGCATAGATAACCGAGTAGAAACGGATGTCAACGCCCTCGCGGTCGGCTCTTTCCTTCGCCTTGTTATCTGGGCGAACGTTGAATCCGATGATGATGGCGTTATCAACTGTTGCTAGGTTCACGTCAGACTCGGTCACCGCACCAACACCACGGTGAATAATACGTAGCTGAACAGAATCGTCGATTTCGATCTTGAGTAGCGAGTCCTCCAGGGCTTCAACAGCACCGGATACGTCTCCCTTGATAACCAAGTTGAGAGATTCAACCTTGCCATCTTCGAGCGCCTTGCTGAAGTCTTCTAGGCTGACGCGCTTTCTAGTCTTGGCAAGAAGTGCATTTCTATCTGCTGCCTCGCGCTTTTCAGCAATTTGCCTAGCCTGGCGCTCATCTTCGGTAACAACAAAAGTGTCTCCCGCACGAGGAACACTTTGCAGACCCAGTACCTGCACTGGTCTAGAGGGTGTTGCTTGCTCTACCGCTTCGCCGTCTTCGTTGAACATTGCGCGCACTCGGCCGTGAGCACTACCGGCAACAATCGAGTCACCAACGCTCAAGGTTCCAGACTGGATCAATACTGTAGCAACCGCTCCACGACCCTTGTCTAGGTTTGCTTCAATAGCAACACCGCGAGCGTCCTTGTTTGGGTTCGCGCGCATGTCAAGGGCTGCGTCAGCAGTAAGAAGCACTGCGTCCAATAGCTCAGTAATTCCCTGCTTCTTCAAAGCAGATACCGGCACGAACATGACGTCACCGCCGTACTCTTCGGCAACCAAGTTGAACTCTGTTAGCTGCTGCTTCACCTTGTCTGGGTTTGCACCTTCTTTATCAATCTTGTTTACCGCCACCACAATCGGCACACCGGCCGACTGGGCGTGGTTAAGTGCCTCAATAGTTTGAGGCATAACGCCATCGTCTGCTGCAACAACCAAGATTGCGATGTCAGTGACCTGAGCACCACGAGCACGCATAGCTGTGAAGGCCTCGTGACCTGGGGTGTCAATAAAGGTAATTGCGCGATCGATACCCTCATGGGTGGTGTGCACCTGGTAGGCACCGATGTGCTGAGTAATTCCGCCAGCCTCACCAGCTTGGACATTGGCATTACGAATTGAGTCCAGCAGGGCTGTTTTTCCGTGGTCAACGTGACCCATAACAGTAACTACCGGTGGGCGGCTTACTAGGTCTGCTTCTTCATCGTCGTAGTCAGCTGAGACATCCAGACCGAAGCCTTCGAATAGCTCGCGCTCTTCGTCCTCTGGTGAAACAACTTCAATCTTGAAACCAAGTTCTTCACCCAGGATCTGGAAGGTTTCTTCATCCAAAGAAGCGGTAGCTGTTGCCATCTGACCAAGTGCAAATAGCACTGTGATCAGCTGACCGGCATTGGCATCAATCTTGTCGGCAAAATCCTGAATCGAAGCTCCGCGGCGCAGCCTGATGACTGTTGTGCCATCTCCTCTTGGAACAACTGCTCCACCAAGACTTGGAATGCTTCTTTGTTCAAATTCTTCTCTCTTAGCGCGCTTTGACTTTCTAGCCTTAGATTGACCACGGGCCCCACCCTTACCAAAAGCACCTGCAGTACCGCCGCCAACTCCGCGACCTCTTCCACCCGCTGAAGGACGACCCGGAAAACCTCCCGGCGCACCGCCACCCATTCCAGGTTTTCCAGCACCAAATCCTGGACGTGCTCCTCCGGCGCCCCCTGGTCTTGAACCACCTGGTCTAAACTCGCCACCTTCTGGTCTAGAGCCCGGGCGAGGTGAACCTGGTCTAGGGGTTCCAGGTCTTGCCATACCTTGAGCGGCATTGAATGGATTGTTTCCAGGTCTTGCCATTGGACGTGGGATACCCATTCCCTGGCTAGATGCAAAAGGATTGTTTCCAGGACGCGGAATACCTGGAGTGGTTGGAGAAACCTTTGGTTCTTTCGGAGCATCTGTAATTGAGCTTGGAGCAAGACGAGAAGTTTTTGGCTTTACTTCTTTTACTGGCTCAGCGGCTTCAGTTGTCTCTTCGGCTGCTGGCGCATCATCTTTGGTTTTTGCGGCTGCTTTTGGCTTAGCAACTTTCTTGACAACTTCTTTGGGCTTGGCGTCAGGAAACGCAGCGCGTAGTTTCTTGGCAACAGGAGGGGCAATTGTTGAAGATCCAGATTTGACGTATTCGCCAAGTTCTTCTAATTTGGCCAAAGCCACCTTGGTATCGATACCAAGTTCTTTAGCTACGTCGTAAACACGTGGTAGCGCCACTTACTTCTCCTGTCTGGGCCTTCCCAAACAGGGCAGGCCATTAAAGCTGTTGGATACTCATTTCGAGCTACTCATTTATTTGCCAACATCTTTTCTACCTGTTCTAGTTTTTGAAACAGAAATTCAGCCAATTAGGGCCAAAACTCCGATTGATTCTTTCCCTATTCTAGCCCCAAAGGACTAAAAGGCTCTAGTCGTCTTCGAGAATGCTGTCGGGCTGAATATCAATCTTGGCCCCGGTCAACTTGGCAGCCAAGCGGGCATTTTGACCCTCTTTACCAATAGCAAGCGAGAGCTGGAAATCAGGCACCAAAACCCGCACCTGACGCTCTTCAGCATTGATCATAAATGCGCTGGACGCCTTGGCTGGGGACAGCGCCTGAGTCACAAACTCCGTCAAATCCTCGGAATAGTCCACAATGTCGATCTTTTCGTCGTTCAGTTCGGACTGGACAGCCCTCACCCTTTGGCCAAGTTCTCCAATGCAGGCACCCTTGGCGTTTACGGCAGGGTCCTTGGCTCGAACAGCAATCTTGGTGCGATGCCCTGCTTCTCTGGCGACCGAAACAATCTCAACAACACCCTCAGCAATTTCAGGAACTTCAAGCGCGAAAAGCTTTCTAACAAGACCTGGGTGAGTTCTAGAAACTGTAACCTGAGGACCCTTGGTGCCCTTGGAAACGTTGGTTACGTAGACGCGAATTCTTTTTCCGTGGGCGTAATCCTCACCTGGAACTTGCTCCTCTGGAGGCATGATCGCCTCTATTGAGCCAAGGTCAACATAGACCATGTACTGGCGCTGACCTTGTTGGATAGTCCCGGCAACAATGTCTCCATCCTTGCCCTTGAACTCACCAAAGACGCCTTCGTCGTTAATCTCACGAAGCCTGGAAGCAATTACCTGCTTTGCAGCACCAGCGGCAATTCGACCAAAGTTATCAGGAGTGGCTTCAGTTTCGCTGGTTTGGTTGCCTTCTTCGTCAAGCACGGCAGTGAAGATAAGTACGTGGCCGGTTTTTTGATCCAGATGGGCACGGGCTTTATCGGTGTTACCGATGTTGCGATGGTAGGCGGCAAGCACGGCGGCCTCAATGATTTCAACGAGCTCCTTGAAAGGAATCTCGTTTTCACGCTCAATGTTTTTTAGAACACTTAGGTCGATGTCCACTTGCAACACCTCCAAAAGTTCTTATTTGACTGCAGACAAAACAGAGTCTAGCTTGATAGCCGCTCTTTCCCCAGTCCTTCTATTCCACAGCTCAACTTCGCCAGTTTCCAGTCCCTTACCAACAATCACCACGGTTGGAATTCCAATCAACTCAGCATCGGAGAACTTAACTCCAGGAGACACCTTGGCTCGATCATCCAGCAAAACTGTCTTTCCGGTGCCTTCGATTTCAGCAGCTAGTTTCTCTGCCGCCTCATAAACCGCATCGTCCTTACCGGCAGCGACCACGTGCACATCTGCAGGACTAACAGAATCCGGCCAAATAAGACCTTTGTCATCGTTATTGGCTTCAGCCAAGACTGCAACCAAGCGGGTAACACCGATTCCATAAGAGCCCATGGTCACGGTCACGAGTTTGCCGTTTTCGTCCAGAACCTTTAGATCAAGCGCTTCGGCGTACTTTCTGCCCAGCTGGAAAACGTGGCCGATTTCAATACCTCTAGCTAGCTCCAGCTCTCCAGAACCATCCGGGGCCAGGTCTCCTTCGCGAACCTCCGCAATGTCGGCAACACCATCAGCGCCAAAATCACGACCCATAACCAAACCAAAAACGTGCTTCTCGTTTTCGTTGGCTCCGGTTACCCAAGAGCTTCCCTTAACTACCCTCGGGTCAACTAGATACTTGATGCCAGATGCAGCTTTTGCACCAAGGAATTGAGCGCCAGCTTTGGTTGGGCCAATGTATCCCTTGACGAGCGTCTTGTGCTTGGCAAAATCTTCATCGGTAGCTTGAGCTACCTGGTCAGTTCCAAAAAATGCTTCAGCTCGTTTTTGATCGACTTCGCGATCTCCTGGAATACCGACAATCACAATC
Source organism: Rhodoluna sp. (assembly GCA_044342295.1). Classification (GTDB taxonomy): domain Bacteria; phylum Actinomycetota; class Actinomycetes; order Actinomycetales; family Microbacteriaceae; genus Rhodoluna. The sequence continues at coordinate 25,792 of JBIIQC010000012.1, read as the reverse complement.
TCGGTCTTACCTTCGGCCGAGGTGACAGCTAGCACGACATTCTTTAACGTATCAGCTGCACTCCAACTTGAGCCATCATGCTTTTTGACCTTAGAGTTAGCTAACTCAACGAGAGTTTTGATTGTTGGCGTATTTGGTGAATCGTGCACTTCTGCTGCTGGTGCATCAGAAAAATCGATTTCTTTTGGCGCAACGCTCGTGACCGCTTCCACGTTTGCCGCGTAACCGCCAGCAGATCTAACAAAAGTGTCTTCTCCGATTGGTGAAGGAGACAGGAACTCTTCTGATTTTGATCCACCCATTGCACCAGCGTCTGCTTTTACGATTACGTAATCAACACCAAGTCTTGTAAAGATGCGCTCATAGGCTGCACGCTGGGCCTGGTAGGAAACTTCCAAGCCCTCGTCGTTCACATCGAAGCTGTACGCATCCTTCATAACAAATTCGCGACCGCGCAACAATCCAGCACGTGGCCGTGCCTCATCGCGATACTTGTTTTGTATTTGATACAAAGAAAGCGGCAAGTCTTTATAGCTTGAGTAAAGATCTTTCACCAACAGGGTGAATACTTCCTCGTGGGTTGGAGCTAACAGGTAATCGGCTTTCTTTCGATCCTGGAGTCTGAATAAGTTATCGCCGTATTCGCTCCAGCGACCGGTTACTTCATATGGCTCTCTTGGCAAAAGGGCTGGGAAAAAGACTTCTTGAGATCCGGCAGCTGCCATTTCTTCACGGATGATTTTTTCAATCTTGGCCTTGACCATAAGTCCCAGCGGTAGCCAGGTGTAAATACCTGGAGCTGCTCTTCTTATGTAACCTGCTCGAAGCAGCAGTCTGTGACCTTGAACGTCAGCGTCGGAAGGGTCTTCTCGTAGGGTGCGAAGGAAGAGTTGGCTTAGACGGATGGGCATGGGCTCAATGTTACCGCCACGAGGCTACTTGTCTTTGACTAAAACCTGCGGTGAGCCAACAAGTGCTGGATCCATCTCAGCTGCCAAGCGGTTAGCTTCCTCAATCAAGGTCGCGACAATCTCTGACTCAGGCACAGTTTTGATAACTTCACCCTTCACAAATATCTGGCCCTTGCCATTTCCTGATGCCACACCGAGATCTGCCTCGCGAGCTTCACCTGGACCATTTACAACACAACCCATAACTGCAACTCGAAGTGGAACAGTTAGCTTCTCAAGTCCTGCAGTTACGTCATTAGCAAGTTTGTAAACATCAACCTGAGCGCGACCACAGCTTGGGCAGCTAACAATTTCTAGCTTGCGAGGCCGAAGATTCAGTGATTCCAATATCTGAGAGCCGACTTTAATTTCCTCTGCTGGCGGAGCAGAAAGTGAAACCCTAATTGTGTCCCCGATACCTTTTGAAAGAAGTGCACCAAAAGCCACCGATGACTTAATAGTTCCCTGGAAGCTAGGTCCCGCCTCGGTAACTCCAAGGTGAAGTGGCCAGTCTCCTCTTTCGGCAAGCAATTCATAAGCGCGAACCATCACAACTGGGTCGTTGTGCTTTACGGAAATCTTAAAGTCGTGAAAGTCGTGCTCTTCAAACAAGCTTGCTTCCCAAACCGCGGACTCAACCAAAGCCTCCGGGGTTGCCTTGCCGTACTTTTCCAAAAGTCTTGGATCTAGCGACCCGGCATTAACTCCAATGCGAATCGACACTCCCGCGTCCTTGGCAGCTTTGGCAATTGGACCAATTTGGTTATCAAACTGTCTGATGTTTCCTGGGTTCACTCGAACCGCACCGCAACCTGCGTCGATGGCCTGAAAAACATACTTGGACTGGAAGTGAATATCCGCAATAACCGGGATCTGAGATTTTTTAGCAATGATGTGAAGTACATCGGCATCGTCTTGAGATGGGCAAGCAACTCGAACAATGTCACAACCGGAAGCGGTTAGCTCAGCAATCTGCTGCAAGGTTCCATTGATGTCGGTAGTTGGAGTGGTGGTCATGGACTGCACCGAGATTGGCGCCTCGCTACCAACTTGCACTTTGCCAACCATGATTTGCCTGGTTTTGCGCCTAGGAGTAAGTACAGGCGGCGGCGGCTTTGGTAGCCCTAGGTTTACAGCTGGCACATTGCTCCTCGAATGAAGTTTCTTTGCCCTTTAAGCATACGCAGGCAACCTGTGTTTATTGAACTAGCCCTAGCCGAATAGGGATATCGGGTTGATTAGGTCCGCGGTAATCAACAAAAGCGACACGGCCATCAAGGCAATAAAAACAACCCAGGTAAGTGGCATCAACAATGCTGTGTCCGCAGGTCCTGGATCTTTCTTTCCCAAGACTTTGTATAACCCACGCTTTATGCTCTCGTAAACTCCCCCGGCTACGTGACCGCCATCTAGGGGAAGAAGTGGCAACATGTTGAAAACAAAAAGGGCAAAGTTCAACGAGCCAAGAATTGAAATGCCGGTTGCTAGCTTGTCGGAGAATCCTGTCTGCTCCGATGCGGCCACTTCCCCGGCTATGGCACCAATTCCAACAATCGAAATAGGGCCATTTGGATCGCGCTCACCGTAACCAAGTGTTGATGCTGTCACTTCAAAGACTTTTTGTGGCAGTTGCAAAATCAACTGGCCGATTTGCAGCATCACTTTCCCTGAAGCCTCTAGAGATGTGCCAATAGAAACCGGGATTCTCTCGGGTGCCAAAAACACACCAAGAAATGGTTGTGGTGCAGTTACTACTTCCCCATCACTATCGAGAATTGGGTTGCCGAGATCATCAAACTGAGGTCTCTGTTGGATAACTGCGCTAACAGTTAGCGCAACTAGTTCCCCTGCTCTTTGGACTTCGAGCTCAACAGTTGGGGTTTCGGTAAGTATCTTTCTGATCTGCACCCAATCCTCAGCTGGCTGTCCTGCAACGGAGACAATTTCATCGCCGGCCATTAGTCCAGCTATGTGAGCTGGGGTTTGCTCCGAAGCCGAGCAACTGGTTTGAGTGGAGTCCAGGCAAACCGAAACAGCATCAATTTTTAGTGAGGATTGAAATACACCAAAGCCTGACAGGGCAATGACCGTGAGAACTACACCGAGCACAAGGTTCATAAATGGTCCACCGAGCATGATGATCATGCGCTTGCCAACCGGCAGCTGGTAGAACTTGCGGTTTTTATCCTTAGGTGTTTCCTCTTCGGAATGAGCAAGTCTTGCCTGGGCAATCATGTCTGGAAAGAATCCTGTTTTGGTCTCTGGCTTTTTGGCCGGTGGGTACATGCCTAACATTGCGATGTAACCACCAAGTGGGATGGCCTTTACCCCGTATTCGGTCTCTCCTTTTTTCCTTGAGAACAGGGTTGGTCCGAAACCAATCATGTACTTGGTTACTTTTACTCCAAAAGCCTTAGCGGGAATCAGATGACCAAGCTCGTGCAACCCAATAGAGAAAGCGATGCCGAGGACAATGAAAACAATTCCAGCTAGGTACCAAAGGGTTTCGCTCACAAAACCAATCTACTTCACGCTGCCGACGAAGATTGTTGGACTATTCACATTCTGGGGAAACTAGCAGGCCTTAGCAATCTGAGCATCGGTTCGATCTCTTGCCCACTTCTCCGCAGCCAGCACACTTTCTAGACTCAACTGCGAATCCGGTTCGTGGGCATCCACCGCTCTTTCAATTAGCTCGGTGATTTGATCAAAGGAAATTAGTCCGGCGTGAAATGCAGCAACGGCTTGTTCGTTGCTGGCGTTGTAAACAGCCGGGTAGCTCTTGCCGAGCTTTCCTACCTGCCTTGCAAGTCTCACGGCGCTAAAGACATTCTCATCAAGTGGATCAAATTGCCAGCTGTGAGACTTACTCCAGTCAATAGGCGCGGAAACTTCCGAGATTCGCTCTGGCCAACTTAGGCCCAGTGCGATTGGAAGTTTCATATCCGGCGGTGAGGCCTGGGCAATAACTGAACCGTCTATGAACTCCACCATGGAGTGAATAACGGATTGTGGGTGAACAGTCACCTCGATGCTCTCAAAAGGTATGTCAAACAACAAGTGAGCCTCGATGATCTCTAGACCCTTGTTGACCATCGATGCGGAGTTGGTAGTTACCACTTGACCCATCACCCAGGTTGGGTGAGCAAGAGCCTGTGCGGGGGTGACAGCTTGCAGCTGCTTTTTAGTAAAACCTCTGAACGGTCCACCGGAAGCGGTGAGAATAAGTTTTCTTACCTCTGACGAAGACCCCGAACGAAGACACTGGGCAATTGCCGAGTGTTCGGAATCAACCGGAACAATCTGACCAGGGGCAGCTAAATCTTTTACTAACTGGCCACCAACAATCAAAGATTCCTTGTTAGCCAAAGCAAGAGTTTTTCCGGTTCGAAGAGCTGCAAGAGTTGGAGCTAAACCTATTGAGCCTGTTATTCCGTTTAGGACAACATCAGCGCTAGTTTCAGAAACAAGTTTTGTGGCAGCTTCTGCACCCAGCACCGCGTGGGAGGAAGAAAGTCCAAAATGATCACGTTGCGCTTCTAGATCCTTAGAATTTGACCCTGCGGCTAGGCCGACAACTTTGAATTTGACAGGGTTTTTATTGATTACCTCGATGGCTTGGGTCCCAATTGACCCAGTAGATCCAAGGATTATGACGTTGCGCATTTATCAATAATGGCATGCTGGGGCTATCAATTGGGCTGGCATAGAATTAGACCACCATGGAAATCACCCAAGAACTGAAATTAGTGACCGCTATTCCAGGACCAAAATCCTTGGAATTTCACAAAATGAAGCAGCAGGAAGTTAGCCACGGCGTTGGCACCATGTTGCCGGTATACATCGAAAGAGCTCACGGAGCTGTGTTGGTTGACGTTGATGGCAATCAACTAATTGATCTTGGAAGTGGAATTGGTGTTGTGACCATTGGTCACACCAACAAGCAAGTTGTTGACGCTGTCATGGAGCAGGTTCAGAAGCTCACCCACTCTCTTTTCACCGTAACCCCATACCTTCCTTACCTTCAGGTCTGTGAAATTCTGAACCGCAGAACTCCTGGGAAGTTCGAAAAGCGCTCCGCTTTGTTTAACTCCGGTGCCGAAGCAGTTGAAAACGCTGTAAAGATTGCTCGCAAATTCACCGGTCGCGGCGAAATAGCCGTGTTTGATCACGGCTACCACGGCCGAACGAATCTCACTATGGCCATGAACTTCAAAGCACACCCTTACAACAACGGCTTTGGTCCTTTTGCTCCTGGTGTGCACCACGTTCCAATGTCTTACCCATTCCGCGATCCAGAAGGCATGACCGGTGAGGAAGCTGCTCGTCGTGCGATTACCTATATGGAAAAGCGTGTGGGAGCAGAGAGCCTGGCCGCTGTAATCATCGAGCCAGTTCAGGGTGAAGGTGGATTTATTGTTCCAGCTCCAGGCTTTTTGAAAACCATCGCCGACTGGGCAGCCAAGAATGGCATTGTGATGGTCGCCGATGAGGTTCAATCCGGTATCGCAAGAACTGGAAAGTGGTTTGCTAGTGAGTGGGAAGAAGGCTTCGAGCCCGATCTAGTGATCATCGCCAAAGGTATTGCAGGCGGTATGCCAATTTCTGCAGTTACCGGAAGAGCTGAAATCATGGATGCTTCTCACCCCGGAGGACTTGGTGGCACCTATGGTGGAAACCCAGTTGCCGCAGCTGCAGCGGTTGCCGTTCTAAACCAGTTAGAAGCCGGTGGAGTTCTCCAACAAGCAGAGCGCATTGAAAGAATTCTTGTTCCTCGCCTAGAGCAAATGAAAGCAAAGTACCCAGTAATTGGTGATGTTCGCGGTCGCGGAGCAATGCAGGCAATTGAATTCGTTGAGCCAGGAACTCTGAACCCGAATTCAAAGGCAGTTGAGGTAGTTTCGAAATACGCTCACAGTCACGGAGTTGTGATTCTGAGCGCAGGAACCCACGGAAACGTGATCAGGTTCCTACCGCCGCTAGCTATATCCGATGCCCTGCTGAACCAAGCACTGGACATCGTCGAAGCTGGCATCGCCTCACTGTAGTAGGGCAAAACCAATGACCTCTTTTTCTAATCCACAGCGCCTAGAGCAACTCTTTGCCAAAGAGCTAGAGCTGTTTGTCAAAACTCATCCCGAGTCAAAAAAGCTTCACGACAAAGCCGCCGGACCCATGATGAATGGTGTTCCAATGTCTTGGATGAAAAAGTGGCCAGGCCCATATCCGGTTTATGTAGCAAGCGCCAAAGGCGCTCACTTTAGCGATGTCGATGGCAATGACTATGTCGACTTTTGCCTCGGTGACACCGGAGCCATGGTTGGCCACTCCCCCGACGCATCTGTTGCTGCAATCAAGAAGCAGCTCGATAAGGGAATCACCTTCATGCTGCCAACGGATGATGCAGCCGTTGCCGCGCAAACCCTTGCCGACCGCTTTGGTCTAGAAAAATGGCAGTTCACACTTACCGCAACCGATGCCAATCGTCACATCATTCGCTACGCCAGACACATAACCGGTCGCAAAAAGATTCTCATCCATGACTACTGCTACCACGGCACCGTGGATGAAACTTTTGCCAACCTCGACGAGGAAGGCAACACCGTTAGCAGAGAAAACAACATAGGTGCTCCGGTTGAGCTAAGCGAAACCACATGGGTCGTGCCTTTCAACGACCTGCCTGCAGCAGAAAAAGCTTTTGCCTCTGGAGAAATCGCGGCTGCCTTGATTGAACCCGCAATGACAAACATTGGAATTGTGCTTCCTGAGCCTGGCTACCTTGAAGGATTAAGAGAGCTTGCTACCAAATACGATGTGATCTTGATTCACGACGAAACCCACACTCTTTCTGAAGGTATAGGAGGTATGACCAGAAGGCGTGGCGTGCGCCCCGATGCCGTAGTGCTAGGAAAAACCATCGGTGCCGGAATTCCAGCGGGAACTTTTGGCATGAGTGCAGAACTTGCCGAGAGAATCGCAGGTAGCTTGCACCTTGAGCACATTGACGTTGGAGGTGTTGGAGGAACCTTGGCGGGTAACGCGCTATCAATGGCGGCCATTCGCGCAACGCTTACCGAGGTGCTAACCGAAGAAGCGTTCGAAAGAATGGAACAGCTTTGCACTGTGTGGACCAATGACGTTCAAGAAATAATCGATGAGTTCAATATTCCTTGGCAAGTTAGTCAGCTTGGCTGCCGAGCTGAATACAGCTTTAGATCAACCGCTCCAAGAACCGGTAAGGAAGCAGCAGATGCCGATGATTTCGAGCTGCAGCAGTACCTACACTTACATGCAATAAACCGCGGAATTCTAATGACGCCGTTTCACAACATGGCACTTATTTCACCTTCGACAACACTGGAAGATGTGAAGCGTCACACCGATCACTTCAGAGAAGCAGCAAAAGCCCTATTTGGCTAGTTTTGCAATTCTCTTGCGCTTTAGCGCGCCACCAAGCTGGAACACGAGGACCAGCGCAATTGCGAATATAAACACTGCTGAACCAATAACGTTTGCCTCAGGCGGAATTCCTCGCAACGCAGCTGCATAAACGTACTTCGGGAAAGTAATCTCAGTGCCCGAGTTGAAGGCAGTCACGATGTAGTCATCGAAGCTAAGCGCTAGCGATAGCAGTGCTGCTGCCATGATTCCAGGAAGAAGCAGCGGGAAAGTGATCTTCATAAACACTTGAGTAGGTGGCGCATAAAGATCTCTACCGGCCTCTTCAAGCTTTGGATCCAATGTTGCAATTCTCGCCTTTACCGTTACTACCACGAAGCTAATGGTGAAAAGAATGTGCCCAATGATCACTGTTCCAATACCACGTGGGATACCAACGTTGAAAAACTGTGCGGCAAGGCCCGCACCCATAACTACCTCGGGGGTAGCAAGTGGCAGGAACAAAAGCAAGTTAGTTGCGGAGCGGAACTTAAATTCGTATCTGGTAACTGCAATTGCAAGCATGGTTCCCAAGATTGTTGAAACTATGGTTGCGGTAACGGCAATCAGGATTGAGTTACCAAATGCCTCACACACCGCTTCGTTGTTACAAACCCCAGTCCAGTTATCAAAAGTGAAGCCCTGCCAGCCAGGAGTGTTCTTGAATGGGTCATTGAACGAGAAGACAAAGGTGTATCCGATTGGGAACATGAGGAAGATAAAAGCCAACGAGATGTAGGTAGGAAGTAAGTACTTACCCAAGCTGAACTTGTTCACAGTAGGTCCTCCGTTCCAGTTCTGCGAATGTAAACCGAAACCATAACAACAATGGCAGCCATCAAAAGAACCGATAGTGCCGAGGCGCTTGGGAAGTCTTGAATGCCGATGTAGTTGGCTTCAATTACGTTTCCAAGCATCGAAGTGCTGGGGCTTCCAAGGAAGTTACCGCTGGCCGTAACGTAGTCACCTGCGATAGGGATAAATGTCAAAAGAGTTCCTGAGGTGATGCCAGGAATGGACAGCGGGAACGTTACCTTCCAGAAAGTGCTGGCTGGCTTTGCGTAGAGGTCACTGCCGGCTTCAAGTAAAGCTGTGTCGAGACGCTCAAGGTTTGTGTAAAGCGGCAGCGTCATAAAAGGAATGAAGTTGTAAGTAAGACCAAAGATAACCACAAAGGATGAGCCCAAAAGGAATTCGTTTTCTGCCATCAGGCCAAGATCTCTTAGAACGGTCGAGATCCAAGAGTTCTGACTAAAAACTTGCTTCCACGCAAAAGTGCGAAGCAAAAAGCTAATAAAGAATGGGGCGATAACCAAAGTTAGAAGCAGCGCCTGCAACACAGGCTTGTTTCTGGCTTTCACGCCGATGAAGTAGGCAATCGGATAGCTAATCACGAGCGCTAGCAAAGTAGCGAGCGTTGCGTAGACAAAAGATCTAATAATTTGGTCAAAATACTCAGTCACTACAAATACGTAGTTACCAAATTCCAATCCAGGTTGGTATACCCCGATTCCTCCACCTAGAACTGGTGCCTGAAGTGAGGTGGTGATCAAAGAGGCAAAAGGTGTTATGAAAAACAGACCTAGGTAAAAAAGTCCTGGTAGCAAAAGAAGTAACAGGATTTTCGAATTAGGTGTTTTCCCTGCGGTCTTTACTTTCTTGACCGATACCTGGGTGGCCATACTGCTAGTTACCTTTGGGCTTCGCTTCAGGAAGATCAGCAAGCCCAAAGCTGTGCTCCACCTTCCAGCTCACCCAAACCTTGGCGCCCAGCTCAGTAACTGGAGACTTTCCAATGTTCTGGGCAAACACCGTGACCTCACCTAGGTTTGGAATGTCGATTAGGTACTGGTTACTAACGCCGGTAAACCTGATGTCAATAATTTCTCCGGGGCCAACAACGTTTAGTCCGGCATTAGCAGCAGGCTCTGCGTCCTCGTGGAAGAAGGCCTTCTCGGGTCTAACACCGATTGCAATTGTTCCTGTGGTCTTCTCTGCACGGTTTGTCGGAACCTTAATTTGTCTTCCTGCAACACTGATGCTTACCGAGTCGCCTGAGCTTTCAACTACGTCACCAACAAAGATGTTGGACTGACCCAAGAACTTAGAAACAAACAATGTCTTTGGTCTTTCGTAAAGTGCCTCAGGTGCACCCATCTGCTCAATTCGGCCCTTGTTCATAACCGCCACGGTGTCGGCCATGTCCATGGCTTCTTCTTGGTCGTGGGTAACGTGCAAGAAAGTTAGGCCAACTTCCATCTGAATCGCTTTTAGCTCAACTTGCATTTGACGTCTTAGCTTTAGATCCAATGCGCCAAGGGGCTCATCCAACAACAGAAGTGATGGACGGTTGACTAGGGCTCTAGCGAGCGCAACTCGCTGCTGCTGCCCACCGGAAAGCTGGGTGGGCCTGCGGTCCCCGAGGTGCTCTAGCTCAACTAACTTGAGAGCATCGGTTGCTTTTGGAAGTGGGTCACTAACTTTTCTCTGACGAAGACCAAAGGCTACGTTTTCCAAAACAGACATGTGTGGAAACAGTGCATAGTTTTGGAACACGGTGTTTACCGGGCGCTCGTGTGGCTTCATGCTCGAAACGTCTTGATTACCGATCAAGATCTTGCCCTTAGTCGGCGAGTCAAGGCCCGCTACCAAGCGCAGCGTTGTGGTCTTTCCGCAACCAGAAGGTCCGAGCAGTGCAAAGAACTCACCAGCAGGGATCTTTAGGTCAAGATCGTCAATAGCAACGAAGCCAGGAAATTCTTTCCTGATTCCAACTAGCTCTAGGTCTGCACCTCTAGCAACGAACTCGACGGCCAACTAAGCGCCCAGCTGAACTCTGCCCCAAGCGGTTGCGAATGACTGCTCTTCCTGAGCGGTCAACGCACGGAATCCGTTAGCCAAAGACAAGAACTCTTCGTCAGGGAAGATTAGCTTGTTTTCTGCCAACTCTGGATCAATCTTGATTGCCTCTTCATAGGCTCCAACTACCGGCGTGATGTAGTTCACGTAGGCTGCCAGTTCGGCAGCGTTTACTGGATCGTAGTAGTAGTTGATAAGGGCTTCAGCGTTCTTCTTGTGGGTAGCTCCCATTGGCACTGTGAACACGTCAGCAGAAATAGTTCCGCCCGACTCAGGTAGGAAGAAGCCATACTTTTCGTAACCTTCGCTTGTGTTCATCTGGATAACGTCTCCCGACCAAACAATTCCTGCAACGTAATCATTAGCGGCAAAGCCATCCATGTACTCGTTACCTGCGAAGTTCTTAATTTTGCCATCAGAGTAGAGAGCAGAGATGTCATCAATTACTCCGTTGAAGGCGTCTTCGGTAAGTGAAGAGTCGCTAGCTATATCGATGCCCTTTGCAAGAGCGATAATTCCGACGGTGTCTCTCATCTCTGAAAGAAGCACAACGAGACCGTTTAGTTCAGGTGCCCAAAGATCTTCAACAGTCTGTGGTGCATCCTTACCTGTTAGCTCCTTGTAAAGCTCTTTGTTGTATGCAATTCCTCCAAGGATGCCCTGGTAAGGAACTGTAAATTCACGCTTGGCGTCGTAGGCTGCACCCAAGTAAGCAGGGGCTACGTTCTTGTGGTTTGACATGCTGGCAATGTCAAGTTTCTGAACCTGGCCATCACGGACCAATCGAGCTGCAAGCCACTCTGTCGGGCAAATCAAATCCGCTCCAACATCCTTACCTGCAATAATTTCGTTTCTGTTGATCCCGTACCACTCGTCGTTGTCGTTGTATTCCTCTAGGTACTCAACGGTAATTCCAGTCTCTTCCTGGAATCTTTCGAGTGTAGGAAATGAAAGCTCATCTTCTGACAGGTCCATGTAACCTGGCCAGTTGTTCCAAACCAATACCTTCTCGGATTCCGATACGTCGGTTGCAGGAACCAAAGCTTCTGAAGTAGCTCCGCCACCATCTCCGGCAGGTGCACACGCAGCCAAACCAAGAGCGGCTCCAACACCGGCAGCTCCAGCTAGTGCGGTTCTGCGGGTAAGAGTCTTACGACGAGACATCTTTACAAGCTCAGCAAGCATCGGGTCTTGTGGAAGTGAGTTTGGATCTTTCATTATTGGCTACTCCTGGTGATATAAGGCGAACAAGGAAAGAGCTGGGTGAACCAGACCCTTGGACTTTATCCTGCCACAAAATATTCGTCCAAAAGCCAAAAAACCGCCATTTTGAAGGCGGAATTTTTGGCGTGTTGGGGCCCTCAGGGCAGCCAAAATTGCCCCTGACACTTCTTCTCATGAGCGGGTATCCTTCTAAAGGCGCCCATTGAGGTGACATCTAGCAATCAGGAGAAACCAATGAAGATCTCAATTCCTAAAGAGGTCAAGAACAACGAATACCGCGTTGCGATTACTCCAGCTGGAGTGCACGAGCTTGTCTCTGCCGGCCACGAGGTCACCGTCCAGGCTGGTGCCGGTCTTGGTTCAGCTATTTCCGACCAGGAATACCAGAATGCTGGAGCCAAGATTGCCGCTTCCGCAAGCGAGACTTGGGCAGCTGGCGACCTAGTACTAAAGGTCAAAGAGCCAATTGAATCTGAGTATCCGATGCTCCGCGAGGGCCTTACCCTGTTTACGTTTCTTCATCTCGCCGCAGATTTACCTTTAACTCAAGAGCTGATCAATAAGAAGGTAACCGGTATCGCTTACGAAACCGTTCAGCTTCCTTCTCGTCAGCTACCTCTACTTGCTCCAATGTCCGAAGTTGCCGGTCGCCTCGCACCGCTGGTGGGAGCTAGCACATTGCTTCGTCAAAACGGAGGTAACGGAATGCTCCTTGGCGGAGTTCCTGGAACCCGTCCTGCCAAGGTTGTTGTTTTGGGTGGCGGTGTTGCAGGAACCAGCGCGGTGGCGGTAGCAGTTGGAATGGGTGCCGACGTAACAGTTTTGGACACTAACCTAAATCGCTTGCGTGAACTCGATGCTCTTTACGCCGGAAGACTAAAGACAATTGCGAGCAACACTTTCGAAATTGAACGTGCGGTTTTAGACGCTGACCTAGTTATTGGTTCCGTTTTGATTCCTGGAGCCAAGGCTCCAAAACTTGTGACCAATGCGCTGGTCAAGAAAATGAAGCCAGGTGCTGTGCTAGTTGACATTGCAATCGATCAAGGCGGTTGCTTTGAAGATTCCAAGGCAACTACTCACGCAGAGCCGACTTTTAAGGTTCATGACACTGTTTTTTACTGTGTTGCAAACATGCCTGGAGCCGTCCCACACACCTCTACCTATGCTTTGACGAATGCAACCTTGCCATACGTGAAAGCAATTGCGAATCAGGGTTGGAAGAATGCTCTTGCGGCAGATCCAGCACTGGCTCTTGGCTTGAATACATTTGACGGAGCGCTTGTGAGCGAGCCGGTTGCGGTTGCTCACTCGATGAAGGCAACTGAGCTTGCAAAGGCTCTGGCCTAACCCCCAAGGGAAAGCTAAAGCTCGCGGCCTGATTGCTACCGCAATAAATAATTGCACTAGCCCAACCAGAAATGTTGATGGGCTTGTGCTTTCCTGGATTGATTCCTAGTTGAACCATGTCAATTGGGTCCGAAGAAGACATGACTACCCTGGCCCGAAGATTTGTGAGCATTGCCCGCGATACTCCAGCTAGAGATTGAGTTGCAGCAACCAGGTGCACCCCTAAGGATCTACCTCTTGCGGCAATGTCGTCTATGGTGGCAAGAGCCTTTGGCCCACTTGCTAGAGCAGCCACGAACTCATCCACCACAACTACCAAGCGAGGAAGCCTATTGCCAGCGGAAACATAGCTTTCAATACTTGAACATTTTTCGCTGGCAAATAATTGCTCCCGCTTTGCTAGCTCACTAGCTAGAAATGCATAAAGCTCCAGCTGACTCTCCTGATCCAAATCGGTAGCTATTCCAATCGAAGCATCTGCAAACTCTTCAAGTGCTGCGCCACCTTTGTAGTCAAAAAGTGCAAGCTCAAAATCCTGAGTTGCCCGAAGCGAAGTCAACAACATTCTTAGAAACTCTGACTTACCAGATCCGGTTGGACCAACAACTATTAGATGCGGGCCATCGGAAACAAGATCGAGAGTTAGCTCTCTTTGCTCGCTCACCCCAATCCAACTAACCAGCTTGCCCTCTCCTGCACCGTTGACTCTGAAACGATCCTGCTTTATTCGATCAAGAGCCCTAGAGAAGTGATCACCTGCTGATACACGTGAAAGCTCGGCAATCAGTAACTGATGCCATTGCGCTTTCCAGAGAAATTGAAATCTAGGTAACACTCGGTTGTCAATGGCAACCGAGGCATTGGATACGTGCACCACGCTGTTTTCATCGAACTGCGGATAGCGATTTTTATAGACCTGCGTTCCGATAAGTATCAGCACCATAAATACGCTGATAAGCGCTAGCTGCCAATAGCCGCTTGAAAAACCAAAGCCGAGGCCAATAAGCATCGAGGGCAGATACCAAATCCATTGCATAAAACTAAACCTGCCTCAATCTGAGGCAGGTTTAGATACTTGGTTTGCAAGTTGTGGATTAGTCCCCGATGTAGCTCATAACGTGCTTGATGCGGGTGTAGTCCTCAAAGCCATACATAGATAGGTCTTTCCCGTAACCGGAGTGACGGAAACCACCGTGTGGCATTTCGGCAGCTAGTGGGATGTGGGTGTTGATCCATACACAGCCAAAGTTCAAGCCCTTGCTAAAGCGCATTGCGGTGGTGTGATTCGATGTCCACACGCTGGCTGCAAGACCATACTTCACGTCGTTGGCGTTTCTCATGGCCTCATCGGCATCCTTGAACTTCTGAACGGTGATAACCGGACCAAAGATTTCGTTTTGGATGTGCTCGTCTTTTTGCTGCAATCCAGACAAAACGGTTGCTTCTAGGAAGTAACCATCCCCTGGAAGCTGAGAGCCTCCAGTTTCTAGCTTGGCGTGTGAAGGCAGACGGTCAATAAAGCCCTTGACTCTTTCTAGCTGGCCCGCGTTGTTGACTGGACCAAACAAGATGTCATCGCGCTTTGGATCTCCGGTTTGCGCATTTGCCTTAACCTCAGCAACTAGCAGTGCCAAGAACTCATCGTGCACGTTCTCGTGAACCAGAATTCTGGTCGCCGCGGTGCAGTCTTGACCAGCGTTGAAATACCCTGCGACCACAATCTGAGCTGCAGCCTTTTGCAAGTCAGCATCTGGGAAAACAATTACTGGAGCCTTACCGCCAAGTTCTAGGTGGACCTTCTTGACATCAGCTGCTGCAGATTTTGCAACTTCCATTCCGGCACGAACCGAACCGGTAATTGAAACCATTTGTGGGATTTCGTTTTCAATCATGGCGCGGCCTGTGTCGCGGTTACCTGTGACAACGTTGAACACCCCTGGAGGAAGGTGTTCTGCTGCGATTTCTGCCAACAACAGTGTTGAGGCAGGTGTGGTGTCCGATGGCTTCAATACGACGGTGTTTCCTGCAGCAATTGCCGGAGCAAATTTCCAGACCGCCATGTTTAGTGGGTAGTTCCAAGGAGTTACCTGACCGATAACACCAATTGGTTCACGACGAATAGAAGAAGTGTGATCACGCGCATACTCTGCGGTTGCGCGACCCTCTAGGTTTCTTGCAGCTCCTGCAAAAAATCTAATCTGGTCAACCGATGGATCCATTTCGTACTCAACAAGAGTTGGTCTTGGCTTTCCGGTGTTTTCAGATTCCACATCGGCAGCTTCACCCGCTCTTGCCGCTAGCGAATCGGCAATTCTAAAAAGTGCTAGCTGACGCTCGGATGGTGTGAAGTTACTCCACACCTCGAATGCAGCTTCGGCAGCTTTGTAAGCGGCTGCAACATCAGCTTCCGAAGAAACTGCTGCGGTGGCGTAAGTCTTACCGTTAGCTGGATTGACAACATCGGATCTTTCGGAGGAGCTAGCCTCAACGTATTTTCCATTGATGAAGTTTTTTAGTTCGCGAACTGCCATTTGTTCATACTCCTTTGTAGAAGAGGTAGCGACCCCTGTTTAGAATCGATTCTAATCCCAGAAAATGACCCCAAAATCACGAGTTTTGTATCGAATTAGTTGCGGTTTGACCCAATGGGAACTAATTCGTTTGCTAATTCAATGGTTGGCTGGCAAAATCCATGTATGTCGAGAAGTGGAAGAGCCCAGGCCTCAGCGCTCGACGACGTCTCGAAGTTGATCATCGAGCAGCTCCAAGATGATGGACGCAAGTCCTATTCAGAAATAGGCAAGGCCGTAGGCCTTAGCGAAGCAGCCGTTAGACAGCGGGTTCAAAAACTCACCGAAAAAGGTGTGATGCAAATCGTTGCCGTAACTGACCCGGTTCAGCTTGGTTTCTATACCCAGGCCATGGTTGGTATCAAGTGCTCGGGTGATACTAGTGAGATCGCTAGCGCCCTCAGCAAGATGCCAGAAGTGGACTACGTGGTCATTACCGCGGGAAGCTTTGATGTCCTAGTGGAGATTGTTTGTGAAAACGATGACTCACTAATCAAGATTATTAACTCCCAAATCAGGCGGCTACCTGGGGTAACTTCGACCGAAACCTTCGTATATTTGAAGCTAGAAAAGCAGTTCTACAACTGGGGCACCAGGTAATCCCCTAGAAACGAATGGAATAGAAAAATGGCAGTTACAGAATCTAGGGCAAAGAAACTTGTTGCCGGGATCAAGTCCCTTCTAAAGCGCACCGTTAAGGCGGGATCGGCAAAGACTCCAAAGCTCGCACTCGTTGAGGCGCGTAAAGAAGGTAAGAAGATAACTCCGGCCATGCTGGAAAAATCTGCCAAATCTCATCTTTGGATGCACTTCACCCGCCACGGATCATTCGCCAACAAAGAGATTCCAATCATGGCTAAAGCCGAAGGTCACTACGTTTACGACGTGCACGGCAAGAAATACATCGATGGCCTATCAGGACTGTTCTCCGTAAACGCAGGTCACGGCCGCAAGAGATTAGCTGATGCTGCTTCCAAGCAGATAACCGAACTAGATTTCTTTCCGCTCTGGTCTTACGCCCACCCACCAGCTATTGAGCTAGCTGAGCGTTTGATTTCTTATGCTCCAGCAAACATCAGCAGGGTTTTCTTCACCACCGGTGGTGGTGAAGCAGTAGAAAGTGCTTGGAAGATTGCGAAGCAGTATTTCAAGATGACTGGAAAGCCAACCAAGCACAAAGTTATCTCTCGTCACGTCGCTTACCACGGCACCAGCCAGGGAGCTCTTTCGATTACCGGTATTCCGGCGATGAAGAAGATGTTTGAGCCTCTGGTTCCTTCAACTTTTAGAATTCCAAACACCAACTTCTACCGCGCTCCTTCTTCGTTTAAGACCGAAGAGGAATTTGGAATGTGGGCTGCTAACCGTGCCGAAGAAATGATTCTCTTTGAAGACCCGGACACCGTGGCCGCGATCTTTGTCGAGCCAATCCAAAACTCCGGTGGTTGCTTTACCGCTCACCCTGCATATTTCAGGCGCCTGAGAGAGATTTGCGACAAGTACGACATCCTGCTCGTAGCGGATGAGACCATCACTGGTTTCGGCCGTTCTGGTGCCATGTTTGCTTGTGAAAGATATGGCATCGAGCCAGACATGATGATTACCGCTAAGGGAATTACATCTTCTTACCAGCCTCTTGGAGCACTGATGCTTACCGAGAAATTGTTTGAGCCCTTCACTACCGGAACCAACATTTTGGCTCATGGATACACCTTCGCGGCTCACCCGGTTGCGTGTGCGGTAGCACTTGAGAACCTAGACATCTTTGATGAAGAAGACCTAGTAGGAAACGTGGCCAAGAACTCCGCGATCTTCAAGAAAACTCTTGAGAAGCTCTACGATCTCCCAATCGTCGGAAACATCCGTGGCGATGGCTACTTCTTTGCTATCGAGCTAGTCAAGGACAAGAAGACAAAAGAGCCTTTCACCGCTCCAGAGCGTGAGAAGCTTCTTCGCGGCTATCTTGCTGGAAAGCTTCTCGAAGAAGGTCTTTACTGCCGTGCCGATGACCGAGGTGACTCTGTAATCCAGTTAGCACCTCCGCTAACCATTGGCCCTAAAGAGTTCAACGAGATAGAGCAGATCCTTCGCAAGGTTTTGACCCCTGCGATGAGCAAGTTCTAAACCAAGCTACATTTACCCCAAGACCCAACGGGTCTTGGGGTTTAGCTTTTCCACAACCTTTAAATCTTGCTTGACTCGACCAAAAACCGACAACAATTGACTCATGAGCGATGCAGCGATCTCAAGGAGATCATTCCCCTCCCCTTTTGGTTTCATAACCCTCACCGCAGAGGCGGAAAAAATTACTTCCGTCGAGCTTTGCAAAAAGGTAACTTCCTTAGGGTCCTCAAAAGTTCTAGACGAGGCTGGCAAACAGTTAGCTCTTTACCTGAAGGGTGCACTTCCAAAATTTAGCCTTCCCCTGAAAGTTTCTGGCACGCCATTTCAGCTGGCGGTTTGGAAAGCTATTGCTAAAGTGCCCTTTGGAAAGACGATTTCCTACGGAGAAATTGCGGCCGGAATTGGAAAGCCACTTGCTAGTCGGGCGGTTGGCGCCGCGGTAGGAGCAAACCCAACTCCCCTGTTGGTTGGGTGCCACCGAGTTCTAGGATCAAATGGCTCAATCACTGGCTACTCAGGTGGCCAGGGGATCAAGACCAAAAAGCTACTACTGGAGCACGAGGGCATCTCCTATGAGTGAGTTTGTTACCAAGTATGCAGACGGGTTGAAGCGCTGCAGCTGGCCCAAGCAAGATCAGACATACATTGAGTATCACGACACTGAGTGGGGCGTAAAGCTAGCGGGAGAAAATGAACTCTTCGAGCAGTTAGCTCTGGAGGCCTTTCAAGCGGGTCTTTCCTGGATCACGATCTTGAAGCGCAGGCAAGGTTTCAGAAAAGCATTCCATAATTTCAACATCCGCAAGGTTGCCAGGATGACCGATAAGGACATCGAGCGGCTCATGCAAGACGAGGGCATTATTCGAAACCGGGCCAAAATAAATGCCACTATCAATAACGCACGCCTGATTTTGGAACTCGATCAGCCTCTTAGTTCCTTAATTTGGTCCCACGCCCCCAAGAGGGCTTTGAGCCCTGCTTCTGGCTTCGAGTTCAAAGCCACCACACCAGAGTCTGAAGCCTTAAGTAAAACACTTCGGGGGCTCGGGTTCTCATTTGTTGGTCCCACAACTATGTATGCAATGATGCAGTCAATTGGTATGGTCAACGACCATGCCCCGGGTTGCTTTAGAAGAAATCAGTTGTCACAGTAGGCTTGAGTCGTGAATGCAAAAAATTCCAAGAACATTTCCAAGAAGCTGGCTTCTGAAAAGCATTTCGCGGAGCATCTAAAGATGCTCCCCCTGAAGATAAAACTCTCTATAGCGGGCGGCTTTGCTGCATTGGCTACTGCGATAGTAGTGCTTGCTCTGGTTTCCAACGTTAGTGCGCCTCCACTAATTCAATTGGCTGCAACCCAAGAAGGGGATGGAAATAGAGCAGAGATGAATTCAGAGGACTCGGCTGACAAGAGCATGATCGGAATCTTCACAACCTACGAATACTTGGCTGGAGCAGAGCTTTCCGCCGAGACTGGTTCAGGACAGGTATACAAACTGGCACGAACTGGATCTCCGGAAACTGTCTTGACAAATGCAGCAGCGGCTTTTGGTGTCACAGGAAGTGTAAAAAAGTATCCAGACTTTAGTGATCAGAGCCCCGGTTACTTCTATAGCGAGTCTGATGATCCTTGGGGCATGGACAGCGTGAACCCTATGGTTTCAATCTGGTGGACTGGCACTGGATCTTGGAACTATTCAAACCCTAGTGATATCAGCACCTCCTCCAGCCCCTGTGAGCCAGAATCAGAAGGCGCCTGCGAAGAATGGACCGAGGTAGTGCCAACCCCGGAACTTCTGCCAACTAGAGAAGACGCCGTTGCAAAAGCCCTCGAGATCTTTAGCGCAACTGGTCTTACCGTCACCGAATCAGATCTAAAGATCGATTACTCCGAGTGGGGCGTCTATATCTCTGCAGCGCTCAGCGTTGAGGGGCAACCAACCAGCATCGAGTGGTACATCGGATGGTCCTCAACTGGAGAAATCAGTTATGCCGGAGGTCACTCAGTGACCGCAGAGCCAGTTGGTACTTTTAACACCATCTCGGCCGTTCAGGCAATTGAGCGCCTAGATGACTGGCGCTGGTACGGATCTGCAGCAACTTCCTTTTACGAGAAGTACACAGGAACATCAACTGACGCAACAACTCGTAACGAGCAAGTGATTGAGCCGGATTTCGTTGAAGGTGAAGAGCAACCAGCTCAAGAGACTGTGACGCTAACTATCGTTAGCTCCGAACAAGTTCTGGTTAGCATCTGGGATGCTGCGGGCGATGTTTGGTTGGTACCAGGACTAATTTTGGTAAACGACCAGGGATGGTGGAATGCGGTTATCTCGTTGATTGAGGGTGTTATTGCTCTGCCAGAGCCTTCAACCATGGACATAATGCCTATGCCGGCACCTGAATCAACTGAAGGTAACTAGCAAAAGCTTCGTTCCCGTAAATTCAAGCTTTAGATTCGCGAGCTTCGCAACTGATTTTAGGTCTGCAATGGTTTTAGGTACAGGCTCTATTCGCAGTGCGGATCTTACAAACTGCCCCTTAGCTTGCTTATTGAAGTGATTCAGCTTGGTCCGCTTGCCCTTCTTGTCTTCCAAGACAACATCAAGGGTGTAACAAGCTATGTTCTCTGGAACCGGCGCGAGCTCTGCGTAAGAGTTAGATCTCATGTCAATCACAATCTCTTTCGAGAGCTTTGGCCACACCACTTCGTGTGCTTCTTGCCAAAGCTTTTTGAGATTCACTCCAGGCAGCTTCGAGCCTGCAGATAATCGGTAGTTTGGGATTTCATCACCGGCTGAGATCAAGCCAAACAGTGACGACTGAATAAAAACACTTTTGCCTGCCCTAGCTCTCATGGCTGCCGTGATTCCGCCTTCCTTAAGTGCGTCATACAGTGTGCCGGTGTACCGGTCGAGGGCGGGTAGGCACTTGGGGTTTGCAAGATCAAGATTGACCTGAATTTCCCCCAATTGCTTTGGTCCTAGCTTGAGAGCCTTTGCGGCAAGTGTGGGGGTGCTGCAGATTTCAATCAACGCATGCTGAAGAAGTTTTCGAATTTTGTCCAATTCTTTGTGGCTAAGGATTTTGGGCTTCTTTTTGCCACCGGGCTCCTTGGTTTCAGACGGTGGGAGCAAAAAGATCATTCCATAAGCCTAGACTTAGACCATGGTCAAACTTACAAAAATCTATACCCGCACAGGCGATGAAGGCCTTACTGGTCTAAGCGACTTCTCCAGAACCAGAAAGACTGATCCTCGTATCGAAGCTTATGCCGACGTTGACGAGGCTAACTCGGCAATTGGAGTTGCTGTTGCACTAGCTCACGGCGAGTTCGATGCAGAGACTTTAGCGCTACTGTCTCAGATACAAAATGACCTCTTCGATCTAGGCGCAGACCTTTCAAACCCTCTAAACGAGCACTACGAGTATGAGCCATTGCGAGTAGACGCTATTTGGATTGATGCACTGGAAGAAGCCATCGACAAATACAACAAGCAGCTTGAAAAGCTGGACAGCTTTATTCTTCCTGGAGGATCCGGGCTTGCTGCAGGTCTTCACCTGGCAAGAACAGTTGTTCGTAGGGCCGAGCGTGCCACCTGGCACGCAATTGAAAAGTATGGAACCGATCCTGCAAAGAAGGGTCACAATAACGGTGGCGTAAGCGTTTTGGCTGCCAAATACCTAAACCGACTTAGCGATCTGTTGTTTGTCCTAGCGCGTTTTGCCAACATCAAGCACGGAGGAGACGTGAAGTGGATTCCGGCATCAAATAGACGCGAGCGTCCTGCAAGTACCCGTCCAGAACAGGATTAGGCCAGCGAAGCATTTCTGGCAACAACAGTTACCACGTCGTGCTCGACTGACAAGAATCCATCATCTGCGGTAACAACGAGCACTTCACCCTCAGGTTTGGTAACTCTAACCTCACCGTTAGCCAAGATGGCAAGCATAGGTTCGTGCCCGGGCATCAAACCAATTTCGCCTTCTACTGTTTTGGCTACCACCAACTTGGCTTCGCCAGACCAGACTGCCTTGTCGGCAGCAACTAGCTCAACCCGCAGAGTTTTTTCGGACAAGGTTAGTTACCAGATTCCTTCTGGATCTTGGCCCACTGGCGCTCAACGTCTTCAAGGCCACCGACGTTGAAGAACGCCTGCTCCGCCACGTTGTCAAAGTCACCGTTAGCAATCTTGGAGAATCCTTCGATGGTCTCCTTGAGTGGAACGGTAGAACCTGCAACACCGGTGAACTTGGTAGCCATGTAGGTGTTCTGAGACAAGAACTGCTGAATTCTTCTAGCTCTTGATACTGCAACCTTGTCTTCTTCGGAAAGCTCCTCAACACCCAAGATGGCGATGATTTCCTGAAGCTCTTTGTTCTTCTGAAGAATTTGCTTGACCCTAACGGCAGTCTCGTAGTGATCCTTCGCGATGTAACGAGGGTCCAGAATTCTCGAAGTTGAAGAAAGTGGATCCACCGCTGGGTATAGACCCTTGGAAGCAATTTCACGGCTTAGCTCAGTTGTTGCATCCAAGTGAGCAAATGTGGTTGCTGGGGCTGGGTCGGTGTAGTCATCGGCAGGAACGTAAATTGCCTGCAGCGACGTAATGGAGTGACCACGGGTTGAGGTAATGCGCTCCTGTAGTAGACCCATCTCATCTGCCAAGTTTGGCTGGTAACCCACGGCAGATGGCATACGGCCAAGAAGCGTGGAAACCTCAGAACCTGCCTGAGTGAAGCGGAAGATGTTGTCAATAAATAGCAACACGTCCTGTTTCTGAACATCGCGGAAGTACTCCGCCATTGTCAAAGCAGACAAGGCAACACGCAAACGCGTGCCTGGTGGCTCATCCATCTGACCAAACACGAGGGCGGTCTTGTCGATAACACCGGACTCGGTCATTTCGTCGATTAGGTCGTTACCTTCACGGGTACGCTCACCAACACCTGCGAACACGGACACACCGTCGTGGTCTTCGGCCACACGGTAAATCATTTCCTGAATCAAAACGGTCTTACCAACACCGGCACCACCGAATAGACCAATCTTTCCACCCAAAACGTAAGGTGTTAGAAGGTCAATAACCTTGATTCCGGTCTCGAACATCTGAGTCTTTGACTCAAGCTGGTCGAAAGCTGGTGGCTGACGGTGAATCGGCCAACGCTCGGTGACTTCGATCTTCTCGCCTGGCTTAGCGTTTAGAACTTCACCGGTTACGTTGAATACGTGGCCCTTGGTGACATCTCCAACTGGAACAGAAATTGGTGCTCCGGTGTCGGTAACCGACCCGCCGCGAACCAAACCATCGGTTGGCTTTAGAGCGATGGCGCGAACTAGGTCATCGCCTAGATGCTGAGCCACCTCAAGGGTAAGAGTTGTGGTTTCTCCCAACAGGTCGATCTCTGTCGTGAGGGCGTTGTAGATCGCAGGGATGGCATCGTGTGGGAACTCGATGTCAACCACCGGACCATTTACTCGAGCAATGCGCCCGGTGCCTGCCTGTGGGGTTGTCTTTGTCTCAGCCATTTCTTATCTTTCTCTTAGTCCTCATCGCCAACGGTGGCTAGTGCATCCGCACCACCGACGATTTCGGAAATCTGTTGCGTAATTTCTGATTGACGTGCCTGGTTGCTCAAGCGGGTGTAGTTCAAAATCAACTTCTCGGCGTTATCGGTTGCTGACTTCATCGCTTTCTGACGCGCAGCGTGCTCGGAAGCAGCGGACTGAAGCATTGCGTTGAAGATTCTGCTCTCGATGTATACCGGCAACAAGGCATCAAGAACCTTGTTTACATCTGGCTCAAACTCATAAAGCGGGAAGATCTCGCTCTTCGAAGGCTCTTCGACACCCTCTACTACCTCAAGAGGAAGTAATCTCACAACTTCTGGAACCTGGGAAATCATCGACACGAAGCGGTTATAGACCATGTGAATCTCGTCTACTCCCCCATCCTTGGCGTCGGTGTTGAAATCAGCCAAGAGAGCATCAGCAATTGATTTTGCGGTTTCGAACTCAGGAAGGTCAGTACCACCAATCCACTGCTGGCGAGATAGGCGCCTGCGGAAATTGAAGTAGCTAACTGACTTGCGTCCAACTAGGTAGTAAACAACGTCCTTGCCCTGGCTCTTCAAAAGAGTTACTAGCTGCTCAACTTCTTTGAGAACGTTCGAAGAAAATGCTCCAGCAAGACCGCGGTCAGAAGTGAAGATAACAACCGCCGCGCGATCAATTATCTCTGGCTCAGTAGTCAGCGGGTGATCGATGTTCGAGTAGGTCGCTACCGCTGATACTGCGCGGGTAACCGCTCTTGAGTAAGGAGTAGAAGCAGCAACGCGTTGCTGCGCCTTGTAGATACGAGAAGCCGAAATAAGCTCCATGGCGCGAGTGATCTTCTTTGTGGTCTGTGCCGACTTAATCTTCTGTCGGTAAACCCTTAGCTGCGCTCCCATATCTCTCCTTTCCTAGTCTCGAATTGGCAACTACGCTTTAGCGCTTTTGCTTAACGATCTTTTCCTGGTTTACGTCTTCTTCTTCCAAAGCGCTAACGGCTTCGTTTCCAAGTGAAGAAAGTGGAACACCCTGGCCGGTTTGGAAGCCCTTCTTGAACTTTTCAATGGCTGCATCCAGCTCGCGGATGGTGTCATCTTCGAGGTTCTTGGTTTCACGAATGGTCTCAATTACCTTGCTGTTGCGCTTTAGGTAGTCAAGGAACTCCGCTTCAAAGCGAAGCACGTCTTCAACAGGAACTTCATCCAACTTGCCCGAGGTTCCAGCCCAAATAGAAACTGTCTGATCCTCAACTGGGTATGGAGAGTACTGTGGCTGCTTTAGAAGCTCCATCAAACGCGCTCCACGTGCTAGCTGCTGACGAGATGCCGCGTCCAAGTCGGAAGCAAACATCGCGAAGGCTTCTAGTGAGCGGTACTGAGCGAGCTCAAGCTTTAGGGTTCCAGAAACCTTCTTGATTCCCTTCACCTGGGCAGCTCCACCTACTCGAGAAACCGAGATACCAACATCGATAGCTGGTCGCTGGTTAGCGTTGAATAGATCCGACTGCAAGAAGATCTGACCGTCGGTGATCGAGATCACGTTGGTTGGGATATATGCAGAAACGTCGTTGGCCTTGGTCTCAATGATTGGAAGACCGGTCATAGAACCGCCGCCCAATTCGTCGTTGAGCTTTGCGCATCTTTCTAGCAAACGAGAGTGTAGGTAGAAAACGTCTCCCGGGTATGCCTCACGGCCCGGTGGACGACGAAGCAAAAGAGACACTGCTCGGTAGGCTTCTGCCTGCTTTGATAGGTCATCAAAGATGATAAGTACGTGCTTGCCGCCATACATCCAGTGCTGTCCGATAGCGCTACCTGTATACGGCGCTAGGTACTTGAAACCAGCTGGGTCAGATGCAGGAGAGGCAACGATGGTTGTGTACTCCAACGCTCCCGCTTCTTCCAAAGCTGCCTTGATACCTGCAATAGTTGAACCCTTTTGACCAATTGCAACGTAGATGCAACGAACCTGCTTGACTGGATCTCCAGTTGCCCAGTTGGCTTTTTGGTTAATGATCGTGTCGATCGCGATTGCGGTCTTACCGGTCTGACGGTCACCAATGATTAGCTGACGCTGTCCGCGACCTACCGGAATCATGGCGTCGATCGCCTTGATACCTGTTTGCAGTGGCTCGTGAACTGACTTTCTAGCCATAACACCAGGAGCCTGAAGCTCAAGGGCACGACGTGCCTCTGCCTTGATCTCCCCTAGGCCATCGATTGGGTTACCTAGCGGGTCAACGACTCGACCTAGGAAAGCATCTCCAACTGGAACAGACAAAACCTCACCGGTGCGCTGAACTTCCATACCTTCTTCGATGCCCTCAAAGTTTCCGAGGATAACGGTACCGATCTCGCGCTCGTCAAGGTTCAGAGCAAGACCTAGGGTGCCATCAGCAAACTTTAGAAGCTCATTGGCCATCGCAGATGGAAGTCCTTCAACGTGAGCGATACCGTCACCGGCATCGATTACGTGTCCGACCTCGTTGCGCGAAGCCTTGTCGCTCTCGTAGGAGTTCACGAAACCCTTCAGGGCGTCGCGAATCTCATCTGGGCTGATTTTTAGATCTGCCATTTGCTTCCTCTACTTCTGGGGCGAACCCCGGTTAAATGCTGGCCTAAGCCAGCATCATCTTTGCTTGCTTGAGACGGTTAGCAACGCTACCGTCAATAACTTCTCCAGCTACTTGAACCTTGATGCCACCGAGAATTGCTGGGTCTATC
>JBIIQC010000030.1:0-11382 GCA_044342295.1 Rhodoluna sp. | reverse complement strand
TTCATGGTCTACTTCGTACTTGTTCCTAGAACCCCGAGGGATCTCGATTACGACTTCAAACATTGCTCTCCTCAATAGGCTTACCTAATAAAGATTATCTAATCAAAGGATTGATTGTGCCTCAACGCAAGCGGCTAAGCCCAGCACAGGGCGAAATCCGCCATGCAGTTCGCGAGATCCTCGCCGCACACACCAAACCAGGGCAAAAACTACTCATTGCAGTATCAGGAGGTGCCGACTCACTAGCCCTAGCTTCAGCCACCCTTTTTGAATCAAAGAAACTAAAACTAAAAGTTGCAACCGTGACAATTGATCACGGATTGCAAAAAGCTTCAGCAAAAGTAACTGAGCAAACATTAGAAAAGCTTCACCAAATTGGCATCACCGAAGCCTGGAGTAAAAAAGTGAAAGTCGGAACTAGAGGCGGACCCGAGGCTGCCGCTAGAGACGCTCGCTATAAAGCACTTGAAAGCATTCGCATTGAAAGCAAGTCAGACTTTATTGTTTTGGGTCACACCGCTAACGATCAGGCAGAAACAGTTTTACTTGGACTAACCAGGGGTTCAGGTTCCAAATCTCTTTCGGGTATGAGCGCCAAAAGCGAGAGGCTTCTAAGGCCACTACTTTCTATTGACAGAAACACTACTGAGCAGTTTTGCAAAGACGAAAAGATTTCACCTTGGCAAGACCCACAAAACAAGGACCTAAAGTTTCTGAGGGTTCGAATTCGCAAAGTAGTTCTACCCTTTCTCGAAAAGCAACTTGGTAACGGCATCTTCAGTAACCTGATTCGCACCAGTAGTCACTTACAAGAGGATGATCAGTACCTAAGTAGTGTTGCTGAAAAAGCTTTCAAGAAAATTGCCAAAACCAGTGCGCTAACAGTAACCCTGGATCAGTCAGGTATGTTAAAGCTTCCTGCCGCAATTCGTAATCGGGTCATCAAATCTGCAATTGATTATTTCGAGGTGGACTCTTCGAGGGTTCATGTTTTGGCTGTTACAGATTTGGTTTTGAACTGGCATGGTCAAAAGCCTTTGGCGCTTCCAGGCGTTAGAGTAGAGCGCAAAGGCAAAACCATCACACTCAAAGCCACCCAGGAGAAGTAATTGGATATCGAAGCAGTCTCTTCTGAGATCGAAAAAGTTTTAGTTACCGAAGAACAAATAAAAACTCGCATCGCAGAACTAGCGAAGGAAATTGATGCTAACTACGCAGGGAAAGATCTTTTACTTGTTGGGGTTCTAAAGGGTGCCGTGATGTTCATGGCTGATATGTCCAGAGCACTGCAGACCAGAGTGCAAATGGATTGGATGGCAGTTTCTTCTTATGGATCTGGAACTACCTCTTCTGGCGTAGTTCGAATCCTGAAGGATTTAGACACCGATGTTTTGGGCAAGAACGTTCTCATTGTTGAAGACATCGTTGACTCGGGCCTGACCCTTTCTTGGTTGGTTTCAAACTTGGAAGCCCGTGGGGCTGGCTCAGTGGAGGTAGTAACCCTGCTTAGAAAACCGGACGCGGCCAAAGTAGAAGTAGATGTGCGCTGGGTTGGGTTTGAAATCCCTAACGAGTTCGTGGTCGGCTATGGGCTGGACTGGAACGAGCGGTACCGAACCCTTCCTGGGGTAGCGGTTTTGTCACCGACTGTCTATTCCTAGGAATCTGTCAGTCTGCCTGGGATAACCTAGGAGTCTATGAATCTCAAAAAAATCCTCTCAGGCCCGTTTGTCTGGATATTTCTAGCCATCCTCATTTTGGTAGTTGGAACCAGTCTTATAAACAATCAAACCTTTCAACAGGTTGATACCAAGTATGGGCTGGAGCTAATCGAATCCGGCAAGGCGAAGTCTGTAAAGATTCTTGACGGTGACCAAAGAGTTGATGTTGAGCTAATCAATCCCGATAAAGAATTTGGCTCCCAGGTTCAATTTTTCTATGTAGCTCCGCGAGGCGATCAAGTTGTTGAAGTAATCACCAATGCAAACATCGCAGAAGGTTACAACGACGAAGTTCCAAACACTCCCTGGTACCTAGCTCTTTTAGGTTCCCTGTTGCCATTTATTCTGATCGGTTTGATTTTCTGGTTCCTGCTTTCCTCGATGCAAGGTGGCGGCGGAAAAGTAATGCAGTTTGGAAAATCCAAAGCCAAGATGGTGACCAAAGAATCTTCAACAGTCACCTTTAAAGACGTTGCCGGAATTGATGAGGCCCTCGAAGAACTCGAAGAGATCCGAGACTTTTTGAAAAAGCCCGAGCGCTTCAAAGCTCTCGGAGCAAAGATTCCAAGAGGAGTGCTGCTCTATGGCCCTCCAGGAACCGGTAAGACACTAGTTGCTAAGGCAGTGGCCGGTGAAGCTGGGGTTCCCTTCTTCTCAATTTCCGGTTCTGACTTTGTTGAAATGTTCGTCGGTGTTGGAGCTTCCAGGGTTCGCGACTTGTTCGAGCAAGCTAAGCAGGCATCGCCGGCAATTATCTTTGTTGACGAAATCGATGCCGTTGGTCGTCAGCGCGGTGCTGGTATTGGTGGCGGAAACGACGAGCGCGAGCAGACCCTGAACCAATTGCTAGTTGAGATGGACGGATTCGATTCGGACACCAACGTGATCTTGATTGCCGCTACCAACCGACCAGATGTTCTAGACCCGGCACTATTACGACCTGGCAGATTCGATAGGCAGATTGGTGTTGGAGCACCAGATCTTGCAGGTCGCGAACAGATTCTTCGAGTTCACGCTAAGAACAAGCCAATGGCCGAAGACGTTGACCTAGCTCTTATTGCGAGAAGAACACCAGGGTTTACCGGAGCAGATTTGGCAAACGTACTCAATGAAGCAGCACTTCTTTCTGCAAGAGAGAACCTAAAGACAGTTACTGCTGAAATCATTGACGAAGCAATTGATCGAGTAATCGGCGGACCACAAAAGAAGTCGCGTCTGATGAAAGATGAGGAAAGACTGAACACCGCTTACCACGAAGCCGGCCACGCACTAGTTGCAGCTTCGATGAACTATTCCGATCCAGTTACCAAAGTCACTATTTTGCCTCGAGGACGCGCCCTTGGATACACCATGGTTTTGCCAATGGAAGATCGTTACTCGGTAACAAGAAACCAGTTGCTGGATCAAATTGCATACGCTCTAGGTGGCCGTGCCGCTGAAGAAATAGTTTTCCACGACCCAACTACCGGCGCATCGAATGACTTCGAGAAGGCAACAAAAATTGCAAGACAGATGGTGACCTTGTTTGGTTTCTCATCAGCAGTTGGAGCAGTTTCTTACGGTGGCGGTGGCGAAGTATTTATCGGTCGCGACATGGCACAGGCAAGAGAGTACTCCGACGAGGTGGCGCACCAGATTGATTTAGAGATTCGAAAGATTTTAGATACCGCTCACGACGAGGCCTACAAGGCATTGAACGTGAACCGCAAAGCTCTGGATGTCATGGCCAAAGAGTTGATGGAAAAAGAAACTCTGAATCAAGATGACATCGCGAGGATCTTCAAAGGCATAAAGAAAGCCCCAAAGCGCAAGCCTTGGCTATCCAAGGCATCTAGGCCTGGATCTAAGAAGGGTCCAATTGCTATTCCTTCCAAAGGCTCCACTACAGCCAAAGTGGCAGCAAAGAAAAAAGCTGACGCCCAAAACGCAAAGGATTCAGCGAAGGCAGCCTCCAAGAAGAAAGCAAAACCTGCTGCCAAAAAGACCACACGGGTAGTTAAGAAAAAGTAATTGGTTGACATAGATCGCATTAAAAAAGCGGTGACCGAGCTACTCACCGCTATTGGCGAAGACCCCAACCGCTCGGAGCTAAAAGCTACTCCAGAAAAGTTTGCCGACGCTTACCAAGAGTTCTTCAAGGGTGTTGGCGTTGACCCACTGAAGGTTCTTGAGGATACGTTTCCAGCCGAGCAAAACGATGTGGTGATTCTCAAAGACATCGAACTGGTTTCAATTTGTGAGCATCACCTACTTCCCTTCACAGGTGTTGCCCACGTTGCATACCTACCTAAAGACAAAGTTGTAGGGCTAGGGCGTATTCCAAAACTTGTGGAAGTTCTTGCCGCTAGACCCCAGTTACAAGAGAACCTAACTTCTCAAATAGCCGAAGCGATCCAGCAGGGACTAGATGCCCAAGGTGTACTTGTTGTTATCGAAGCCAGACACCACTGCGTTGCGTCCAGGGGAGCAAGACAACCTGAGGCAAACACCGTAACCGTGAAGGCTCTTGGCAAATACAGCGAGGCCATCGATCGCCAAGAGATAATGGCCCTGATTTCCAAGTGAAGACGTTTTCAAGACCACTAATCATGGGTGTAGTAAACATCACCCCAGATTCGTTCTCCGACGGTGGACACTTTCTAAGTGCTGATGACGCTTTAGCTCATGCTCTTGAACTTATTTCCCAAGGTGCAAACATTGTTGATCTGGGCGGAGAATCAACAAAACCTGGCGCTCTGAGGGTAAAAATCGAAGAAGAGCAAGCCAGGGTCATACCTGTTATAAAAGCACTCACCTCAAACACTGACTTTGCTGCAAGCGGCGCCCAAATCAGCATCGACACCATGAACAGTGAAACAGCACTGTTGGCTGTTCAGGCCGGAGCATCAATTGTGAACGATGTTTCTGGTGGCCTCGCTGACGAAGAAATGTTTCGTGTACTGCAACCACTTAGTTGCAAGTTCATCATTAGTCACTGGCGTGGCTTTAGCGAAACTATGGATTCTCTGAACAACTACGAGTCTGTTGCAGTCGATGTTGCCAAAGAACTTCAGGCCAGGGTTACCAAGGCTCTTGATGCCGGTATCTCGAGGAACCGCTTGATCATTGATCCAGGCCTTGGGTTTGCAAAAGACATCACACAAAACTGGCATCTGGTAGCCCGTCTCGACGAGCTAGAAAAACTTGATTTGCCGATTCTTGTTGGAGCATCAAGAAAGCGCTTTATTGCAGGTGCTCTAGAGCCCGATAGCCAAGGTGAAGTTAGCAACCAAAGGCGAGATCTAGCAACCGCTGTTCTGACAGCACTTCTTCTCCAAAGAAAACTATGGGCGGTTAGAGTCCATAATGTCTCGACCACTCTGGACGCCATTCAGGTGGTCGAAGCCCTTGCAGTTGCAAATGAAGATACCGGTGGGCAGAGTTAGACCATGACCCAGAAAATTGAGATTCGTGGCCTAAGAATTTTCGGATACCACGGCGTCATGGAGCACGAAAGAAAAAACGGACAGTATTTCATTGTCGATGCCAAAATCTGGATTGACAGCGAGAGAGCTTCTGCAACGGATGATATTGCCAACACCGTTAGCTACGCAGAACTAGCCCAACTAATTTCTAAGAATGTTGGACAAAACCCAGTCAATCTTTTGGAGACACTCTCTCAACGTCTTGCCGATGAGGTTTTGTTTGCTGCCAGCCCATGGGCCAGAAAGGTAAAAGTCACCGTTTCTAAGCCTGATGCCCCAATAGATCTTTTCTTCGACACAGTTGCGGTAACAGCTAGCGCCAAGAAACCAGAATGATGTTTGGCTGGAAGATTGCGGTTCTAGCGCTGGGCTCCAATCTTGGAGACCGAGGGGAAACTATTCAGTCTGCTATCGAACAGCTCAGCGCTCATCCCAAGATTCGTGTCTTGGAACAATCTCCGCTGGTGGAGTCAATTGCAGTGACTGAATCAGGCCTTGATGAATCAAAACCGAATTACCTAAACGGTGTAATCAAAATTGCCACCAAGCTGACGCCAAAGAGCCTTCTCAAAGCCACATCCGATGTTGAACTTTCCCACGGTCGAGTGCGAGAACGCCGCTGGGAATCAAGATCTTTAGATATTGACATCATCACTTTCGAAAACAAAAAGCTAGTGACCAAAAACCTTACCCTCCCACACCCGAGAGCTCACGAACGTGCATTCGTGTTAGTTCCTTGGTCGCTGATGGACTCTGAGGCAGAGCTTGTTGGAGTCGGGAAAGTTTCTGAATTAGCCGAGCCAATCAAAGACCAAGTCTGGTTGCAAAAATGAAGCCGACAAAAGCAAGTGTCGTTCTAGTAATTGTCTTTGGCGTCACTGTTCTTTCTTTTGTTGCCGTTCGGTTGCTGGTCGCAAACGGTATGGCTGTTCCAGCTTCGCCGACCAATCTGCTTGTCACCCTTGCGGCAATCGCGCTCATACTGCTGGGGCTAACTATTCCAATCTGGCGATACAAAGCATCGCTTACTCAATACACCAAGGGACCAAGACCAAAACGGGTCGACCCTTTTTATGCGGTTCGAGTAGTGCTTCTTGCTAAAGCAAGCGCAATAACTGGTTCGGGGTTTGTGGGCTGGCATTTAGGGGCAATGATCGCCCAACTGAGTTTGCCTGTAAGTTTTACTGCAGCACTGCTACAAAACAGTTTCGGCTTAGTTGCCAGCGTGGTACTTACCGTCGCGGCAATTGTCTCGGAACAAATTTGTCGACTACCCGATGAGCCCAAAGACAATCAGACAGATCAGATGGTGAGCAATTGAAGCAGGGAAGACTAAACATCGGTCTTATTGGCGGCGATGCCATTGGCATCGCAATTGCAACAGCCTTACAAGAAGCAGGACACCTGGTGGTTGCTGTGCCTAAAGATCAGGCTGACTCGAAAGACAAGCTAGAACACTTGTTCCCTACTGCCAAGCCACTATCGGATGAAGAGATCCTTGCAGCATCAGATCTAGTGCTACTTTCGGTTCCGGGAAACGAAATCGAGTCAACAGCTTCAAGCTTCGCCGAATCAAATGCTTGGCGATCCGGTCAGATAGTTGTTCACTTCGCACCAAATCATGGTCATGAGATTCTTTTCTCCGCTACCTCGCAAGGCGCTATTGCGCTAGCTATTCACCCCGCAATGCACTTCACCGGAACAAGTCTTGATCTTCGTCGCATGAAAGAAAGCTACTTTGCAGTTAGCGCCCCCCAGGTTGCGCTTCCGATAGCTCAAGCACTTGTTATTGAAATGGGAGCTGAGCCGATAGTTATTGAAGCATCCCAGCGCGACAGTTACGCAGAAGCGATTGAGGTGGCCAGCAATTTCTCCGCAATGATTGTGAACCAGGCCGTTGGGTTACTGAAGCAAGCAGGGGTTGAAAACCCAGCACTTGTTATTGCGCCAGTTATTGAAAGCGCCGTGGATCAGGCTCTTTCGAAAGGTCACCGAAGCATTGACCCAAGCGAACTATTGGACGATCAGTAAATGAAGACCATTCGCACCGTATCTGAGCTTCGAGATGAAATAGCTCAGGCCAGGCAAAGTGGCAAGAGAATCTCTTTTGTCCCAACCATGGGTGCAATACATGCGGGCCACTTGTCGCTCATTGAAATTGCCAAAAAACAAGCAGGTTTAGTCGTTGCTTCAATATTTGTAAATCCTTTGCAGTTCAATTCGACCTCCGATTTTGATCTTTACCCAAGAAACGAGTCCGCTGACACTACCGCTTTGGAATCTGCCGGTGCAGATGTTTTGTTCTTGCCAGCTGTTGACGAGATTTACCCAAACAAGGATATGAAGAACACCCGTTCTGCTGGACCAATTGGAGAGCTGTACGAGGGTCAGGCAAGAAAAGCGCATTTTGATGGCATGCTCACAGTAGTTGCCAGGCTGTTCGAGATTGTCACCCCTGATGTTGCAGTCTTTGGCACTAAAGATGCCCAGCAATTATTTTTGATCCGAAGGATGCTCAAACAGGAGACTAGCTCTGATTGGGCTAACAAATTGCAGATTATTGAAGGCCCAACCATTAGAGAGTCAACCGGCTTGGCTCTATCAAGCCGGAATCAAAGACTTAGCTCAGAAGAGTTGAAAGTCGCGCTTTCACTATCGGACGCTCTCGATAAAGCACACAAGTGTGCAGCCTCCGGTGAAAGAATTTCGAGTGCTCTTGGTGAGGCAATGAAAGTCTTTAGTTCAAATCCAGAGGCTAAACTTGATTATCTGGAAGTAGTTGATCCAGAATCCTTTGAAGCTTTAGAGGATGGTTTCACTGGCCAGGCACTGATGATCGTTGCTGCTGAAGTGGGCAATGTTCGACTGATTGACAATAGGTCAATCACTTTCTAGGAGCAAGATGAGCGAGAATCTCGAGAACGAGGCAGAAGACCTCCCCGAGCAAATTGCCATTCGCCTCGCTAAGCGCGACAAACTTCAAGAAACGGGAAGCGCTTACCCGGTCTCACTTCCCATCACACACACCATCGGCGAAGTCAGAGACAAATTCCCAAACTTGGAAATTGATGTTTCAACCGGTGAAAAAGTTGCAGTTTCAGGCCGTGTGGTTTTTGCTCGCAACACCGGAAAGCTCTGTTTTGCCACATTGCAAGCTGGAGATGGCGAAAGAATCCAGGCGATGGTCAGCCTCGACAAAGTGGGCGAGGAATCCCTTGAGCAATACAAAGAATTAGTTGACCTAGGAGATCACCTGTTTGTCGAGGGTGAAGTCATTACTTCTAAGCGCGGCGAACTCAGCATCTTGGTTGAAAGCTGGAAGATGGCCGCAAAAACAATCAGGCCTCTTCCTAACATGCACAACGAGCTATCTGAAGAGTTCCGCGTTCGCCACAGGTACATTGACCTGATTGTTCGAGACCGAGCTAGGGAAGTTGTAAAGATTCGCTCTAAGGTTATGCAGTCAATGCGCAAGACATTTACTGACGATAACTATCTAGAAGTTGAAACACCAATGCTGCAAGTTATGCACGGTGGCGCATCGGCCAGGCCATTCAAAACACACATGAATGCTTTCGATGTTGAGCTTTACCTTCGAATTGCCCCAGAGCTTTTCTTGAAGCGTGCTGTGGTTGGTGGGTTGGAAAGAGTTTATGAAATCAACCGTAACTTCAGAAACGAAGGTGCTGACTCCACTCACTCACCGGAGTTTGCGATGCTTGAGGCCTACCAGGCCTATGGTGATTACAACACCATGGCTGATCTCACCCAGAAGCTAATTCAAAATGCCGCTCAAGATGTTTTTGGAACCCAGGTTATCGAATTAGAAGACGGTGAGAAAAACGACCTTTCCGGTTCCTGGGATCGAATCTCGATGTTTGATTCGCTCTCGGCGGCAGCGGGAGAAGAAATTACGCCTCTTACTTCAATGAAGGATCTCAAGAAGATTGCCGACAAGGTCGGAATTGAAATTGATCACCCACTTCAGGGCAAATACGTAGAAGAGCTGTGGGAGCACTTTGTAAAGCCAGGGCTCAAAAAGCCTACTTTCGTGATGGATTTCCCCGTTGACACTTCACCGCTAACTCGCGACCACCGCGACAAGCCAGGAGTAGTAGAGAAGTGGGATCTATACATCCGCGGTTACGAGCAAGCAACCGGTTACTCGGAGCTTGTAGACCCAGTGATCCAGCGCGAAAGATTTGTGGCTCAAATGGCACTTGCCAAATCTGGTGACCCAGAGGCCATGAAGCTCGATGAAGAATTCTTGACGGCTCTGGAGTTTGGAATGCCACCATCGGGTGGAATGGGAATGGGTATAGACCGTTTGCTGATGACCCTAACTGGACTAGGAATTCGCGAGACAATCTTGTTCCCGCTGGTGAAGTAAGTATGGAAAATGTTGAAACCCCAGAGCTAACTGGTTTGGAATGGGTGGCAGATTTTGCCATGTCCACAGTTCCCCCGATTTTGATGGGAATCATCTTCTACATAGTCATGCGGGCCATCTTTAGGGCCGACTCCACAGAGCGCAAGGTTTATGCCGAAATAGAAGCCGAAGAGCGGGCTAAGCGCAAAAAGGAAAGTGCTTGAGCGGCCAATAGTTTCACAAGGTAGGAAGCCAGCTCCGGGCAAGATGTTTTGGAGCGGGATAGTTACCTGACCCTGGTCTCGATCAGAGAACTTTTTGCCTAAAGGGAGAGCCCAAAACTCGAGCTTTACAACCCATCCCCTGAAGCTCTAGACTGGGGGAAGCCAAAGACCGTCGGTTTGAGGCAGGACAAATCCCAAGATTTCTTGGAATTTGGCTTGTTTTGACTAAGAAACACAAAGTGTTTGCCCACGTAGGTGAAGAAGTAAAGATTCTAGAGTTTTGCTCTATTTCCTTATGCTCCTCGCTTACGTGAGGAGCATTTTTTGTTTCTTAGGGCTGCCGACAAATACAGATAATCAAGGAGTGCCATGGCGAACAAGGAAGCTACCGTCGCCGAGCTAACGGAGAAATTCCAAAGCTCGAGTGCCGTATTGCTAACCGAGTACCGCGGACTCACTGTTGGAGCAATGAAGACTCTTCGCCGCTCAATCAGTGCTGACGCAACCTACGCCGTGGCAAAGAACACGCTACTCAAGATTGCAGCTAAGAACGCTGGAGTGACCGCTTTTGACGGTCAGCTTGCCGGACCTACTGCAATGGCTTTTGTTCACGGAGACCCAGTCAACGTGGCCAAGCAGATGCGCGACTTTGCCAAGGCAAATCCTCTACTGGTAGTCAAGGGCGGCATCATGGATGGCGTCACTTTGTCACAGGACGAGGTTAAGAAGCTTGCTGATCTTGAATCCCGCGAAGTTCTATTGGCGAAGGCCGCTGGAATGTTCAAGGCTTCAATGTTCAAGGCTGCTTACATGTTCCAAGCTCCGCTGGCTCAGGCCGTTCGCACCGTCGACGCCCTACGTGCCAAGCAAGAGACAAACGCTTAATAAAGAAAATAAGGAGAAAATCAAATGGCAAAGCTGACAACCGAACAGCTAATCGATGGCTTCAAGGAGCTATCTCTAATCGAGCTTTCAGAATTCGTAAAGAAGTTTGAAGAAGTATTCGAAGTTACCGCCGCAGCACCAATGGCAGTTGCAGCAGCAGCTCCAGCCGGTGGCGGAGCTGGTGAAGCAGCAGAAGAGAAGGACGCGTTTGACGTTGTTCTAGATGCTGCTGGCGACCAGAAGATCCAGGTAATTAAGGAAGTACGTGGCCTTACCAACCTAGGTCTAGGCGAAGCAAAGGCTCTAGTTGATGGTGCGCCATCAACAATCCTTGAGGGCGCAAACAAGGAAACCGCCGAGAAGGCAAAGGCAGCTCTAGAAGCAGCTGGTGGAAAAGTAACTCTTAAGTAATAAGTTCACTCAAAGAAAACCCCCAGGCAATTTGCTTGGGGTTTTTCTTTTAACGAGTCACTTCTTATTGCTTGAGCTCTGGCAGTTATGCTTTTCTAGGTGGGCCAAGAGCCCTAAACCCCAAAGAATAGAAGCTTCCTAAGTGACGACAAAAACTGGCTCGGCGAAATTACCTGAGATAACCAAAAACCAAAGAGTCGTTTACATTTTTGTTCTTGGATCCTTGTTTATGATCCAAACTCTAGTAACGGATATGTTTTTACCCGCCTATCCAAAGATCGCTGCTTTTTTTGATGTACCAGATGCTT
>JBIIQC010000029.1:0-12277 GCA_044342295.1 Rhodoluna sp. | reverse complement strand
AGCCCACCCAAGCCGGAGTCAAAAACTCCAATAGGCGCATTTTGTAGGGTGCTGGTCACGGTCTTCAGTCTATAACTTGGGGCAATTGCTATCAGGGCTAGGCTTAACGGTGTGCTTACCTCCAGTGCATTACTAACCGACCGCTACGAGCTAACTATGCTCCAGGCGGCGCTTCGCTCCGGCAAGGCTAATCGTCGCGGAATCTTCGAAGTGTTTGCTCGCAGCTTGGCTGGCGGCAGAAGATTTGGTGTCTTTGCAGGTAGTGGAAGATTGCTGGATCTGATCCAGGACTTTAGATTCGGAAATGAAGAAATCGAGTGGTTGCTGTCCAACAAAGTTATCAATGATGAAACCGCAACTTGGTTGGCAAACTACAAGTTTTCAGGCAACATCTGGGGATATGCCGAAGGTGAGATCTACTTCCCGTACTCCCCCGTTCTGGCCGTAGAGGGAACATTTGCCGAAGCGGTTGTTATAGAGACTTTGATATTGTCTGTTCTGAACTACGACTCTGCGGTAGCAAGTGCAGCTTCAAGAATGGTCACCGCGGCCCAGACGCGGCCGGTTTCTGAAATGGGTTCTAGAAGAACCGGCGAAAACTCAGCAGTTGCAGCCGCCAGGGCCGCTTACATTGCAGGCTTTAGTGCAACCTCAAACCTTGAAGCCGGAAGAAGTTTTGGGATTCCTACGATGGGAACTGCCTCGCACGCATTCACGCTGCTGCACGACAGTGAACAGCAAGCTTTCGAGGCTCAGCTGGAAGCCTTCGGTACCGACACTACTTTCTTGGTTGACACGTACAACATCGAGTCTGGAATCAAAAACGCTATTAGTGTTGCTGGTCCAACTCTTGGCGGTGTCAGAATCGACTCTGGGGATCTGCCGATTGAGGTTGCCAAAGCGCGTTTGCTGTTAGATCAATTAGGCGCCACCGAAACCAAGATAACTGTCACCAATGATTTGAATGAATACGCAATAGCGTCTTTGGCGTCTGCTCCCGTAGATAGCTATGGGGTTGGAACATCAGTTGTTACCGGCTCCGGAGTTGCGGCCGCTGGATTTGTTTACAAAATGGTCGCCTACCAAAACGAATCAGGTGACTGGCACACGGTTTCCAAGCAATCGGCTAAAAAATCAAATCTGGGTGGAAAAAAGTTTGCCATTCGAAGGCACTCTGAAGATTCAATTGCCACCACCGAAGTTATTGGCACCGGCGCAGCTCCCGAGGCAAAAGCAGGCGATCGCAATTTGCTAGTTCAGCTGGTAACCGATGGAGTGCCTGAAAACAAATACCGGGGATCAAAGGGAGTCGAATTAGCGCGTTTGCATCACGCAAAAGTAAAGGCTGATCTTCCAGCAAGTGCGCTTCGCCTTACCAAAGGCGAGCCTGCTATTCAGACTCTTTTTGTTTAGTCCTTGCCCTCATCGCCTGGCTTTAGCTTGGAGTGAATTTCCTTGCACTTGGGGCAAACAGGAAAGCTTTGTGGGTCGCGACCTGGAACCCAAACCTTGCCACACAGCGCCACTACCGGAGTTCCCATAACCGCCGACTCCACTATCTTTTCTTTCTTCACGTAGTGCGAGAATCTCTCGTGATCGCCTGGCTCAAATAGTTTGGGCTCAACTAGGGTGTCAGTTCCATAACCAGAATCTGGATTAGTTTGTTCGTTCATGATTACCCCTTTTCTAGAACTGGTTGGTTCCGCTACAGCACAACATCAAAGGTGAGTCTCTCACCATCGCGCAAGATTTCTATCTTCACTTCGGTTCCAGCTTTTTCCTGTCTAACTGCCGAAGTCAGCTCACTTGCACTACTGATTGTCTTACCGTTTAGTTTTGTGACAATGTCATCGGGTCTTATGCCAATACCTTCAGCTGCTCCACCCGGGGTTACCTCAATTACGAGTGCTCCGACTGGAAACGCAGAACCGTCCTCTGAAGACATGGCATCAGCGATAAGCACTCCCAAGACCCCGAAAGTTGACTCTCCAGTTTCAATAATGTCCTTGGCTATTCTGTCTGCAACATTGGATGGGATAGCAAAACCAACACCGATGCTGCCGCCTTCTGCCGCTCCGCTTGCCCTCGCGATTGCCACGTTGATGCCGATAAGTTCGCCGGCAGTGTTTACCAATGCGCCACCGGAGTTTCCGGGGTTGATAGCTGCATCAGTTTGAATCACTCCAAGGCTTACCGGAGGAACCGAACTACCTGACCAAAACTCAAGCCCGGTTTCATCAGGGTTCTCAGATGAGGCAACCTGAATGGTTCTATTCAGTGCCGAAACAATTCCCCTGGTCACTGTGGCCTCAAGGCCAAGTGGAGCTCCGATAGCAACTACTTGATCCCCAACATTTATCTTCGAAGAGTCAGCAAACACCATAGGTGTTAGCGGCTTGGTGGTTTCAATCTTGATAACCGCTAGATCGTTGGTTGGATCTGTTCCAATGATCCTCGCGGGAAACACCTCACGCTCATTTGTGCGCACAGAAAGCTCAACGTTTGCTGTGCTGCCGCCTACGGTGACCACGTGGGCATTGGTAAGAATGTAACCATCACTAGTTAGCACAACTCCTGAGCCATTACCTCCTGAGTTTGCAGTGGAAACTCGAATGGTAACTACCGATGGAGCCGCTGCAGAGGATGCAGCGGTGACCCAGTTAACGTCTTCAAGGTTATTAACAACAATTGCTGGTGGCCTAGTGAGGTAGTTCTGTGCTAAAACTCCTGCTCCCGCACCAATTGAGGCGCCCATCAAGACGCCCAAAAGTATGGCCGATGTGGCCGTAAAGAATGTAAGTCTTTTTTCCTTGGTCTTTTTCTGTCGAAGTTTCTTAGGCGTGAGAACAACCGGAGGATCAAATAGGAACTGGCTGTTGTAACTATTTTTCCTACCGAGACCCTTTGGGTCTTGCGGTTGATTGCTCATGTTGTGGGCCTTTCGTCTGCCTCAATCATGGCAAACAAGTCTGGGGTTATGCAGGGAGTTAGCTGAAGCTTTACCTTGTCTACAAGACTATTCCAGATGCCTAGAGGTACTGGCCCCTAGGGGATACAACCCCAGCTACTCGGGTTTGCGCTGCACTCCCCGCCAACTAGTAATAACTTTGGTGGCTGTGGTGGTGCCGGTGGGATCTTGACTGA
This sequence comes from Rhodoluna sp., assembly GCA_044342295.1. Classification (GTDB taxonomy): domain Bacteria; phylum Actinomycetota; class Actinomycetes; order Actinomycetales; family Microbacteriaceae; genus Rhodoluna. Next base: position 9,133 of record JBIIQC010000029.1, on the reverse strand, counting down.
AAGCTCGAGGTCTAAAACATTGCTCAAAACTGAAATCTGGCCCGCTACCGACTGCCAGGCAGTTTCGCCCACCAGACGGTAACTAACAAAGTAGTTCGCGATTGCCCAAGCTTGATACTTTCCGGCTTGGTCAAAGCTTCTCTTGATATCTACTCCTTGAATCCTCGTTCCGTCGCTAAATTGCCAACCCAGCCAAGCCGGTGAGAACTGCACTTCGGCTTGTCTACCAAGAATTAGCTGCGAGCCGTAGTGAAGCGAAGGGTTCGAGCTAAAAGTCGCGGTGTCACCAGCGGTTAGTTGCGAACCTGGATACACATTTGCCGAAAGTGGATTTGGTGTGAAGGAAACAGCGGCGCTGCTAAAAGTAGTTGCGACAGGAGTAATAGTCACTGGCGCCGGTGCTGCCGGTTTCGAAGCCGATGGTTTACTTGGCGCGCAAACCGATTTGATCCAGCGCTCTGCAGCATCTGGAGACTTTGGCATTTGCTTGCGCTGAGCAGCGGTTGGGCAAACTGGCTTGGCAACTGGCTTGATGGTTATACCAGTTGAAGGTTTTGGTGCGGTTGGAGTTGTGGCTCCGGTAGTACTCACCTGAACCCCAACGCAAACTGTCACGGACCCGGAGTGCATCGCTGACCCGTGAGAAACTCCAGAGCTTCCGGCTCCCCCAGTGGAACAAGCCAGCGCAACAGGGGCTTCAACAAAGACTAAAGCTGAAGTGATTAGCAAACTTGAAAACACGACTGCAAGGTTTGATGAGATCGACATAACGAAACCATAAGAACATTAGTTTTCTAGCGCAGAACTTATGCACAACAAAAAACCCCACCCGAATGGGTGGGGTTTTCTAATTGGTTGCGGGGGCAGGATTTGAACCTACGACCTCCGGGTTATGAGCCCGGCGAGCTACCGAACTGCTCCACCCCGCGGCGAAGTTTCAATCTACCACTTTTACCTAGTTGCTGCTAGTGGACTATGGAGTAGCTGAAAGCGCTGCCTCAATTGCTTCCCGAAGCTTTTCTTCAGCTAAGCCATATGCACTCCAGTCACCAGCTGCCATCGCGGCATCTTTTTCCTGGATGGCTTCAAGTGCTTGCTGCAAAGCAGTCGCTAACGCATCCGAGCCAGTAGCTGGAGCTTCTGGTTCAGTAGGTTCAGCATCTGGATCTGCAGGGTCCACTGGATTTGTCTCATCTGGAATTCCAGAAGATCCAAACAGCACTGTTAGGGCTTCATCCAAAGTATCCTCGAACGCGATTTGATCACCGAAGGCAACCAGAATCTTTTGCAATAGCGGATAGCTAGTTTCACCAGTGGACTGGATGTAAACCGGCTGCACGTAAAGTAGTCCTCCACCAACTGGCAGGGTCAACAAGTTTCCGTTTAGAACTCTGGTAGATCCCTGTCTCAAAATGTTCAGTAGCTGAGACACCTTAGAGTCCGCGCTGAAGTTGTTTTGCACCTGTCCAGGTCCTGGAACAATCGTGCTCTTTGGAAGGGTTAGCAACCTGAGCGTTCCATAGTCGGCAGACTTCTTTCCAGCCGTAGTTCCGGCATCGGAATTGGCGACAAAGTAACCAGTCAGAACGTTTCTCGAAGCTTCACCGGTGGAGCGAGGAATAAAGGTCGAATAAATCGAGAAGTCCGGTGAATCAGTACCTGGCACCTGCATGGTCAAATAATAAGGAGGCTGCAAGGTTCCAACACCTGCTCCACCCACTGGGTCATTTGGTGTCATCCAGGCATCCTGCTGAGAATAGAAAGCTCCAGCGTCTTCAACGTGGTAACTACCCAAGATCGAACGCTGAACCTTGAATAAATCAGCCGGGTAACGCACGTGAGAAAGTAGCTCTCCAGACATATCGCTCATTGGTTGAATGATTCCTGGGAAAATCTTTTTCCAGGTCTGCAGAATTGGGTCTTTCTCATCCCACTCATACAGTGTCACTTTTCCGTCGTAGGCATTAACTGTGGCCTTCACGGAGTTTCTGATGTAGTTAGCCTCGCCTCGTAGCAGCACGCTCGGTGAGTTGGCATCTGCGATTGCCTGGGCTAGGTTTTCAGATTTGGAGTATGGATAGTTACTTGAAGTTGTGTAACCATCAACAATCCAAAGTATCTGGCCATCGATGATCGCAGGATATGGATCTGAATCCAGCTCCAAAAACGGTGCAACCGCAGCCACGCGCTCACGCGGGTTGCGGTTATAAAGAATCTGGGACTCCGCGTTGATGGCATCAGATAACAAGATCTGTTCGCTCTGGAATTTCAGGGCATAAGCAAGGCGCGGAATGATTCCAGAAATCATCGGACCACCAGAGCCTGAGAAGGTGTTGTAGGTCTGGTCGTTTTCGCCCTCACCGGCTGGGAAGTCAAGCTCTAGAGGCTCTGTGCCAGAAGGTGCTCCAACAATCGAGTAAGTTGGGGAACTTTCTCCAAAGTAAACCCGTGGTTCATATTCTCCAAGTGCTCCCACCGATGGGATACCGGATTGCATGAATACTGGCTTACCGTCAGGGGTGCGCTGGTTTCCATAAGCTGCGACAACTCCAAAGCCGTGGGTGTAAACAACAACGTTGTTGTACCAAGACTGCGAATCCCCAAGACCGGCCTGGTTCAATTCACGAACTGCCAAAACGGTGTCCTGAACTTTTCCATCAATCTCGTAGCGACCAACATCGAGCTGGTTTGGGAAGTTGTAATACTGACGGAACTGCTCGAGTTGCCTAAAAGATGAGCTAACAAGAGCCGGGTCCAAAATTCGAATAGACGCGGTTGTTTCAGCATCCTCGCGAAGTGCACCTGCCTCCGCGTCAACAACAGCGTTGTATTCGACACGCTCTACGGTGTCGATACCAAAGGCTTTAGATGTGGCATCCAAGTTTCTTTGAATATATGGCGACTCTAAGACTCGCTCGTTTGGAACTACCTGGAAGGTCTGGACGGCCCAAGGAAATAATCCTCCAAGAATCAGTGAGCTAACAACCATCAAACCGGTAGCAACTACCGGTAAGCGCCACTTGCCAACAAAGGCAGCAACCAGGAACAACAGGGCCACAACTATAGAAATTAACGCCAAGATCTGCAATCCAGGGATTGCAGCATTCACATCGGAATAGCTTGCGCCCGTGAACAAACCAGCAGAGCTAGTCAGGGTTGAGTACTGATCTAACCAAAGGGATGCACCTTGGGTCAGTAAGTATAGAAAAGCTGAGATACCAATTTGAATACGCGCTGCTTTAGAAACCAAAGTCTCGCGACCGTTGAATTTAATGCTTCCGTAAATGATGTGAACACCGGCAGCAAGGAGCAATGCAATCAGGAAAGCAGCCGATAAGAACCCAACCAGGCCGATATAAAAAGGTAGCTCAAAGATGTAGAAAGAAATGTCCATACCAAACTGTGGATCGGTGTCACCAAAAGGAGTGCGGTTTAGATACGAAAGTACAATTCCCCAGCTAGGAGCAACAGCCAGACCAGCCAAAGCTCCGAGCGCCAGTGGGACACCAATCATTACCGCTTTTCGCAATTGGTCAATTAGCTGGCGATACTGCTCAAAAGGAGATCTCTCGTCTGCAAACTTTAGATAAACAGGTCTAAATCTGAAGGCGAGCCAAAGACCCAATCCAGTGATCAGCGTAAACGCCAAAGCTGAAGCTGTAAACAATGCACCCTGAGCAAAAATCTGAGTGCTTAGCACGCTAAGGAATCCAAGTTGGTCAAACCACAAAACGTCGGTGTATAAACCAGCAACGCTCAGCAAGATTGCACCAATAACAACAACTATTCCAATAGCAATTGTCGACGGAGAAATAGTCGGTCTTGGAATGCCTTGGTTAGCAGCTTGGGTCATGATTCTCCTGTTTTCCTAGTTCGTGCAACTTGGTAAAGATTCAACTTGCTCGTTGGCCGAAAGCTTTTCTAAAGCATCGAGTGCTTGTTGTAGTGTCTCTATTTTAACTACCCTCAGGCCATCGGGGACGTTTCCTACAATTTCCTCGCAATTAGCCGCCGGTGCCAAAAACACCGTCGCTCCGGAGCGCTTGGCGCCATAGAGCTTCTGAACCACTCCACCAATCGGGCCCACTTCACCAGATTGTGCGATGGTTCCAGTTCCCGCGACGTGCAGACCACCGGTTAGATCCCCGGGGGTAAGCCTGTCAATGATTCCAAGAGCGAACATCATGCCTCCGGATGGGCCACCAACATCTCCTAGCTGAAGATTTACCTCTATAGGAAAGTCATACTTATAGCCCACCAAAATACCGAAGCGAAAGTTTCCTTCGGTGTCTTTGATAGGAGATACTTCTTCAGAAAATTGCCTGCCGTTTCTATCAACCACCACCGAAAGTGGTGCCAATTCGTCCCAGCTGGTAACTATGTCCTTGAGCTGCTCAACATCTGTAATGACCTCATCATTAATCGACAAAACAAAATCCCCGGCCACAAGCTTTCCACTTGCTGCCGCGTCCGCAACAACCTCGGCGATGTATACCTGCCGCGGTGTCTCGTAGCCAAGGTAATTAAGGGCAGCTGCAATAGCGTCTTGCTGCGAAACCTCCATCATCGCGCTGGATTCTGATCTAACTTCCTCAGCTGTGCGATCCTTTGGATAAAGTAACTCAACCGGAACTACCTTTTGTGACTCATCGGCCCAGGCAAAGGCAATTTCAATCCAGTTTGGAGTGTTCTCGGGTCTTCCAACTATGCTGACGGTCAGAATCTCTAGCATTCCTTCGGACTCGTAGCTTCGAGCACCCGAAATTTGAATGACTGGCTCATCGGCAACTTCACCCAGAACATCGTAAGTTGGGCCGGCCCGTTCAATCAGGTATGGAGTTGGCAGCAGGGCTAAAACCATAAAACCGGCAGCAAAAGTAACTGCAGCGAAGAACCCGACCGCGCGCTTAGCTTGCTCACTAGCTTTTGAACTAGTTCTGCCCCGCTGGAAAAAAGTCATGCCCGCCTTGATTTGTATGCTTTCCAATTAGCCTAAGTGAGGGTAATAGCGAACTTGCCCCAATACCCCACGCTCTCGGCGAACACCCAGAAACCTAAGCGATACTTCAAGCAAATTCGCCGATTCAAGGAAGTAGCCTTGAAGTAAGCAAGAGAAGGTAGTGAATTGAACGAGAACCAGAAAGAGCCCGAAGACTTCGAGGCCATGCTGCGTAAGTTCCTATCCGGTCAACCCCTTGACCCGGAGCAACTAGCCAAAGCTGCTGGATTACCAATTGACCCAAAGGCGCTTCAGGAGATGCTTAGCCAGATTGGCGCCGCAATCGCTCCGGGCAACCAAACAGAAGGTGTGAACTGGAATCTAGTTCAAACTCAGGCCAGAAAAATTTCTGCCAAGAACACAGTCGCTGTTCCAGAATCTGTTGGCCGATCAATCAACACCTCAACGGCAACTGGAAATTTGTGGCTAGATGAAGCTACCGATTTAGGTCCAATTTCAATCGAGCCAAAACTTCTTTCCAGAGAGCTGTGGGTAGCTGACTCAATCGGCTTGTTCAAAGACCTGGCAACGCCAGTTGCAGAACGCATGGCCGTAGCGCTCACCGAAAACTTCCAAGAGAATTTGCCAGAGGAATTTGCTGGCATGCTCTCCCAGGCAAGTGGCATCATGAAATCAGCCGGTTCAGTTATGTTTGCGATGCAACTTGGCGAAGCGCTAGGAAAGCTATCGGAAGAAGTGCTAAGCGGTGGAGACATTGGATTGCCAATCTTCCAAGAAGCAAGGCCAGCCTTTGTTGCCCAAAACCTAGCTAACTTTGTCAATTCCCTCGAGGAAGAAGCTGACCAGGTTTACATTTACCTGGCAGTTCGCGAACTTGCCCACTCTAGGCTTTTCAAACACAGCAAGTGGCTGCGCGGATACATAGTGAATCTCATAACCTCCTATGCCAGCGAAATCACAATCGATAACTCCAAGATTGTTGAGCTATCCGAGGGATTCGACCCAGCCGAGGTAGGCAACATTCAAAAAGCCCTCGAATCCGGTGCGCTAATAGCGCCAAGAACAGAATCACAAACCAGAGCCCTGGAAAGAATTGAAACAGTGCTCGCACTTATCGAAGGTTGGGTGGATTGTGTAACACAGGCTGCCACCAAGCGTCTTCCAAGATCTTTGGCTATTGCGGAAACAATGAGACGCAAGCGTGCCTCTATTGGTCCTGCCGAGCGAACTTTCTTGACACTAATTGGATTAGAACTTAGGCCAAGAAAAATACGCGAGGCGTCTTTGATGTGGCAGCAAGTAACTGACGCAGCTGGTCTAGAAAAAAGAGATTCAATTTGGTCCCACCCGGATTTGATTCCTACCGAGCAAGACATTAAAGACCCAGCAAAGTTGATTGAACGGACTCTGAAGCAAAATCCTGAGGACGAAATTGACGCCGCTCTTAGAGATCTACTGGGCTAACCCCGCTTGCAGCACCGCTACAAATCTTGAGGGTGAGCGCTCTCGACCTTTGTCTTGATCGACAAATGAAAGTTTCAGTTGAGACTTGGCTCTGGTAATCCCCACATAAAGAAGTCTCTTCTCCTCTTGAATTGCAGCGTCTGTCTTGGCGTAGGTAATCGGTAAGTAACCCTCGTTCAGGCCAATTATGAAAACCATTGGCCACTCAAGACCCTTGGCGGCATGAATGGTAGATAAGGTAACTGCTTCCTGGGTTGGCTCATGTTGCGAATGAGCGCGATCGGCTAACTCGAGTGCGAACTCCTTGATACCTGCACCGTCTGGCAATTCATCGACCATGGACAGCAGTGCATTGAGTGCTTCCCACTTACTGGCAACTGCGCCCTGCTGCGTTGGCCTTTGCTGTTGCCAACCTAGAGATCTAACAATGTCGCTTACGGCATGATCAAGTGGTTTACCAGAAGGCGAAAGTGACTCTGCTCTAATTAGCTGAACAGCGGTGCGAATTTCAGGCCTGGAAAAAAACCGTTCGCCTCCTCGAAGCTGGAAAGCAATGCCTAAATCATCGAGAGCTCTCTCCAATTCTTCGGACTGACTGTTGATTCGATACAACACCGCAATATCGCTTTTGGAAACCCCGGCTTGAATCGATTCAGCGATGGATTTAGCAACTGCCTTGGCTTGTGAGCCAGTGGAGTCAAAGCTTTGAATTGTTGGCGCTGTCCCGGCGCCACCGGCCGCCTCAAGATCTCCACCCATCGAAGAGTCACTGGTTAATCGATTAGCGAAGGCGACAATTTGTTTACTGGATCGATAATTTGTAATTAGATCAACCACAGTTGATCCCGGAAAGCGATCTTGGAAACTGCGCAGGAATTCACTGCTAGCGCCGGTGAAAGAGTAAATGGTCTGGTTCGGATCCCCCACAACACACAGCTCAGCGTGAGAACCAAGCCACTGATCCAATAGGGCATGCTGCAGGGGAGAAATGTCCTGATACTCATCGACAGTGAAGAAGCGGTACTGACTCTGCACGTGAGAAAGCGCTCTAGGTTCTGCTTTTAGAAGCCCCAGTGTCAAAATCAGAACGTCTTCCCAATCAAGGCGCTGCATACGAATCTTTTCTTGCTCGTATGCTTGCTGAATCTCAAGATTCTTCGCAAAGCTAAGACCGGCTACCTGTGCTCTTGTTTCGGCAAGTAACGCATACTCGTCCATCGAAAGCATCGAATACTTGCGCCACTCAATCTCAGATGCCAGATCCCGAAGCGCTGCTGCATCCAGGTTGATAGACATTGCCTTGGAGACTTGCCCAATTAGTTTGGCTTTGGAGTCCAAGATCGAAGGCGCTGGCACTCCCACCAGCTGTGGCCAGAAATATTCCAATTGCGCAAGAGCTGCGGCGTGAAAAGTTCTAACGGAAACAGCGCCAACACCAAGTTGCCGAAGCCTTGCTCGCAATTCCCCCGCTGCGCGATTTGTGTAAGTAAGAGCTAGCACTCGATTAGCTGCGAAGTGTCCGGTTGCAATGCCATAGGCAATGCGGTGAGTAATGGTTCTAGTTTTTCCGGTTCCCGCACCGGCCAAGATTACTGTTGGGCCAACTAGTGACTGGGCGGCAACTTTTTGATTCTGATCTAGTCCTTCTAGAATCTGCTCCGCGCTACTGTTCGCCATTTTTCGTTTCTTCAGATGCTGAATCAATTGCCGAGCCATACCAAAGTTCAATAAGCGCCCTAGAAATAGTTGAATCACTGGGTAGCAAAAGTGACTTTGCCTCCGCCGCTATGTCCGCTCTGGAAAACCATCGCAACTTCACTATTTCTTCTCCATCTGGCAAGAACTCAATGCTTGAGTCGGCCTTGGCCGTGAAGCCAAGCATTAGTGATTGCGGAAAAGGCCAGCTCTGGGAATAGAGATATTCAACGTCGAATACATCCAGGCCACACTCTTCTTTCATCTCTCGAACTACCGCAGCTTCCAGCGACTCGCCTGCCTCAACAAAGCCGGCAAGAATAGACCACCGATTTTGTTCCCAGGTGCCTTGGGATCCGAGCAGGATGCGATCTTCTTGATCGGTGATTGCAACAATAATCGCCGGGTCAGTGCGCGGAAAGATTTCGTTATCGTCTTTAAAGCAGCGCCTAGCCCAGCCGCCTTGTTCAATCACCGTCGGTGTTCCACACTTTGGACAGTGTTGATTGATCTCGTGCCAGTTGGCAACAGCAAGTGACTGGGTGAATAAACCCGCATCTCTGTCGGAAAGCTCCGAACCCAAGGTTCGCAGGCTCTGCCAAAGCAAGGGATCGGCTTCTATTGACATCGCTGAGTTGTCATTGACTACTGCCAGCACAATCGCCGATCCTTTTGGTTCCAACGCAGTTTCAATTGTTGTCTTGCCTAAATAGACCCGAAGGTTCGCAGCGGGAACTTTTTCAACCGATAGCAATGAAAGTTCTGGGCTAGATAGGCCCTTGCGAACGAGAGCTTTACCCTGATGCAGAACCAAAACCCGAGTGGATTCGAGACTCCAGAGCTCATCGAATAGCTCAGGTCTTGAGCGAGATAAGTAATCTCTATCAAGCTCCCAGCGAGCAAGGGGTGGAAGCTTGATTTCGGTCACTTTATCCTCGCGTGGCGATACTGAATAGATTGGGCAATGTTGTCTAACCTAAATTTATGGCTAGATCACCCTTGATTTTAGCGGCA
>JBIIQC010000011.1:0-39112 GCA_044342295.1 Rhodoluna sp. | reverse complement strand
TACTTGGTTGACTTTGACTGGGACGAGTGGGAAGCCTCCCACGAGGAGTTCAGAAGACTATTTAAGGACTACGAGGATTTCAAGTAGTGATCCTTTTGGACACTAACGCACTTCTCCAGGCGATGACTATGCCGCATCGATTGGGCAAGAGAACCCAAAGATTGCTAAAGAATTCAGCTGAGATTCACTATTCCTCTATATCTTCGGCGGAGCTGGCAATAAAGCAAATGATTGGGAAGCTTCGGCTTGAACAGCCTGTTTATAGGCTCCTTCCAGGGCAGAAGTTTCGCGAACTTCCTTTTGATGGCGGGGTAGTTAGAGAGCTTTTCTCTTTTACTAGCCTTCAAAGACATGACCCATTCGATCGCTTCATTCTGGCCACCACCAGAGCGCACGGGGCTAAGTTGATTACCTCTGACCGGAAAATGTTGGATCTAGGATTTGACTGGATTCTAGATTCAAGCCAGTAGTAGGAAAGACTCTAGCTATTAGCCCTAGCTCTAGCATTCATACCAGCTTTCCAGGTGGTGTATCCACCGGAGAGGTTCTTGGCCTTTATGCCGTGGCCTTTTAGTAGCTGAACTGCGGTGTGCCCGCGCTGACCAACGGCGCAGTGCACCACAATGTCTTTGCCTTTGATTTCATCGAGGCGAGCACGTAGATCATTTACTGGAATCAACAGCGAACCAGGAATTGCTCCGGCTTGGTTTTCTGAGTCGGTTCTAACATCGACCAGCAAAGTTCCAGAGGCCTGCAAGGCTTCGATTTCATGCCATTGAACGTTTTCGGTCTTGCCGGTGAAGACGTTGTCACCAACGTAACCGGTTTGGTTGATGGCGTCTTTGGCTGAGCCAAAAGCTGGGGCGTAGGCAAGTTCTAGGTTCATTAGATCCTGCACTGTTAGCCCTGCGTAAATAGCGGTAGCGATTACATCGATCCTCTTGTCGATGCCATCAAGACCAACGGCTTGGGCTCCAAGTAATTTTCCAGAGGTTGGGTCAAAAAGCACCTTGAGCGAAACTCTTTCAGCTCCTGGGTAGTATCCCGCGTGGGAGCTTGGGTGGAGGTGGATGATTTCGGCCGTGATACCCAACTTCTTAGCTAGGCCTTCGGTAAGACCTGTTAGCGAAACGGCCATTCCGAAGGCGCCGATGATTCCTGTTCCGATGGCTCTTTTGACTTCTACTTTCTCGCCAGCGATAACGTCAGCGACTAAGCGGCCATGGCGGTTAGCTAGGTTGGCTAGCCAGATCTGCTGACCCTTACCGGAAAATGTGCTGGTCTTTTCAGCAGCATCGCCAACGGCAAAGATGTGCTCGTTGGAAGTTCTTTGGTGGCTATCGACCCAGATGCCGCCTGATTCGCCAATGGTGAGGCCTGCTTCCACTGCTAGGTGGTGATCTGGAACAACACCGGCTGCCGAAACAACGAGATCCGCTGCTATTTCTCTGCCATCGGAGAGAGTAATGGTGTTTTCATTGATTGTTGAGGCTGTCACGCCAAGTGCTAGTTCAATGCCGTTTGCTACCAGGTGAGCCTGAAAGGGTTCGATGATCTCAGAATCAAACTGGGGGAGTATTGACTTACTCATCTCAACTACCGTTGTCTTCACACCGCGGTGAATAAAGTTCTCGGCAAGTTCAATACCGATAAAGCCTGCTCCAAGGACAGCCGCTGATTTGATCTTGCCAGAGTCAACTAGAGCCTTGATTGCTGTTGCATCTTCGACGTCTCTAAGGACCTGGGCTCTTTCAATGCCGGGGGTGGTCAGGGCTCTTGGCTTTGCTCCAGTTGAAATAACTAGCTTGTCGTAAGACTCTTCGTAGCTTTGGTTGTCTGTAAGGTTCAGGACAGTGACGGTCTTGTTGGCGGGATCAATCTTGGTGACTCTGGAATTGACTCGAACATCGAGGTTGAAGCGGTCGTTTAGACTCTTTGGTGTTTGGAGCAGTAACTCGGACTCATTTTTGATGACCTCACCCACATGGTAGGGAAGCCCACAGTTAGCGTAGGAGACGTTCTTGCCTTGCTCGAAGATGATGATCTCAGCATCTTCTTGCAATCTTCTTAGTCTCGTTGCAGCTGACATTCCGCCAGCTACTCCGCCAATGATTACTGTTTTCATTTGATTCCTTGAGTTAGGTGATCTGTATAAAGAGGTAAGGGTTAGGCCAAAGACATAAAGGCTTTTTCGAGTGTGGCTCGATCTTTGGTTCCTGCGGCATCATTGCCACACTTAGCCATGCCGGTGGCAATGATGGCAAAGCCTGCTTTGGTAAGAGCTGAATTGGCAGCCGAGAGCTGGGTCAAGATGTCTGTGCAGTCTCTTCCCTCATCGAGCATTTTTACTACTCCCGCGATTTGGCCCTGGGCACGAACTAGACGGTCTCTGGCTTTTTTGAGATCTTGAGGTTCTATTTGCATTTTGACTCCTAAAGAGTTTGCGATTGTATTGTTTTTAGTATACCCTAGGGGGTATAGGAAAGGAACACTAATTGAAAAAGTTTTACAAATTTATTGCTGCTAGCTTTATCGCAGCATTCGCTGTTACCGGTCTAACTGGTTGCAGCGCTGAGGAGCCAATGGACATGAGCGCATATGCAGCAGTGATCGACGTTCGCACACCTGAAGAAACATCAGCCGGTCACCTAAAAGGTGCCCTGCTATTTGATGTTCAGGATGCCGCTTTCATGGCAAACCTAGACACTTTGGACAAGTCAGCTAACTACTACGTGTACTGCCGAAGCGGTAACCGCTCCGGTCAAGCTATTGAGACCATGAAGGCCAATGGCTTTACTGGTGAGCTACGTAACGGTGGGGCCTTGGGCAATGCAGCAGCTGAAACAGGGCTTGAAGTAGTTAAGTAGCAAATTTTTGTGCCACTAACTGGTGCGCAGAGGACTTTGGTTCGAAACAGTCCTTGGCGCACCAGGTAGCTAGGCCAATCTCCATACAATTGCCATATGGCTAAACCTGGCAAGAACATCCCCGCAAAGCCAAACCCCCAAGATCCTTCGAGCTATGACGCCTTTGATGGCGAGTGGCGAAAGGTAGGCCTATCGGGCCCAGCCCGAAGAGCGCTGGTAGATGCCAAGCTCTATAAAGTCTCAGACCTTCGAAAAATTTCCCTGGCAAAGCTAAATTCCCTGCACGGCATGGGTAAATCTGCTGTTGCGAGGCTCAAGGTCCTAATGCACGCCAAGCGGCTTACCTTTCTTCCATAGCTAGAAATTCCCCCGCTGAGCTAGGGCTCAAAACAAGTAAAGTTGTTCTATTGAGCGGAGAACAATTGGCTAAATCAGTAAAACTTGGGGTAATTCCAGGCGATGGCATCGGTCCAGAGGTCATTCGCCATGCCGTTGCCGCGCTAGAGCAGGCTGCGCCACGAGTCAGTTTTGATAAAACCGAGTTCAATTTTGGCGCTAGAAGGTATCTGGCTACCGGAACTGTAATCACGGAAGCCGAGATGGAATCTTTAGCCGCCCAAGATGTATTGCTTCTTGGAGCTATCGGAGATCCGAATGTTCCCTCCGGAATCTTGGAGCGAGGACTACTACTAAAGCTTCGCTTTGGTTTTGATCATTATGTGAATCTGCGTCCAACCAAGTTATACCCAGGAGTTTCTTCCAAGCTTTCAGATCCAGGAGAAGTTGACTTCGTTGTTGTTCGCGAAGGAACAGAAGGTCCATATGTTGGTAACGGGGGATCTATTCGTCAAGGGACCCCTGAAGAGGTCGCCAACGAGGTTTCCGTAAACACCGCCTACGGTGTTGAAAGAGTAGTTCGCTACGCTTTCAAGCTCGCAGCTTCCAGGGCAAGAAAGAAGCTAACCCTGGTTCACAAGCACAACGTGCTTGTTCACTCGGGTGCGCTTTACCAGCGTATTGTCAACGAGGTAGCCAAAGAGTATCCAGGTGTGGATCACGACTACTTGCATGTTGATGCAGCGACCATCTTTATGGTCACCGAGCCATCAAGATTCGATGTCATCGTGACTGACAACTTGTTTGGAGATATCTTGACAGACCTAGCTGCTGCAATTAGCGGCGGTATTGGTTTGGCTGCCAGTGGCAACTTGAACCCAAGTGGAGCATTCCCTTCGATGTTCGAGCCCGTGCACGGCTCAGCACCTGATATTGCAGGAAAAGCAATGGCCGATCCAACCGCTGCTATCGCATCGGCTGCAATGCTACTTCGTCACATCGAAGAAGAAGATGCCGCGGGCAAGCTTGAGTCTGCAATTGCTAAGCATTTGGCTAAGGCCGCAACAGGATTATCTACCGAGCAAATAGCTAGAAGCATCTTCGAGGGCTTGTAGACATGAGCCTAAAGTTTGAGCAGATCAAAAACCCTAACCCGGTTTCTAAAGCAGATCGCGATGCGATTATTGCTAACCCAACTTTTGGTACTCACTTCACGGATCACCAGGCCGTAGTTGTTTGGGAAAAAGACAAGGGTTGGCACTCTGCCCGTGTTGAGCCATATGGACCGATCATGATGGATCCATCTAGTGCTGTGCTGCACTACGGCCAGGAGATCTTTGAAGGCATCAAGGCATATCGTCACGACGATGGATCGATCTGGACCTTTAGACCAGAAGAGAACGCTGCAAGATTGCAGCGCTCTGCCAAGCGCATGGCGCTTCCTGAATTGCCAACAGAGATCTTTGTTGAATCTTTGCGGCAATTGATTGCCGTCGATGGCGATTGGGTGCCAGCGCCAGAAAACGAAAAGACCTTGTATTTTCGACCTTTCGAGATTGCAGCGGAAAACTTTCTTGGAGTTCGCGCTGCACACCGTGCCGAGTATCGAGTAATTGCTAGCCCGGTAGGACCTTATTTCACCGGTGGAGTCAAACCCGTTTCAATTTGGATTGCTCTTGATTCGGCACGTGCTGGAAAGCATGGAACCGGTGAAGCAAAGACCGGTGGAAACTATGCAGCTTCGTTGATGGCTCAAAACGAGGGTTATGAAAACGGCTGTTCCCAGGTTATGTTCCTGGATGCTGAAACTGGCACATACATTGAAGAACTTGGCGGCATGAACCTATTCTTTGTTTTCGCTGATGGCAAGGTAGTAACTCCAGCACTTGACGGAACAATTCTTCGCGGAATTACAAGAAACTCGGTTATCACTTTGCTCAAGGACCGCGGTCACGAGGTTCAGGAGCGCAAGGTAACTTTGGATGAAATCCGTGAGGGAGTGAATAGCGGCTCGATCACGGAGATCTTTGCCTGCGGAACAGCAGCTGTGATTACCCCGATTGGCTTACTAAAGTCCAAAAACGAGGAAATAGGCAGTGCTGACAGTAAGCCAGGGGAGCTAACTGTTTCCCTACGGGAGCAACTAACCGGCATTCAATACGGGCGAGTCGAAGATACGCACGGTTGGATGTATAGACTCTCAGAGTGAAGGTAGCAAGATTTAGCAACGGCGCAGAACCAAGATTCGGCATCGTTGACGGACCAGAACTTGTAGTTCTAAAAGGCCACCCATTGGTTGCCGGCTACCAAACAACCGGTGAGCGGATACCCCTTAAAGAGGTAAAACTCCTAGCTCCCACTATTCCCTCCAAGATTGTTTGCATCGGAAAGAACTTCGCCGATCACGCTGCCGAGATCGGCGAAGAGGTCACTGAAGAGCCGCTCATATTCTTAAAGCCCTCGAGTGCGATTATTGGCCACGGTGATGCCATTGTTATTCCACCTCAGAGCAAACAAGTTGAGCTCGAAGCCGAGCTTTGCCTAGTTATTGGCAAGCTTGCCAAGAACGTGACCGAGGACAAGGCTCTGGAGTATCTCTGGGGAGTAACGATTGCAAATGATGTGACCGCAAGGGATTTGCAGTTTGGTGATGGCCAGTGGGCCAGATCCAAGGGGTTTGATACGTTCTGCCCACTGGGACCATGGGTCGAAACTGAGTTTGTGCCAGATGGTCAGGTCATCGAGTCCAGAATCAATGGCGAAGTTAGACAAAACGTGGCTATTTCTGAGATGGTTCACAAGATTCCTTTCATTATTTCCTACGTTTCTAAGAACATGACCTTGTTACCAGGGGACATCATCTTGACCGGCTCTCCTGCTGGGATAAGCGTTATCAATGCCGGGGATATGATCGAGTGTGAAATTGAGGGAATCGGCATCCTCTCTAACCCTGTTGCCTAGACTTATTGCATAATGACTTCTTTGATTACCGCACCATTTTCTGACGCCACCGGAAGCTCTGTCCGGGTTAGGTTCTGCCCTTCTCCTACTGGTACGCCGCATGTTGGGCTAATCAGAACTGCGCTATTCAACTGGGCCTACGCTCGTCACACCGGCGGCAAGCTAATTTTCCGGATTGAAGACACCGATCAAGAACGAGACAGCGAAGAAAGCTTCGAGCAGCTATTAGCTGCACTTTCCTGGTTAGGTTTGGACTGGGACGAGGGTGTCAATGTTGGAGGACCCCACGAGCCGTATCGTCAGTCGCAGCGGACAGAGATTTATCTAGAGGTAATTCAAAAGCTCAAAGATGCTGGGCATCTTTATGAGAGCTTTCTAACCGGCGAAGAAATTGATGCCCGAAACGAAGCTGCCGGTAGAGCTAAACAACTGGGCTACGACAACTCCGAGCGTGATCTAGATCAGGCCACCAAAGACAAGTACTTGGCTGAGGGCAGAACCCCTGCTCTAAGACTTAGGGTTCCAGATAGCGACATTAGCTTCACCGATTTGGTTCGCGGCGAAATTACTTTCCCAGCTGGGTCTTTTCCAGACTTTGTTGTGGTCCGCCCAAATGGACAGGCCCTTTACACACTGGTGAACCCCGTTGATGATGCCTTGATGGGCGTGACTCATGTTTTGCGCGGAGAAGACCTTTTGTCTTCAACCCCAAGACAGATTGCTTTGTATAACGCCATGGTTCAAGCTGGAATTACAACTTTCATTCCGCAGTTTGGTCACTTGCCCTATGTGATGGGGGAGGGAAACAAGAAGCTTTCTAAGCGTGATCCAGAAAGCAATCTTTTTCACCACAAAGACCGTGGATTTATTCCAGAGGGACTGCTGAACTATCTAGCTCTTCTTGGCTGGGGCATCTCTGCAGACGAAGACATCTTTAGTCTTAGTGAGATGGCCAAAGCATTTGATGTTGTAGATGTGAATCCAAACCCAGCGAGGTTTGATCTCAAGAAGGCAGAAGCTATTAACGCCACTCACATCCGTGAGCTTTCTGCAGAGGATTTCAAAGCTCGCCTTGTTCCGTATCTGCAGGCTGGCAATGTGCTTTCTAATCCTGCAACCGAAGGGGAGCTAGCAATTCTTTCTAAGGCAGCGCCTTTGATTCAGGAGCGAATCACAGTCTTGAGTGAATCAGTTGACATGCTTTCTTTCTTGTTTGCCCCAAGCAGCAAGATTGAAATTGAAGAAGATGCCAAAAAAGCACTGCCTGATAACGCCAAAGCGATTGTGACTGCAGCGCTAGAAGCGCTGCAGGGACTAGAGAGTTTTACTACCGATTCATTGCACGATCTGATGAATCAGGTGCTTGTTGAGTCGATGGGTGAAAAACCTCGTAATGCTTTTGGTCCGCTTCGCACAGCAATTTCTGGAAGACGAGTCTCTCCGCCGCTATTTGAGTCGATGGAGATTTTGGGCAAGGCGGAAACGCTTGCTCGTTTAGAACTATTTGCCCGCGGCTAAGCCGCAAGCTAGTATTGGAGACTGGGCCAGGGCCCAAGTAAATCCCTTGGGGTATGGTGTAATTGGCAACACGGATGATTCTGGTTCATTTGTTCTTGGTTCGAGTCCAGGTACCCCAGCAAGTTAAATCTCTAGGCTTTGGCCAACCTCTAAGTATCTAAACTCGCCACCGTTTTCTTCCGTGACTTGCTTTACGCGCGAGTTGTTCAGATCGTGACCCAATTGGCTCAAAAGTGCATTATGGGTTGGAAAGCAAATGGCTGGCTTTACCTCTTGGATGTAATCCATCACGTCGCCGATTTTGAGCCAAGGTGCGCTGGTTGGACAAGCTAGCACCTTTATCTTTTGATCTGGCGGGGTATAGCTATCGCCTGCGTAATAAAGCTCTCCGTTGACCAAGACAGCGGTGTTTTGAATAAGCGGAATGCTCTTATGAATGATCTGATGCATGTCGCCAAAGAATTCCAGCTTGAAGCTCCCCACTTCGTAATAATCGCCGTGGTACACAGTTGTTACCTTCAAGCCTTCTAGCCTTGCGGCCACCTCGCTGGTTCCAAAGATCTGAACATCGGGGTTAGCCTCTTTGATTTTGGCTATCTTGGCCTCGTCTAAGTGGTCATCGTGTTTATGGGTAATCACTACAGCGACCACATTGCCTAGCCCTGTTAGCTCCTCGGTATAAGATCCCGGGTCAATGATTAGGGTCTGGGAGTCGAGCTCGACCTCGAGGCAGGCGTGGCCGTGCTTGATGATCTTCATATTGTTCATTGTATGGCGTTGCCAGAAAAGCTTAAGTTCTCGCTAAGCTTTCGCTCTAACAGTAATTTGGCTTTCAAACAAAGGTGTTTTATGCGAGTGGGATTGGTTATCAATCCAACGGCCGGAGGCAATAAGGGTGCCGTGGCTGGGGAAAGCGTTCGCGCTGTTTTGGCCACCTCTTCGCACGAAGTTATTGATCTATCTGCTGAAAGTTACGAGGCAGCTAAAGCTGCCATCAAGACGGCAATTGCAAACAAGGCAATTGACGCTTTGGTTTTAGTTGGTGGCGATGGCATGGCCCACCTTGGCGTGAATGTGTGTGCAAATACTAAAGTTCCTATGGCCATTGTTCCTGCCGGAACCGGTAATGACTCAGCTGGCATCTTTGGCATGCCGATGGATGATCCAGCTGGAAGCACCAGATTGATTCTTGAAAACCTTTCTTCTCCTAAGCCAATCGACGCTATCGAGATTGAACACAGCCTAGGTAGGACTTGGGCTATTGGTTCAGCCTCGGCGGGATTTGATGCATTGGTCAACGCCAGGGCTAACCGAATGAAGTGGCCAGCAGGACCCATGAAGTATTACCTGGCGATGTTGCTGGAACTAGCTAGCTTCAAAGCAATCAAATATCGCTCAAAGATTGATGGCGTAGCAAAGGATTTTGAAGCCATGCTTTGCGTGGTGAGTAACTCTGGAGTCTTTGGCGGGGGAATGCTGGTCGTCCCAGAAGCATCGGTTACCGATGGCAAGTTAGATTTGTTGATCTTGAATAAAATCACTCGCTTCAAGCTGGTGAAGATTTTCCCCAGGGTTTATAAAGGAACTCACGTTACTGACCCAGCGGTAGAGCTACTAGAGGCAACAAAAGTTGAAATTGCTGCTGAAGGAATGCCCATCTATTCAGATGGTGAGTACGTTGGCCAGGCACCTTTCACCGCAACTGTTGTTCCAGGTGCTTTGTTAGTTATAGCTCCAGCAATTTAGGGGGCTGTTGCCCGATGGTGGGGTGTGGCATAATCGAAAGGTTGCTTACGGCCCCATCGTTTAGCGGCCTAGGACACTGCCCTCTCACGGCAGCGGCGCGGGTTCGAATCCCGCTGGGGTCACGAAATTCGCCCCTGATGACAAAATCTTGGGGGCGAATTCTCTATTTCTGGCTGATTTAGCTTCTAAAGGAGTTAGTCCAGTGGAAGTGGCAGCTGGTGCGAGCCTTGGGTTTCTGGATGCCTGGTTCGGTAACGGGTAATAAGTGCAGACAAAACAATAAGTAATGCAACCGGGACCAAAGCTGCCATGTTCAAACCCGTAAACAACGACAGTGCGACAATGGAGCCGGCTACAGCTCCGCCGGTGGCACCGGCAAGATTCTGTATGGAGTCGCTAAGACCTTGAACGTTAGTCTTTTCATCAGCTGGGACGCTAACTACCAGTAGGGCAGAACCTGCCACAGTTGCCGCTGACCAACCTAGGCCCAAAAGGAAAAGCCCGATGGTCACCAGGTGTTCTTCCTCGGAACCAAGCCCTGCGATCAAAAGCGCAGCAACAAATATGGCCTGGCCAGCCAGGATGGTTCTAGTTGGCCCAATCTTGTCGCTGAGAATTCCAAACAGTGGCGCAAAGGCATACATGCCCAAAATATGCAGGCTAATAACAAAGCCAACAAAGACCAAACTTCCGCCGTGGCTAGTTACATGAACCGGAGTCATGCTCATCACAGCCACCATGGTCATATGCGAGAGCGCAATAGAAACAATCGCGTAGCTTGCAACCGGGAACTTAGCCAAGGTGCTAAAGGCGCTGGCAATAGAGAGCTTCTTTCGCACCTTGACGTTTTGAGCGTCGATTTGCTTGGCTACCAGAAGTGGATCTGGTCTAAGTCCAAACCAGAACACGGTGGTTGCAAGCATCTGGGCGATGATTGTGAAAACAAAAGGACCGGTTAGTTCCGGTAGCCCAAGCCACTGGCCAACTACTTCACCTGGGCCAAAAAGATTTGGCCCCGTTACAGCGCCAATGGTTGTTGCCCAAACAACAAGAGAAAGATCTTTACCTACCTTCTTATCCACTGGGATATCCGTTGCCGCAAAACGAGCTTGCAATCCGGCGGCAGAACCTGCTCCCATCAGAAACAGGGCAACTAGGAGAAGCGGAAAGAGTTTCAGGCTGGCGGCGGTAATAATAAGTGTCGCTCCGGTGATCGCGAGCGCAGCTCCAAGCCCTAGGGAGTACCTTCTGCCTTTAGCAAAAGCGATGCGTGATAAAGGTATGGCCCAGATGGCGGTTCCGAGGGTCGAGAAGGTAGCGGCGGCTCCCGACCAAGCCACGGTTCCAGATAACTCGGCGGCTAGCAGGGCACCAATAGAAAGTGTTGATCCAAGGCCGAATCCGCTCAGTATTTGGCCTAGGGCTAGGGTTCGAACGGTACGTTTTTGTAGGAAATCTAGGCCTGAAATACTCACCTGCCCAATCTACCTGCCCAAAGGTAAACTGGAGCTTCAACAAATCTAAGGTGAGGCATGTCGGGTAATTCCACACCGCTTACATTGGCGGAAAAGCTTTGGAACAGCCATCTAGTCGCCAAGGGCGAAGATGGTGCGCCAGACCTTCTTTATATAGACCTACACCTGGTCCACGAGGTCACCTCACCTCAGGCCTTTGATGGACTGAGACTTGCAGGCCGCAAGGTAAGAAGGCCAGATCTCACCATCGCCACCGAAGATCACAACACTCCAACAATTGATATCGATAAGCCAATTGCCGACCTCACATCTCGCACCCAGATCGAGGCACTGCGCAAAAACGCCGCCGAATTCGGAATCAGACTGCACTCGCTAGGAGATAAGAACCAGGGCATTGTTCATGTGGTTGGTCCACAGCTTGGTTTGACCATGCCGGGTATCACGGTGGTTTGTGGGGATTCTCATACTTCTACCCACGGAGCTTTTGGGGCGCTCGCAATGGGTATTGGAACCAGCGAGGTCGAGCACGTACTTGCCACCCAGACTCTTCCACTGAAGCCCTTCAAGACCATGGCTATCAACGTTGAAGGAACCTTGAGACCAGGGGTTACCTCGAAAGACATCATCTTGGCCGTTATCGCCAAGATCTCAACAGGTGGTGGCCAAGGCTACGTACTTGAGTACCGAGGCAGTGCAATTAGGTCCCTGTCTATGGAAGCTCGCATGACCATTTGCAATATGTCTATCGAGGCTGGGGCCAGGGCTGGCATGGTGGCTCCTGACGAAACTACTTTCGAGTACCTAAAGGGCCGACCTCACGCTCCAACCGGAAAAGACTGGGACGATGCCGTTGCCTATTGGAAGACTCTTCCTACCGACGAAGGTGCGAAGTTCGACGCAGAAGTTTTCCTAGACGCTGACACCCTGGATCCTTTTGTCACATGGGGCACTAACCCTGGCCAAGGTGTATCACTTTTGGATAGCGTTCCAGACCCAGACGACATCTTGGACCCAAACGAAAAAGCTGCAGCGCTTCGCGCGCTTGACTATATGGATCTAAAGCCTGGAACAAAGATGAAAGACATTCGTGTTGACACTGTGTTTTTAGGCTCCTGCACCAACTCTCGCATTGAGGACCTTCGCGCCGCCGCTGCAATCATAAACGGCAAGAAAAAAGCCGACGGCATTCGCATGATGGTGGTACCTGGATCACAAAAGGTTCGTATCCAGGCCGAAGAAGAGGGCCTCGACAAGATATTCAAAGACTTCGGTGCAGAGTGGCGATTCGCGGGTTGTTCGATGTGTTTGGGTATGAACCCAGACCAGCTCGCCGCAGGCGAGCGGGCCGCTTCCACATCGAACCGTAACTTTGAGGGTCGCCAGGGTAAGGGCGCAAGAACGCACCTTGTTTCACCACTTGTTGCAGCTGCCACCGCTATTCGTGGGACGCTATCTTCTCCTGCCGATCTGGAGTTGATGGTCTAATGGAAAAGATTTCTACTTTCTCTGGTGTTGCGGTGCCTCTAAAAAGATCAAACGTCGATACCGATCAGATCATTCCGGCAAGCTATTTGAAGCGAATTACCAAAACCGGTTTTGAAGATGCGCTTTTTGCTTCTTGGAAAGCTGAGCCTGACTTTGTTTTAAACCAGCCGGTTTTTCAAAACGGAGAAGTTTTGATTGCAGGACCTGATTTTGGAACTGGCTCTTCGAGAGAGCATGCGGTTTGGGCTCTTCGCGACTGGGGATTCAAGGCGGTGTTCTCGGCAAAGTTTGCTGACATCTTTACCGGTAACAGCGGCAAGCAGGGACTAATTACTGGAGTTATCACCGAGGACGAAACCAAGCAGATTTGGGATATCATCGATGCCAACCCTGGGGTGTCGGCAAGTGTGGATTTGCCGAATCAGACGCTCTCTGTTGGGGATATAACTGTATCTTTTGCCATTGACGCCTATACCAAGTGGCGATTAATGGAAGGGCTAGACGACATTGCACTAAGTTTGAGGGACGAGGGAGCAATTTCTTCCTATGAGTCATCACGCGAGGCGTGGAAACCACTAACTTTGCCAGCCAAGGGAATCTAATGAGCGTCATAACCGTAAACGGCGGAAAGCCGCTCACAGGTCGAGTTGATCTAAAAGGTGCCAAGAACCTGGTTACTAAGGCCATGGTTGCAGCCTTACTTGCCGATTCACCGAGTGTTCTAAAAGACGTTCCAAAGATCAGCGATGTTGAAGTTGTTGCAAGGCTTCTGGAATTGCACGGTGTTTCAATTAACTTCAATGATGCGGGAGTCATGGAGCTTGACCCCAGAGGCGTCAAGCAAGCTCGCATGGTTGATATCGATGCTCATGCAGGCTCGTCTCGCATACCAATCTTGTTTTGTGGTCCACTGCTACACCAGCTAGGCGAGGCCTTTATTCCTGACCTTGGAGGCTGTCACATCGGTGATAGACCAGTTGACTTCCACTTGGATGTGCTTCGTAACTTTGGAGCGGTAATCGAGAAGTCCCAAAACGGAACACGGTTGAGCGCACCTAACGGTTTGCACGGAGCCAAGTTGTCGCTTCCTTACCCAAGCGTTGGAGCTACCGAGCAGGTGCTGCTAACTTCGGTTAGAGCCGAGGGCCTAACAGAGCTTTCCGGTGCTGCAATTGAGCCAGAGATCATGGACCTAATCGCTATCTTGCAGAAGATGGGTGCGATCATCTCGGTAGATACCGATAGAACTATCCGCATCGAAGGTGTTGAGACCCTAAATGGTTACACCCACCGAGCATTATTTGATCGCAACGAAGCTGCCTCTTGGGCAGCAGCTGCGCTAACTACCGGAGGCAATATTTTTGTCGGGGGAGCAAGGCAGATTGAAATGACAACTTTCCTAAACGTATTTAGGAAAGTTGGCGGTGGTTTTGACATTGAAGACGATGGAATTCGCTTCTATCAAAAAGGTGATGATCTACACCCGGTAGTTATTGAAACCGATGTTCACCCAGGCTTTATGACTGACTGGCAGCAGCCACTGGTTGTTGCTCTTACTCAAGCCAAGGGTCTCTCGATTGTTCACGAGACTGTTTATGAAAACCGCTTTGGTTTCACCGATGCCCTTGTCAAGATGGGTGCTCAGATTCAAATTTACCGAGAGTGTTTGGGTGGAAACCCTTGCCGCTTCGGTCAGATGAATTTCTACCACTCGGCAGTTATCTCGGGCCCAACCGAATTGCACGGTGCGGACATTGTGGTTCCCGATTTGCGCGGTGGCTTTAGCCACATGGTTGCAGCTTTGACCGCAAAGGGAGTTTCAAACGTCAGCAACGCGCAGCTAATTTCACGCGGTTACGAGCACTTTATTGACAAGCTCTCAGATCTTGGGGCCGACTTTAGTTACGCGGAGTAATGATGGCTAAAAAGCAGAAGCTAATTCCGATGCCGAAGGTAACAACGGACGAGAACCCACTTGCCGTTCGGATTATTGCGTTTTTTGTTGCTCCTGTTATTCGAATGTTTTTCAAGGTGGAAGTTACTGGAATTGAAAAGCTTCCAAAAAGCGGCGCCTTTATCATGACACCAAATCACGCCACTAACATGGACGGTCTTGCGGTTGCATATTTCATTTACAAGATCTTGAAGCGTGGCCCACACTTTTTTGCTAAAGAGGCGCTTTTCAACATTCCTCTGATAGGTAAAGCACTGCTTGCTGGCGGTCAGATTCCCGTGTTTAGAAAAGGTGGCCAGCGAAACGATGACTCCTTTAAGATTGCCAATTCGTACCTCAAGGCAGGCCACGTCATTTGCATCTACCCAGAGGGAACTCTCACCAGAGAGCCTAATCTTTGGCCAATGCGTGGTAAGACTGGCGCGATTCGATTGGCTCTTGATAGCGGTGTTCCGGTTTACCCAATTGCTCACTGGGGTAGTGAGAAGATCATGGGTCGTTACAGCAGCAAGTTCCGCCCAGGTTTTTGGAAGAAAGTTCAGATTCTAGTTGGCGATGAAATCGACCTCGCCAAGTATCGAAAAGAAAACCTAAGCCCAGATGAATTACTTGCCGCCACCGAACATGTGATGCGAAGCATTACCGCACTAGTTGAACAGCTTCGTGGTGAAAAGGCCCCTGCAACCCTTTGGGATCCGGTAGCGATGGGTCAAACCGTAACTGGCAATTTTGAAAAGGCAGCTAAGAAGGCAGCAAAGCAGTGAGCAGGATTGCCGTAATTGGAGCAGGAAGTTGGGGAACCACTTTTTCCAAGCTTCTAGCCGATGGAGGATCTGATGTGATGCTTTGGTCTAGGCGTGAAGAGCTAGCTACCGAAATCAACGGCTCCCACCGAAACGAGAGTTACTTGCCGGGGGTATCCCTGCCAGTAAGCATTGCGGCATCAACTGATGTCGAAAAGGTTCTTTCGGGCGCTAGCCAGGTTTACATTTCCGTTCCATCGCAGAGCCTTCGAGCAAACCTCGAGGCGTGGGGTAAGTACATCCCACAAGATGCCATTGTGGTTTCACTTATGAAAGGTGTCGAGCAAAAAACTGGTCTTCGCATGAGTCAGGTAATTGCTGAGCACGGCATAGCTCAAGACCGCATCGTTGTTGTTTCGGGTCCAAACTTGGCGCTAGAGATTGCAGCCGAGCAGCCAGCTGCCTCGGTAGCAGCCTCGAGCTCGAAAGAATCCGCAACGGCGGTAGCAAAAGCCTCCACCAATTCTTACTTCACTACTTTTACCAACAACGACGTCATTGGAACCGAATTCGGCGGCATCTTGAAGAACTTGATTGCCGTTGCTATTGGAATCGTCAACGGTGTTGGATACGGGCAAAACACTAAAGCTTCGATCATGACCAGAGGACTTTCTGAGATATCCCGTTTTGCAGAAGCCTTTGGGGCAAAGAGCGAGACCATGGTTGGGCTCGCGGGTCTTGGAGACCTCATTGCAACCAGCGAGTCTCCTTTGTCTAGAAACCACAAGGCTGGCGAAATGCTTGGCCAGGGTTTTTCCAAGAAGGAAGTTTTGGAAAAGCTTTCTCAAACAGCGGAGGCTTTAGTTTCTGTTTCCACGGTGTTGGAACTAGCAAGAGCCAAGAACATCGCCATGCCAATTGTTGAGCAGGTGGAGCTAGTGATCGAGGGCAAGATGGATCCAAAGGACATCGCACCTCACCTAACCCACATGAGCGACACTCCACAGGGAGAATAAGAGCATGGCAAGAATTCGCGTTGCGGTCTTATTTGGTGGTAAATCTAACGAGCACTCGATCTCGGTTGCAACGGCTTCTGGGGTTTTGAGTGCTATTGATTCTTCTAAGTATGAAGTAATTCCAGTTGGTATTACCCGCGACGGCGTATTTGTTCCCTTTACGGGTGACCCGGCCTCACTGAGTCTTACCAATGGGCTAAAAACTATTGAACCCGAAGGTTCAACCATTCGCTTTGCGATGGATGGCTCTTGCGAGCTATTTGAAGCAGATGCATCTGGCAAAGAAAAATCTCTTGGGGTAATTGATGTTGTGATGCCACTACTGCATGGACCATACGGTGAAGATGGCACCATGCAGGGATTTTTGGAACTAGTTGGCGTTGCATATGTGGGTAACGGAGTTTTGGGTTCTGCAGCTGCAATGGACAAGGAATTTAGCAAAGCCTTGTTTAAGGCAGCTGGTATCCCAAGTCCCGATTACGCCGTTGTCACAGCATCTGACATGCTCAATAACCCTGAGTCAGCGCTTGATCGCATTAAGGATCTAGGCAAGTTGCCGTATTTTGTGAAGCCGGCTAGATCCGGTTCCTCAGTTGGAATCAGCAAAGTGGATTCCATGAAGGATGTTCCAGCAGCCCTCACCGCAGCATTCAAGCACGATGACAAAGTGATTATCGAAGTAGGCGTAGCTGGCCGCGAGATTGAATGTGGCGTGCTGGATTCTTTAGATGGCGGAGAGCTAAGAGTTTCGGTTGCCGGTGAAATCACTGTTTCGGGCCGCGATTTTTATGACTTCGAGGCTAAGTACGTAGATATCGATGCAGCCACTTTGATTTGCCCAGCTGATATTTCCTCTGATGAGCTAGCCAAGATGCAGCAGCTGGCAAGAAAAGCTTTCAAGGCTTTGGGCTGCAAGGGACTAGCCAGGGTCGATTTCTTTTTGACCGACAAGGGATTCATGGTCAATGAAATCAACACCATGCCAGGCTTTACATCTATTTCGATGTTCCCCAGGTGCTGGCAGGAGTCAGGTCTTTCTTATAAAGATCTAATCGACGAACTAATCTCGCTTGCCCTTATGGATCCTGCTCACTAAAGCTGTCTTTTTATCAAATCCCGCGTGCAAATTCTTTGCAATGGTAAATTAGGTAAGTGAATCAGCAACTGCCAAAAACTCTTAGGCCAGAAAATACCGCGCCTGTTTCACTCTCCGCGTTAGCTAATCACTTTGGTTTGGCCACACCTTCGCAAGATGCTAGCTTGACCGGCATCACCATGAATACAGCTGACTGCCAACCAGGCGATCTATTCGTTGCGATGCCAGGTGCCAAAACCCATGGTGCCGAGTTTATTTCCAAGGCAATTTCGCTAGGTGCAGTTGCAATCGCAACTGACACTGCAGGACTGACTCACACCAAAGACCTATCAGTTCCGGTGTTGCTGGTTGAAAACCCAAGAACCAGATTGGGTGAGCTCGCTGCCTTTGTTTATGGAAATCTACCCGGCAACGTGCCAATTCTGTTTGGCACCACCGGAACTAACGGCAAGACCTCCACTACCTATCTTCTGGACGCCATATTGCGACAGCTTGGAGAAGTGACTGGTTTTTCTTCCACCGCCGAGCGTCATATCGCAGGCGAGGTAATTACTAGCAAGCTCACCACCCCAGAAGCTACCGAGATGCATGCTCTACTGGCAAGGATGCGCGAAAAGAAAGTAACTGCCGCGGGTATTGAAGTTTCCGCCCAAGCCCTGACCCATCATCGAGTCGATGGTTTGGTATTCGATGTCGCGGGCTTTACTAACTTGAGTCACGATCACCTAGATGACTACGGCGACATGCAGCGCTACCTGTCCGCCAAGGCAGACCTATTCACCAAGCAGCGAGCCAAGAAAGCGGTAATTTGCCTAGATTCCATCTATGGCAAGGAAGTTGTTGAAAAATCTGAGGTGCCAACCGTTACCCTCACAAGTGAATTGGGAGTCGAGGCTAACTGGCACGTTGCGGTCACAGCCGAGAATGCGATGTTCACTTCTTTTGTTTTGGCGGGACCAGACGGGGTAACTATTCGCTCCCGCGTGCCACTACTTGGAAAGCACATGGTCGCTAACGCGGCTCTCGCTATTGTGATGCTTGTTGAAGCAGGCTTTGATGCCACAAAAATTGCCAAGGCAATTGCCAATGGCATCGATGCGTATCTTCCTGGCCGAATTGAAAGAGTCAGTGGTGATACCGGACCAACTTTGTATGTTGACTTTGGTCACAGCCCCGATGCCTTCTTGCAAACGCTTGAAGCTGTTAGAAAAGTTACCGACGGCAAATTGATTATGGTCTTTGGTGCCGCCGGCAATCGTGACACCACAAAAAGACAATCCATGGCCGAAATCGCAGCGGCGGGCTCAGATATCGTCGTTGTCACCGATTATCACTCGAGAGACGAAGACCCAGATTCGATTAGGGCTTCTCTTGAAGGCTTTGCCAGGGCTGCTTATCCAAAGCGGGAGCTTTACAACATTTCGCCACCAGAGGCGGCCATTAGAAAAGCGGTCTCGCTTGCAACTACCGGGGATGCGATTTTATGGGCGGGTCCTGGACATCAGGACTATAGGGAAGTAAACGGCGCTCGAGTTTCTTCTTCTGCCAGGCAGGAAGCAAAAGAAGCACTAAAAGAGCACGGCTGGTCTTAGTTAGTAACTTCCGTGCAACGCTTAGTTGCCTCCAGCACGCCAATAGATCCAGCTAGCTCATCCAAAACTGTGACTCCTGCAACAACAGTTGAGTCAACAATTACCTCGGTAGCTGGAGATCTGGCGTAGCTAATGAAGCGGTAACTAGGCGCTTCTGATTCATCAAGCAACCAGTCGATATCTGATGCCGTAACGCAAAGCAGGGGACTCACCTCAACTGGCTCCAGTCCGCAGCGCAATATCACAGCTGCTGGTTCACCCCAGGCGGCGGTTGATTGGGCGTCCACTCTTCTTTTGTCTAACCCGGCTAGCTCGTCGGGCAAACGAACAATGATCTCTGCACACTCAGGATTATTAGCCTGCTCCGCAGGCTCTAGCGGAACCACCGGAGCGCAGCCTGAAAGCACCAGCATCGAAGCGGCTAGATGAAGTATGTGGTTTTTTCGCATCGCTATTAAGGCTACCTTTGATTTGTGAGCGACCAAACTTTAGAAGAGCTCGGCGAGATAGAAAGCCTTAGGCGCACCGTGGCGCGCCTAACCCCGAGCACTCACGCGCTGGTTGGATCCGGGGATGATGCTGCCGTGATTGTTGCTGATCAATCATTTGTTGTCTCTACCGATACCTTGATTGAAAATCATGACTTCAGGTTGGATTGGTCCAGCTCTTTTGACCTTGGTTACAAAGCCGTAGCTACCAATCTGGCTGACATTGCCGCCATGGGAGCCAAGCCAACAGCGTTGGTTGTTGCTCTAATTGTTCCCAAAACCACAAAGATCTCCTGGCTAGAAGGCTTCGCCGATGGGCTGGATGCGGCCTGCAAGCAGCTTGCTCCAGGAGCAGGGGTAGTTGGGGGAGATCTTGCCGCAGGAGACCAGGTTGTTGTTTCGGTAACCGTGCACGGCAGCATGGAGGGCAGAACACCGGTACTTAGATCAGGCGCCCAGGCTGGCGACATAGTTGCGGTTGCAGGAACACTAGGTAAATCTTCTTGTGGGCTTGCGATACTGCAATCAGAAAATAGGGACCTGATTAATTCTTACGATGACTGGATTTCGTATCACCTACGACCAGAGCCACCGATCCAGCAGGGCATCGAGGCTTCGATTGCTGGCGCTACCAGCATGCTTGATCTTTCTGATGGGCTAAGCGTTGACCTAATGCGAATCTGCAAAGCCTCAAGTGTTGCTATCGAGCTTTCTTCAAAAGAAATGCAAGGCTTTGAAGCCATGTTGGAGCTGCCGGCACTGGGTCTTGGCGTTGATCCAAAAACTTGGGTATTACACGGCGGCGAAGATCACGCTCTGGTTGCAACTTTTGCCAAAGATGCAGTTTTGCCAAAGGCTTTCAAAGCAATCGGTGTAGTTACCGCTGGTGAGCCAGAGCTATATCTAGATGGTGTTCCCCTAGAAGCCAAAGGCTGGGATTCAATTACAGGAAAGTAATCTAAGGATGCAAATCCTTATTGAGTTCCACCCCAGCACCGGTTCTAACCAAAGCTTCGACTCTTCCGGTCATAGAGTTTCGCCTGAATAGCAAATTGTCAATGCCGGAAAGCTCGACGGCTTTTAGATCTTGCTCTTTGCCATCGGCAATGAGCGTCAGCTTCGTTCCAGCAGTCACATAAAGCCCTGCCTCAACTACGCAGTCGTTACCGATTGAAATTCCAATTCCAGAGTTTGCTCCAAGCAGGGCACGCTTTCCAATGCTGACTACCTCTTTTCCTCCTCCAGAAAGCGTTCCCATAATCGAGGCTCCGCCTCCGATGTCTGAACCATCGCCAACCACCACGCCTTGGGAGATTCTTCCCTCGACCATCGAAGCACCTAGGGTCCCCGCGTTAAAGTTCACAAAACCTTCGTGCATAACAGTGGTACCAGGAGATAAGTAAGCGCCTAACCGGACCCTGGAGGCATCGGCGATGCGCACTTTCTTCGGGGTGACGTAGTCAACAAGTCTTGGGAACTTATCGATGGCGTGAATCACCACCCCCGCTTTGGTTAGCGCCGGGCGCAACCTGTCTAGGTTGCTAAGCGCGACTGATCCAATTGATGTGAAGGCAACAATTGGCATAAAGCCAATTAGGCCTTCGAGGTTTATGGTGTTTGGTTTCACCAGAAGGTGAGACAGTAGGTGAAGTCTGAGATACGCATCCTCAGTTGAGCTAACTGGCCCAGTTAGATCGATCTCGGTTCGAACAACCTGAGTTTCGATTGCTCTTCTGGGGTCGGCTCCTACGAGTGCATCGAGTTCTTTTGGCACAACCCAGAGCTCATCGGTTTTTGGAGCGGGGCCAAGTTTTGGCTCTGGAAACCAAACATCTAGGACATTACCTTCGGCATCTTTGGTCGCCAGGCCATGGCCCCATGCTCTGGTGGTTTCTTCGCTCATCATCCAAGATTACAAGCTAGGCTCTGGATTGTGTCCAGCACGAACCTAAATCTCAATTCTGATGTTGCCGAGCTCACTCGCGAGTTGTGTGATATCGAATCGGTTTCGGGTAATGAGCGAGAGATCGCTGACGCAATCGAAAAAGCCCTCAGATCTTTTGGGCACCTCAGCGTCGTGCGAGATGGCGATGCGCTGGTGGCTTCCACCAATCTCGGCAGAGCCAAGAGAGTAATAATTGCAGGACACATCGACACCGTTCCGGTGGCAGATAATCTTCCAACCAAGCTGATGTCTTTTGAGCGTGAGCAGGTTATCTGGGGCCGTGGCTCGGTGGATATGAAAGCTGGCGTGGCTGTAATGCTAAAGCTCGCCGCAACAGTTACTGAGCCGGTAGTTGATGTCACTTGGGTGTTTTATGACAACGAGGAAGTGGAAGCGTCCAAGAACGGTCTTGGCAGATTGATGCGAAATCAACCGGATTTGATCAAGGGCGGCTTTGCGGTGCTATGCGAGCCCACAGCTTCGATTGTCGAGGGTGGCTGCAATGGAACCTTGCGTGCTGAGCTAGTGTTTGCGGGCAAAAAGGCACACTCCGCAAGACCCTGGATGGGCGAAAATGCAATTCACAAGCTTGGAGCCGCTCTGGAGTTCTTGTCGAGTTTTGAACCTGCAGAAGTTGAAGTTGACGGCTTGGTATACAAAGAGAGCTTGAATGCGGTTTTGGTCAACGGAGGCATCGCTACCAACGTGATTGCCGATAGGGCGACTTTGACTGTGAACTATCGGTTCGCGCCTTCAAAGTCAGAAGCTCAAGCAGGCGATTACGTGAAGAGCTTATTTACTGGCTGCGAGATCAACATTGTTGATAGCGCACCTGGTGCTAGACCAGGGCTTCAAAGCCCCGAGGCCAAGGCATTTGTTGCGGCCGTTGGCACATCTGTCCATCCAAAGTATGGCTGGACCGATGTTGCCAGATTCAGTGAACTGGGCATTCCAGCGGTGAATTATGGACCGGGGGACCCCAATAAAGCTCACGCCGATGATGAATCCCTGCCAGCTAGCCAGATATACGCCTGTGAGAGTGGACTGAGAAATTTTCTGACCTCAAATCTTTGATAAACTTGGAACTTGGCCCAGTGGCCAAAGTATTTCAAGGAGTAAAAATGGCAGCAATGAAGCCTCGCACCGGCGATGGACCAATGGAAGCAGAACGTGAACCTCGCGGTCTAATTATCTTGAGAGTTCCACTAGAAGGTGGCGGTCGCTTGGTTGTTTCGGTAAACGAAGAAGAAGCCAAGAGCCTCCACAAAGTCCTCGAAGGCGTAGTTAAGAAGAAGTAACCCTTTTGCTTGCCATAAGCAAGCCATCGCCCACCGGCGATAAAGCAGATATGAAATCCTGCTGGGTAGAAAAGAATCTCAAAATATCGCGGTAAATGATTGTCGCCTCATCGCGCATGGCTGGGTCTGGTACTCGATCTCGCCAAAGCGCATGAGAAATTGCCACCACACCCCCTGGTCGAAGTAAGCGTGATGCCTGCCTAAGCTGATCTTCCAAATCGCCTCGCTCAGCATCCAAGAAAACTAGGTCGTAGGCGGCATCGGCCATGTTGGACATGACCTCGGTGGCCTTACCGGAGATGACCCTGGTTCGAAGGGGAGAAATTCTGGCATCTTTGAAAGCCATCTTGGCAGCGAGCTGAAACTCGGGGTGGGAATCAATGGTTGCTAAAACCGAATCCTCTGAGGCGCTCAATATCCACAAACCCGAAACCCCGGCACCGGTTCCAGCTTCAACTATGGCCTTGGCTCCAAGAGCCGAGGCAATCAAAGCTAGGTGAGAACCTACGCTAGGAGTTACACACTCGATTCCTAATTCTTCGGCCCTGGCCCGAGCTTCGATAATGGCTGGCGACTCCGAAACAAAGTCTTCGGTGAACTTCCAGCTTGATATCTTGTCGACCATGTTCTCTCCTAATCTCAAAGCTTAGAGCTGCTAGGGCTGAAATAGCCGCAGCCAACGAGGTAGCCTATATGGGTGTTTGGACTATCGGGCGAAAAGCTATTAATTCTTGGGTTGATAGCAGTTTTTGTGCTGGGCCCAGACAAATTGCCACACTACGCCAAACAGTTGGCGAATTTCATTAAGTCTTTGAAGCGCATGGCCGATGGTGCCAAAGGTCAGTTGCAATCTGAAATCGGTGAAGAACTCGATTGGAAACAACTTGATCCAAGAAAGTACGATCCTCGAAGAATCATTCGTGAGGCTTTGGCTGAAACCGATGCCCCAACCTCAGTTGCAACACTAAATAGGCCAACTACTAAAGTTCAACCGAGGCTAGCTGCGGGCGAAGTTGCCCCCTTTGATTCGGAAGCGACCTAGAGCTTCTTCATCACTTTCGCTAGAGCGTTCATTAGAGGCGCCATCTTGTTGTATTGCTTGGCTCTTGATGGAAAATTCAACAATCCGGTTGCAATTCCAACGGTTCTAGCTTCGGTAAATCGAAGCAAGCCGTAGTGGCCATTTCTTCTTCCAACACCGGATTGCTTCATGCCACCCATGGGGGAGTCAATCGATGCCATCGAGGCTCGGAAACCCTCGTTGATGTTGACAGATCCTGCCATCAAGCGATTGGCAACTTTTTCTGCAAGTTTCACTGGCCCCACCACCGAAGCGTTTAGACCGAACTCTGTGTCATTTGCTAGCTCAACCGCTTCATCGATGCTGTCGTAACCGACAACTGCAATAAAGGGGCCGAACACTTCTTCGCGAGCTAAGCGCATTTCAGGCTTGATGTTGGTCATAACTGTTGGTGCGTAGAAGTAAGGACCTAGTTCAGGAAGGGCCTTGGCACCAGCTAGCACCTTGGCTCCCTTGCTTACGGCATCCGAAACGTATTCTTCGACGCGCTTTAGTTGGTTCACGCCGGTAAGAGTTCCCATGTCCATCTGGAAGTTATCGCTTTTTCCGATTTGAAGTGAATTCACGCGAGCTGCAAGCTCAGTTTCGAAAGCAGCCTTTTGGCTGCTTGGAACGTAAACGCGTTCAATAGATACGCAAAGCTGTCCTGAGTTTCCAAAGGCTCCAGCAATTACCTTCTCGGCAGCGTCGCCAAGCTTGGCACCTGGAAGAATAATGAGCGGGTTCTTGCCACCTAGTTCGAGCGAGTAACCAATCAATCTCTTGGAAGCACGTTCAGCAACAATCTTTCCGGTCTTAGTTGATCCGGTGAAGGCAACGTAGTCAACCGAGTCAGTAATTGCGTTTCCAACACTTGCGCCATCGCCAACCACGATGGTCCACGCACCTGCCGGAATACCAGCTTCAATAGCAAGCTTTCTGGCATAGAGCGAAACCAAGGCAGTTTGGTTATCAGCTTTTTGCACCACGCTGTTACCTGCTGCAAGAGCCGGCAAGACATCAAGCATCTGCAGCGCGAGCGGGTAGTTCCAAGGTGTGATGACTCCAACTACTCCAACTGGAGAGTAAGTGACATAGGAACGAGTAACAAAGGGCACGCCCGAGTTAGTGATCTGCTTTTTTAGAACCTTGGGAGCGATCTTGGCAAAGTAGCGGGTGGATCCTAGAGACCCAGCAACTTCTTCGAAAGCGTGAGAGCGGGCCTTACCGGTTTCTAGCTGCAATAGATCCATCAGCTTGTCTTGGTTATTGAGAAGCAAATCGTGCAATCTAAATAGCGCTGCAGCGCGGTCTTTTACTGGCATAGCTGCAAATGATGGCTGAGCAAGTCTTGAGTCGGCAACTGCCTTGGCTACCTGGCCAACGCTAAGTTGCGGCAGGTCATAGATTTTCTTGCCAGTTGCCGGGTTCACAATTGTGACCTGATCGGCAGTTTCTGGAAGGTGGGCTAGAAGATTCGGGATGCTGTATTCGCTCATGGTTATCATTCTACGAATAGATAATTACTTCGGATCCAGATTCAGCTTTCTACCAGCTAGTAGGCGACCCTGCTTGGCAATCAAGCTGGCAATCTTGTGAATTTCGGTAGCCGCAGCATCTTCCGAACTACTGGCACAAAGTGGCGCTCCGGTATCAGACCCTTCACGTAAAGCTACCGATATCGGTACTTGCCCAATCAGCGGAACATCCACTCCAGCCAGCGAACTTAGGGACTTAGCAACTAGCTCGCCGCCACCACTTCCAAAAAGCTCGATTCTCTTGCCATCTTGAACCAGGTAGCTCATGTTCTCAATAACGCCAAAGATTGCCTGGCCGGTTTGTAAGCCAACGGCTCCCGATCTCTCGGCAACCTCACTGGCAGAAATCTGTGGGGTAGTGACAACAACCGTTTTGGCGGTTGGCAATAGGTGCCCAAGGCTAATTGCAACATCACCGGTACCAGGAGGTAAATCAACTAGCAAAAAATCCAGATCTCCCCAGAAAACATCGCTCAAAAACTGTTCGATTGCGCGGTGAAGCATGGGCCCTCGCCAAGCAACCGGTTTGTTATCTTCGACGAACATGCCAATAGAGATGACCTTCACACCGAATGCCACCGGGGGCAGAATCAACTCATCGACCCTGGTTGGCTTCTCGGTAATGCCAAGTTGACCGGGAATAGAAAAACCAAAGATGTCGGCATCGATAAGGCCAACTTTGTGGCCCTGGCTAGCCAGGGCGACAGCCAGGTTGGCGGTCAGTGTTGATTTACCAACGCCACCCTTACCGGAGCCAATAAGGAAGATATTCGTCAGGGTGTCTTTATCGAAGGGGTTGTGACGCATGGGTTTGCCGCCACGAAGTTTTTTCTTTAGCGCGTCGCGCTCTTCTGGGGTCATGACAATCAGGCTGACATTGACTTTTGTTACCTCAGGAATTGAAGCGACCGCGTCGTGAGTTTCTTGTTCGATGCGCCTGGCTGCTGGGCAGCCAGTGATTGTCAGCTTGATTTCAACATCAGCTGTGCCAGCTTGGAAGCTAACTTTTCCGACCATGTCGAGCTCGGTCAAGGGGATGCGAAGCTCAGGGTCAATTACTTTTGAAAGAGCTTGATAGATCAGGGCCTCGGACACCCCTTAACTCTACGGACAGGCATGAGAGAATAGGAACATGAGCCCAAGAAATACACCGTCCACCCTTCCCGAAGGGGAGGTAGTTGGTCAGTTTAAAAATTACAGCGAAGCGGTAAAGGCAGTTGAGCAGCTGGTTGATAACGGTTTCCCAGCAAGACTTATTTCCATTATTGGCTCCGACCTAAAAACAGTTGAGACCCTAAAGGGCAAGCTTGGCTATGGCAGAGTCGCACTTTCAGGTGCTGTTACCGGTTCTTGGATTGGACTATTTTTCGGATTGCTCTTTGGTGCCACCAGCACAACAGAGCAGGTAGTTGTTACAAACCTAAGCGCTGGAATAGTTATCGGTGCTGGAGTTGGAATGCTGCTAAACGTGATTCGCTTTAGCCTCACCAAGAACAAGAGAAGCTTTATTTCTGCTCAGGCTGTGGTTGCTAAAAAGTACGACGTGATTGTTCCAACCGGTCAATTAGCCGACGCCAAGAAGGCAATAAAGGCAAGTGCTGCAACGGCGGCCAAAAAGCCCGCCACAAAAAAGCCAGCTTCTAAAAGCTAGCTAAGACTGGCCATCCAGGATTCAATTTCCCCGGGGGTTCTTGGAAGCTTCGCTGACAAATTCTCAACCCCGTCTTTGGTAACTAGAACATCGTCTTCAATTCGGATACCAATTCCACGGAATCGCTCTGGTGCGAGTAGGTCATTCTCGTGGAAATACAAACCTGGCTCAATGGTGAAAATCATTCCTTCTTTAATCTCTGCCTCAAGATACATTTGCTTTCTTGCCTGAGCGCAGTCGTGAACATCCAAACCTAGGTGATGGCTTGTGCCATGGACCATCCAGCGTCTGTGAAATTGCTTGTCTGGTTCTAGGGACTCTTCGGCGCTAACTGGCAGTATTCCCCAGTCGGCGACTTTGCTAGCAATCACCTTCATGGCCGCTTCGTGGATCTCGCGGAACTTGATACCTGGTTTAGCTACCGCAAATGCGGCATCGGCTGCTTCTAGTACCGCTTGGTAAACCTCGAGTTGAGCATCGGAGTATTTGCCATTTATTGGCAATGTGCGGGTTATGTCTGCTGTGTAGAAAGAATCCATTTCCACCCCGGCATCAACCAAAACTAGTTCGCCGCTGTTGACTGGACCGTGGTTAGTGATCCAGTGCAAGATGCAGGCATTTTTTCCAGCAGCTGCAATGGTTTCGTAACCAAGATCGTTACCTTCGAGCCTGGCCCTTGCAAAAAAAGCCGTTTCAATTATTCTTTCGCCTCGCGGGTTTTTTGCTGCCTTTGGCAGTGCCTTCACGATATCTTCGAAGCCTCGAATTGAGCTTGCAACAGCTTGTCGCATCTGATCGATCTCATAGGAGTCTTTGACAAGCCTGAGCTCAGAAACAAACTGAGCTAGATCGGTGTCTTCAAGAGTTATGGTCTTTTTGTTGTTCAGGTAGCTGTTTAGTTCACTTAGGTCACGGGTGTCGATCTTTAGAAGTGCAGAGACATCTTCAAGGGTTGGCCTTGCGCCTACCCAAAATTCACCAATTGCGGGGTTCGCGAAAAACTCATCGGAATCTTTGCCAGCTGTTGGTCGCAAAAACAGAATCTGGTTTGACTGCTCGCTGTCGATTACCAAAACTGAGTCTGGAACAGTTTCCGAACCCCAACCTGTTAGGTGAGCAAATGCTGCATGCGGTCTGTAGCGATACTCGGTGTCGTTTGATCTGGTCTTGGGTGCACCAGCTTCAATCAAAATCAGCTGACCTGGAAACTCGGCAGCGACTAGTTCGCGTCTAGTTTTAGCAAAGTCAGCTGCGGGACTTGCAGCCACTGTTTTCTCGGAGCTTTCTTGCCAGCCACTTGAAATGTAATCAAGAAATTCTTTGCTGTTTGGGGTTCTGGAACGGTTTGTTCCAGTGCCCTCTTTTTTATCGCTAAGCATCTACCTATTGTGTCATTTCATTAGTGTCTTTGGCGTTGGGTAGTGTTGAGCTAACAGAACAGGGATTTCAATGGTCAAAATAGACCTCCACACTCACTCCACTAGATCCGATGGACTAGATACTCCTAGCCAGTTAGTGACCAACGCCGCTAAAGCCGGCATCAATGTCCTGGCTCTTACCGATCACGACACCGTATCGGGCTGGGATGAAGCAAGGTCCAAAGCCCAAGAACTTGGGCTTGGCTTTGTTCCTGGAATCGAAGTAACGAGCGTTTCCGACGTCGAAAGATTTGGCCGCACTATTCGAATAAGCGTTCACCTGCTCGCTTATTTGCCAGACCCAAACCACGAAGCACTCGCTCTCGTACTAGGCGATACCGTTGCCACCCGTGAGGCTAGGGCCAGAGCAATTGTTGACAAGCTCGCGAAGGAGATGCCCATCACCTGGGAAATGGTTTTAGATCACCTAGATAAAGGTGCAACTATTGGCAGGCCAGCTATTGCGGACACCTTGGTAACCATGAAAAAAGTATCGGACCGCAGCGAAGCGTTTGACTATTACTTGGCTACCGATGGGCCTTTCTATGTTTCTCACTCAGCTGTTTCCACCGTGGAGGCAATTGATCTAATCGGTAAAGCCGGGGGAGTGTCAGTAATTGCTCATCCTCTAAAAGGTGTTGGCCCAGACACCAGCCCAGAAGATCTGCCACTAGATCATTTCGAGGAAATGATTCAAAGAGGCCTATCGGGCATTGAGGTTTATCACCGCGATGTTCCAGAAGCGGCTAGGTCTTGGTTGCTTGAAATTGCTTCAAAGCACAATTTAATTGTCACTGGCTCGAGTGATTATCACGGTGTTGCCGGAAAGCCGAATCAGTTGGGTGAGAACACCACAGCCCAAGAAATGTTGGATCGCATTGTGAAGCTAGGAAGCGGAACTAAAGCTTCGCTTTAGCTGTTGCCACCGCGGGTGCGGTTACGAGTTCTGTTCGGAGTTCCAGAGGGACGGTCAGCCTTTTTCTCTCCAGAACGCTCTGGTCTAGAGTCAGATCCTCTTTGTGGCCTGGAGCTTTTTTGACCCTGAGGTCTGGAAGACTTTGGCGCTTCCACCTTGGTGCTGGCCCTGATTCTTCCCTTGGTACCTGCAGGAATGTTCATGTCAGCAAATAGGTGCTCAGAGCTTGAGTATGTTTCGGTTGGATCTGGTTGACCAAACTTTAGCTCTTTGTCGATGTGGGTCCAGCGCGTAAGGTCTTCCCAGTCAACGAATGTGACTGCGATACCAAGGCGCCCCGCACGACCGGTTCTTCCAACGCGGTGTAGGTAAGCCTTTTCGTCTTCTGGAACTGAGTAGTTAATAACATGCGTCACATCGTCAACGTCGATACCTCGGGCAGCAACCTCGGTGGCAACCAGGATGTCTCTTTTTCCGGAGCGGAAGTTAGCCATGGACTTTTCGCGAGCTTCCTGGGACATGTCACCGTGCAGGGCACTTGCGTTAAAGCCTCTATCAATTAGCTCATCGGCTAGCTTGGCCGCTTGACGCTTGGTGCGACAGAAGATAACTGTCTTGCCACGGCCTTCGGCCTGCAGAATTCTTCCAACGACCTCGTCTTTGTCGAGCGCGTGTGCTCGGTAGACAAACTGCTTGATGTCGGCTTTGGTTAGACCCTCATCAGGGTCGTTGACCCTGATGTGCACTGGCTTGTTTTGATATCTACGAGCCAAGGAAACAATCGCGCCAGGCATGGTGGCTGAAAACAGCATGGTCTGACGTGACTCTGGAGTGTATGCGAATAGCTTTTCAACATCTGGTAGGAAGCCAAGGTCTAACATCTCGTCGGCTTCGTCTAGCACCATGAACTGGATGTGTTTTAGATCAAGCTTTTTTTGTTTTGATAAATCAATCAAACGTCCTGGAGTTCCAACAATGATCTGGGCTCCGGCATCAATCTCTGCAATTTGACCCTCATACGCTTTTCCGCCATAGATGGCGGCCACGGTAGTTGAGCGATTGGAGCAAGCGTGTTTTAGATCTTCTGCCACTTGAATAGCTAGTTCTCTGGTTGGAACGACAACTAGTGCTTTGGCGCCTTTTTCTGGATCAAGCCCGAGGGATTGAATAAGGGGTAGGCCAAAACCTAGGGTCTTACCAGTTCCAGTTTTGGCTTGGCCAATAATGTCCTGACCGGTTAGGGCAAGCGGTATGGCCTGCTCCTGGATTGGAAATGGACTGGTGATTCCTCGGCCCTCGAGGGCCTGGTAGATATCTGGATCGATACCTAAGTCTTTGAAAGTCAAATTGCTCCTATATATGCTCTTCTTACTCTACTTGGCAAGGCGCTATCCCGTTTATGCTTGAAAGGTGTTTGAGTGGTTGAAATCCTTACGGAAAAAAGTTGGCAAGCTTGTTTTGCCTGATCGCGAAGAGCGCTCTGCTAGAAACAAGACCAAAATCAATCTCAAGCCATACACGCCAGAACCTAAGGCTTACCTAGGTCAGCTTGCGTATTTATTGCTTTCTAATTTTGAAATTCTCACAAATGAGCTCAAATACGCTCCAACTACTCAATACAAAGCTGAGCTCAGCGAAGCAGCTGCCAAGAGTTTTGAAAAATACCGCGCAATTTCAAAAAAGCTCTCCGGTTTAGGTGTTGATGTTACCGACTCGATGGATCCTTTTACCGAGCGCATTGATACTTTTCACTCGAGAACTTCAGGGGTGGACTGGTACGAAGCGATCATTAAGATCTACCTGGTGTCTGGTCTGCTGGATGATTTCTATAAAAGACTGGCAGTTGGTCTCAATGCCGAACTTCGCGAGTCAGTTGAAAAGGCCCTTTCTGATAAGACCTTCGAGAAATTTGCTCAGAGAGTAATCACCGAGGGCATGAAAGTGAACCCCGAGCTTGACTCAAGGTTGGCTCTTTGGGGCAGACGCCTAATGGGAGATGTCTTGCTCGAGGTTAGAGCAGCTTTCGATAATCGAAAGCTTGCCGGAATTGATAAGACAGCCAGCTTGAGCGCTGAACAGGAAAGAAAAGTAAATCTAGAGTCCTACTCCAAGATTGAACCACTTATCAGCGAGATGATCGCAGCTCATTCGCTGAGAATGGATTCAATCGGCCTTGCCGCCTAGGAGCGCTAGCTCATCTTGTTTTTGTCTTTTTGAGGCTAAGAACTTCGAACCAAAATACATGGCTGCTGGCATAGCTAGCATCACGATGGTCCAGATCCAGCCATCGGTGTAACCAAAGCCCAAGACAGTAAGAAGTATCCAAAGGAACGAACCGGTTGCTAGGGCAATCGCAGTTGGAACAAAAGAGCCATAGCGATCTGAATTGATGTTCACAGCTGGTGCCACCAGGGCCAAGACAGCTGCGTAGAAAACAATGAACAGAAACTCCATTAGGCGATGAACCCGACCCTTCTAGCTTCCTCCGCACCAAGCTCGAGGTAAGTAATTGACTTGGTTGGGACTAAAAATACATTGCCCTTGGAATCAGTCAAGCTGATTAGCTTGGCCTCGGACTCCATCGCGGTCGTAACAGTTGCCTCCAACTCCTTAGCGGTAGCAGAAGTGTCGAAGCTGAGTTCGCGAGCTGAGTTTTTGATGCCGATTTTGATGTCCATGACCAACCTTTCTACTACTAGATTACGGTAGTAAAACTGTGGGCTAGACATCTATTGTCAGAAGGCTCGGGTATCTTGATTGACATGACCCAACCAAAATTTGTGCCGCTTTCGCGCATTGACTCGGTCAGACACCTTTCGCTCAATAGCTTCCAGCTGCAAGCTGTCAACCTACCCGCCGAAGCGGTAGCCACGGTCATTGGCTCTCCGGGGTCTGGAAAAACTAGCTGCCTGAAAGCTCGCTTTCTGCATCTAGTTGATAAGGGTGCAAAGCCCGAGCAGATTGTTGTAATTGCTCAAACTAGGGATAGCGCAAACCTTTATCGCGATCAGCTAGCACTCGAATTACAAGGTGCAACCGCCGGTCCTATTGCCAAGACTCTAACTAGCTTGGCCTTCTCGATACTTGTCGATAGAGCTCGCAAGCGAAATGCCCCGGCGCCGACTCTACTTAGCGGTAGCGAACAAGATGCCATGTTGCAAGAAATTCTCAAAAATCAGGACGCTAACATATGGCCCAAGCAATTAGACAATACGGTTCGATCACTCACTGGATTTAGAACCGAACTTCGAGATCTAATAGCTGTTGCTATCGAGCACGGTGTCACCCCGGAAAAGCTTTCGCAGTTGGGTAAGGAGCAAGGTGTTTCACAGTGGGAAGCAGCAAGTGCTTGCTACCAGCAGTACCTAGAAATTCAAAACTCAAGCGAATCACAAAAATACGACTCTGCATCTTTGCTTCGCGAAGCTGCTTTTGTTGTTGCGAGTTCGGAAGATCTTCCCGGCTCGATTACTTCAATCAAAACGTTGCTGGTTGATGATGCTCAGGAGCTTACTCCCGCCGCTGGAGAATTCATCTTTGCGCTAACTCAAAAGGGAGCAGGAGTTAGCTTCTTTGGAGATCCGGATGTTGCAACCTTGAGCTTTAGGGTCGCCAATCCAAAAGCAATGACCTTGCTTTCAGAGCGGATTGCAACTTCAAAGTCCTTAACCGTCGAGACCATTTATCTTCAGCCCAGCCATCAGGTCAGGCCGCCAGAGATTTCTTTGGCGCTTGCCAAGCTCAGCTCTCAAATAGAGGTAGCTCGGGCTGGAAGACAAAGGAAAGCTCTAACTGTTGCTAGTAACGAGCAGGCTTCAGGAGATGGCTTGGTCGCCAAGGTATTTCGCTCTCGAACCGATGAACTCGCCTATCTAGCAGGAGCCCTTCGAAGAAGGCACTTATTTGATGGCGTTGCATGGTCAAACATGGCAGTGATCGCAAGAAGCAGGCCAGAACTTGATGCCCTGGCGCTTTTCTTGAGCTCTCACTCGGTACCGGTTCGAGTAACAGGAAGCGCTACAGCTTTGAAATCTGATCATGCCGCAGGTGAACTGCTGCAGCTTGCTGCAGTTTGTTTATCTGATGAGCCCGTAGGCCTTGCCCAAACAGAGCGGCTCCTGACCTCAGAAGTGTGTGGTCTTGATGCACTTTCGCTTCTTAGGCTAAAGCGTTCTCTTCGAAGGTCGCACCAAGATTCGGAAGCAACTGTCGACGAGTTGTTGCTTGCCGCGATTAGTGAACCAGCAGTGATTGCCTTGGTTAGATCACAGGAGGCTCGCAAAGCAGAGAAATTCATTCGCCTAATCGACGAAACAAGAAAGTTAGCCAAAGAGCCTGAAGTAACAACAGAAGCGGTTTTGTGGAATCTAATCTCGGGAACGAATTTGATGGATCGTTGGGTCGTTGCATCACGCGGGGTATCAGAGCTAGCTATGCAGGCAGGGAAGAATCTTGATTCGGTAATGGCGCTATTTGCAGCGGCCGCTAGGTTCACAGAGCGTAACCCTGATAGTAGACCCCTTGATTTTGTATTGGATCAGTTAGCTC
This sequence comes from Rhodoluna sp., assembly GCA_044342295.1. Lineage (GTDB taxonomy): Bacteria > Actinomycetota > Actinomycetes > Actinomycetales > Microbacteriaceae > Rhodoluna. The sequence continues at coordinate 5,461 of JBIIQC010000011.1, read as the reverse complement.
GTGAAATTCCAGAAGATAGCTTGGCTCTCAATAATCTTTCCGGCGAATACGTATCGCTACTAACTCCTTCTGGATTGATAGGTAGATCTTTCGACACCGTTTTACTTCCCGGTCTTATCGAGGGAGTCTGGCCGAATCTAAAGCCTAGGTCTTCACTTTTGGGTGCACAGGCGCTGGATGCATTGGCTACTGGAGAAATCGAGAACACCTCAGAGCTCACCAAGTCGGAACTATCCGGTGAGCTTCGTATGTTCAACAAAGCTATTGGTGCCGCTAGATCAAAAGTCTTAGTGACTGCGACCGATCAGGAAGAAGAGCAGATTTCTCAGTTCCTTACTCTTGTAACTGGCAGCATCCCAGAACCTGAGAGCACGGTCCCTAGATCATTTACCCTGCGCTCTTTGGCAGGGGACATGCGTCGAGATTTAGCCAGCGGCACAGGCGACAATGCAGAGCTCGCGATGGGGCTTGCCAGGCTAGCTGCAGCCAATGTTCCAGGAAGCGATCCAGCTAATTGGTACGGATTACTGCCAATTTCGACCGAGGAACCACTAACTGATATAGCGAGTGAGAAGGTAACGGTTCGTCCATCACAGCTCGAGAGCTATTTGAAGTGCCCGCTGCACTGGTTCTTGCAAAACCATGGCGGAAGATCAGATTCCTTCTCGGCATCTCTTGGAACACTGGTTCACGAAGTTTTGGAAGTTAGCTCCTCTTCCGATTTAGCAGAACTACAAAAACTTACTGACTCGCGTTGGCACAGCCTTGAATTTGAAGCCGACTGGCTAGAAGATCTTGGCAAGCGCAGGGCTGCCAAGATGCTTGCAAACCTAGCTAGTTACCTAAAGAAATTCGAAGACCAGGGTTCAACTGTTTTAGCCAAGGAGCAAAACTTCCGCTTTGAATTTGATCACGTGAGAGTCCAAGGTCAAGTGGACCGAATCGAGAGTTACGAAAACGGCACCATCATGATCGTTGACCTGAAAACAGGGAGCTCAGCACCAACGGAAGCAGACACCGCAACAAATCCTCAGCTTGCTTTGTATCAGATGGCGCTACTAGAAGGCGGCTTCGAAGACATAGGCAAGATATCTCAAGAAAAGTTAGCGGGAGCAAAGTTACTAATCGTTGGCGGCGAGAAATACACCGAGCGCCCGCAGCCTGCCATGAGTCAAGATACATCTGCTGGATTCAAGAAGCTGCTTTTGGAAACAACTGAGGGGATGGCAAAGCAAGTATTTGTTGCAGAGCTTTCTAACCACTGCGAATCAGAGCGTGAATACGGTAGCTGCAAGCTGCACCTAACTCGGGCGGTGTCCTATGTTGGCTAAGTTCTCCGCAGCAGAAATTTTCAAGGTCATAAAAGGTAGAGAGCTATCACAAGAAAAGATCGACGCCATCGAGCAAGCTGCCCTTGATTCGCCAAGTCTCGTAGTTGCCGGAGCGGGAAGTGGAAAGACTGAGCTACTTGCAGTTCGAGTGCTTTGGCTAGTTGCCAATGGTTTTGCAAGACCCGAGCAGATACTTGGTCTTACCTTTACCAAAAAGGCAGCGACCGAGCTATCCAAGAGAATCTACGAATCTCTGTTGAAATTGCGCGACTCTGCCTTTTGGCCAGAGGATCTGGAGTTTGATTTCCAGGCACCCACCATTTCGACCTACAACGCCTTTGCGAACCAGGTATTTCGCGATAACGCCTTGGCGCTGGGCTATGAATCAGATGCCACGCTCATTAGCGAAGCAACTGCTTTTCAGTTGGCCAGAGAGGTATGCGTTCGCTTTGGGTCTGATGTTTCTGGAACGCTAAGTGATCTTGAGCTAAACATCGATGCTTTGGTTGAAAAAGTCATCGAGTTGGCAAGGGCCCTAAACGACAACGGGCAAACAGCGTCTAACTTGCAAAGTGAAATTGCCCGCACTGTCGATCACATCTCAAGACTTCCCAAAAAAGCTGGCGAGGAGGTTAGCTCCCGATTTGGCTATGTTGACACCATTGTTGAAGAGCTAAAGCCTGCGCCTTTAGTTGCAGAGCTTGCCGAGATTTTCCAAAAAGAAAAGAAACTGCGCTCCATGGTTGATTACTCAGATCAGGTGGCTCTTGCCTTGAGATCAGTTACTGAGTTCCCGGAGGCATCAACTAATCTTCGTGAGAGCTTTACCCAGATAATGCTCGATGAGTATCAAGACACTTCCGTTTTGCAAACCAGGTTGCTATCAACCCTGTTTGCAAGCAGATCAGTGTTTGCAGTTGGGGACCCGAACCAGTCAATTTATGGTTGGCGCGGGGCAAGCGCATCAAACCTTGACGAGTTTGCTACCGATTTTGGGCCTGCCAAGAACTTCAGTTTAAAAACTAGCTGGCGAAACCCGATCCAGGTTTTGGAAAAAGCCAATGAGATATCTTTGCCACTTGCCAACCAAGCCAGCTTCGAACCCTCCAAACCTTTGGATCAGCGAGTGCTCCCAGTGAAACTTGAGCCGATGCCTGATGCACCAAAAGGCGAAGTGCAGGTTCGCTTTTTGGAAACAATTGAGCAAGAAGCTCAACAAATAGCGGATTGGTTTAAGCCCGCGCTAGCAGAGGGGTTAAGTTGTGCAGTTTTAATGCGCAAGCGCTCAGCAATGGCGCTATTTGTCGAGACACTGCAGTCAAATGGCATTGAGGTTGAGGTGGTGGGCCTTGGTGGACTACTAGAGCTTCCAGAAATCGTGGATCTAGTTTCGGCTTTGAAAGTGATTCAACGAGTTGATGCCGGCAGCGAGCTAATCCGGTTACTTACAGGAGCCAGGTGGCGCATCGGACCAAAAGACATCGATCGCCTTTTTGTAATTGCAAGAAAACTATCTGGCCCAAGGCAAGAAGGTGTCTTCCGCCAGGAGCTCACTATTGTTGAGGCCTTGGACGAGGTAACCAGCGAAAGCTTAGATTTACTATCGGAGTTTTCAGCTGAGTCCCTAAGAAGACTGCGGGACGCGGCCACCTTGTTTAGAAACCTACGTTCGGCTACCTCTTTGCCATTGGCAGATTTTGTTCGAGTGGTCGCCGAGGAGCTTTGGCTAGATATTGAGCTTCGAGCTAATCCAAGGCTAAAAAATCCAATGGCCCAGCTCGAATCTTTCTATGAAACGGTGGCGGGTTTTGGAACATCAAGTGCTGCTTCGCAGTTAGCAGCTTTCTTGAACTGGCTGGATTACGCGTCCAAGAAAGAACGTTTTGAGCTTCCAAAGTCCAACCCTGCAGCAGGGGTAGTGCAGGTACTCACAGTGCACGCAGCCAAGGGACTTGAATGGGACTTTGTTGCAGTTCCGAATCTTGTGGAAGATGACTTCCCAAGCAAACCTCGATCTATTTCTGGTTGGCTTTCAGGTGCTGAGTTGCCGTATCCGCTTCGAGGTGACGCCCGCTCGCTTCCGGTTTTTGCTTATGAGGCAACAAGAACTCAAGGCGAGATAAAAGCAGCCAAGGATCAATTCCGTGCCGACAACAGAGAGCACCAACTTCGAGAAGAGTATCGACTCATTTATGTTGCAATAACAAGAACAAAGCAAGCGTTGCTTCTAACCGGTTCTTATTGGAAGCCAGGTAACGCAGGATCAAGAAAACCATCTCGATTCCTTGAGCAGTTAGCAGGCGAGGGCTTCGAGTTTCCAGAAATTAAGAGCCAATCGAACCCTCTTGATCTGGAACCGCAAACTGCCAGCTGGCCGCTTGACCCTGTTGGCGAGAGACACGCATCGGCTTTGAAGGGTGCAGCTAAGCAGGTAGAGAAAGCAAGTGAGCAGTTAGCGGTTTCAGGTATTGATTCAAAGCAAAGCAGTGTTCAAGAAGAAATCGACTTGTTGTTGAAGGAGCAAGATGACCGGCTAGCTCGTTTAGCGGTTGTGAACCTTCCGGTTCGAATCCCCGCCTCTAGGTTCAAAGAGTTCGTCAAGGATGTTGATGAAATGGCTGCCAAGTATTTGCGGCCAACCCCATCCAAGCCATACCGCGCCACCCGAACCGGAACACTATTTCACTCTTGGGTAGAGGACTTTCTGGTATCCGAGATCGATCAGTTAGCTACTCCTGCGGTTAGCGAATTAGCAGAGATTTTCAAGAACTCCAGATTTGCAAATCTCAAAGATTCGGAAATTGAGCTTGAGATCAACTTGACCCACGGGGTCAACACATTTGTTTGCAAACTGGATGCGGTATTCAAACTCGCCGAGCGTTACGAAATAGTGGACTGGAAAACCGGCAGCCCGCCCGAAACCAAAGAGCAGGAACAAGAGATGATTTTGCAGTTGGCTCTTTACCGGTTTGCTTACTCAAAGCTTCGAAATGTGCCGGTTGACCAAATTGATGTTTGCTTCTACTTTGTCGCTGAAAACACTGAGCTAAAACCTGAAGATGTTCCTGGCCCAGAAGAGCTGATGGAGCTTTGGGAGAAGCTTTTTGCTTAGAACAGTTCGTCGTTTTTGATTGGGTTCGAAGTTGCCTGTTCAGCACGTCTTTGCTGAGCTATCTCAGTAGCTAGGGGAGCAGCTGCAATGCGCTCTGCTTTTCCTGATTCAACTTCTTCGGTTAGCACCAAAAGCATTCCCACGGCGTCTTCAATAATTTCTTGGCTTCCCTGCGAGTAGCCGTGGAGCAACCATCTGGCAAGTTCTAGCTCGCTATACAAAAGGGCTCTTGACCAAAGATTCACATCGGCAACAGGTCTTGCTTCGAAGTACCTGGCAATTAGGTTCTTGGCAAGATCAGTAGTTGCTCCACCTAGAACCCAGGCAAGGTCTTCGGCTGGATCAGAAATTCTAAGTCCGCTCCAGTGCAAGACTCCGGATACTTTGCCATCTAGTTCTAGAACGCTGTGACCGTTGATTGCACCATGTACCACGGTTGGTTGGTAGCGGAACATGCTGGAATCTTCTAGGGCAGTTTCCCAGCGCTGCAACAAAATTGGTGGAACCTTGCCTGTTTGCGCAGCGCGGTCCAATTCCATTACGCGGTATTTGAGGTTGTGCTGTGGATCGAGTTCTGGGAAGCCAGATTTTTGCACCAGCTCGTGGGGCAGGTTGTGAATAGCGGCGATTGCGAAAGCAATGCTTGCTGTTAGTTCACTTACTGGCTCCACACGGGAAAGCTCAATCGAGTTTCCGTAGACAAAGTCAAAAACTAGAGCTCGTTGGCCATCGGAGTCTTGGGTGTCTCCGATGAGCTGGCCAATTTGAAAAGGAAGGTTTAGGCGCACCAGAGAGGAGAAACACTTGAGGGCTCTAATCTCAGCTTCAAGTTCTGTGCCAGCTGTTGGGCTGTTGGCCATGCGAACAACGAAGTGTTCGCCACTCTTGGCCGTTAGCAGGGCTGCGTCAAAAGCACCTGATTGTCCAGCGTCCAAGTGCTTTACCTGTGCGAAGTCAAACTGCGGAACTGCGTCTTTAGCCAGTGCCGCTAAAATCAAGGGTGATCTAGCCATAAATT
>JBIIQC010000010.1:0-39324 GCA_044342295.1 Rhodoluna sp. | reverse complement strand
GACCACGATCACGGTAATGAACATGTTTGGTATGACTTCCACGTGGTTGAAGATTTCGCAACCCGACTAGCTGATCAGCTAAAGACTTTGGATCCCGACAACGCTGCGCAATACACAGCGAACCTTGAAGATTTCCTAGTTGGAATTGAATCCCTTGAGGAAAGGGTAGCTGCTGTTGCTGCTTCGGTTTCCGGGGCGAAAGTGATCTCCTCTGAGCCAGTGGCCGATTACTTGCTTGCTGAACTGGGCCTTACCAACGTCACACCGGAGTCTTTTTCTCAAGCAATTGAGGAAGAGCTGGATGTTTCTCCTGCGGATCTGCTAGAAATTCAGAACCTGATTTCATCAAACTCGGTTGACCTGTTTGTCGTGAACATCCAGACCGGTTCGGTGCAGATTGATGCACTGGTAGAACTAGCTGAATCTAGCGGGATAGCAGTAATTCAGGTGAGCGAGCTTTTGCCTGAAGGCCTAAGCTATCTCGCATGGATGGAACAAAACATCTCCGCGATTGAGGCAGGTCTAAAGTAGTTTCTTCAATGGAGGCCGTACTAAAGGTCAATAATGCAAGCCTTGGTTTTGCAACAAAGAATGTTTGGAGCAATCTAAACCTCAGTGTGAAACCGGGTGAGTTTATTGCGGTCATTGGGGCGAACGCTTCCGGTAAGACAGTTTTACTCAAAGCAATTTTGGGTCAGCTTGGTTTGTCTTCAGGCTCCATAGAACTCTTTGGTGAACCGGTTCGTCACGGCTCCAGACAGGTTGGATACATCCCCCAGCACCGACAAGCAGATAGCGGTGTACCGCTAAGAGCCAAAGACCTCTTGCGCATGGGACTAGACGGGCATCGATTTGGCTTGCCCCTCCCGTCTTCGAAAACTAACAAGCGCGTTGCAGAAGTTTTAGAAATGGTCGGAGCAAGCGATATTGCCAACACTCCAATAGGTCAACTATCCGGAGGACAATTACAGCGAATTCGAGTTGCGCAAGCGGTTATTGATCGCCCAAAGTTGATTTTGGCTGATGAGCCACTTAGCGCACTTGATCTAAAGCAGCAGTCGGTGGTTGCAGAGCTCATAAACAATCAGCGCCAACTAAGTGGCGCAGCTGTCTTGTTTGTGACTCACGATGTGAACCCGGTTCTTGATTACATCGACAGAGTGCTTTATCTAGCAAATGGAAATTTCCAGATTGGAACTCCTGATGAAGTTCTAAGATCCGATGTTTTATCCAAGCTTTACGGAAGAGATGTTGACGTAGTTAGAAACCAGGGTCGCATTGCAGTTCTAGGTTCTTCGAACCACGATCATCACGAGAACGAGAAGTGGATCTAATGGACAGATTGTTTGACTTCTCTGATTACGACCAGCTAATTCCGCTGGTGCAGAACTCTCTGATCGCCGGTGCCCTACTTGGACTCATGGGTGGACTCATTGGTGTTTTCGTAATGACTCGCGATATGTCTTTTGCGGTTCATGGAATCAGCGAGCTTTCTTTTGCGGGAGCAGCGCTTGCGCTGCTATTTGGACTCAACATTGCGTTAGGTGCAACGCTTGGTTCGATTGTTGCAGCGGTGATTATTGCGATCATGGGATCTAGAGCTAAAGATAGAAACTCAATAATTGCCGTGTTGATGCCTTTTGGTCTTGGAATTGGAATCCTGGCACTTGCTCTCTATGAAGGAAGAGCAGCCAACAAGTTTGGATTGCTCACCGGACAAATTATTGCCGTTGATGACCCGCAGGTTTTTTGGTTAATTGCAACATCGCTTGTGGTTGTTGCCGCACTGTTGTTCATCTGGCGACCACTTACATTCGCCAGCCTAGATTTGGAAGTTGCCGAAGCTAGGGCTGTTCCAACCAAAGCACTGGGTGTTGCCTTCATGCTGTTACTTGCTTTGGCGGTTGCAGCCTCCGTTCAAGTAGTTGGAGCGCTATTGGTGATGACCTTGCTGGTGACTCCAGCCGCTGCAGCACTGAGGCTTACCTCGTCCCCGTTGTTGGTTCCTGTTTTGAGCGTGAGCTTTGCGGTTGTTTCTGTTGTGGGTGGAATCTTGCTTGCTTTGGGCGGTGGATTACCAATTAGCCCGTATGTGACAACCTTGTCTTTTGCGATTTACTTGATTGCAAGACTTATTGAAAAATCCCGAACCTGGAAAGCGGTGAAACAAGATGGCTGAGACCCTAAAGAGAAACACCTGGCAAAAATCAGCCGTTAAGCAGGCCCTTTCAACCGAGTCTGGCTTTCGCTCAGCTCAGCAGCTTCATCAGGTGCTAAAACTAAGTGGCCCAGCCATTGGGCTGGCAACGGTCTATCGGGCCCTAAGTGACCTGGTGGCGGTCGGCGAAGCCGACTCCCTGCAGTCCAGTGACGGAGAAATGCTCTATCGGGCCTGCGGCGAAGGGCACCATCACCACCTGATTTGCCGAAATTGTGGCAAAACCGTGGAAATCGAGGCCAAGAAGCTGGAGGCCTGGGCTGACCAGGTGGCCAAGGAGCATGGCTTTAGTAATTCGAACCACGTGATCGATATCTTTGGCAACTGCCCCAGCTGCCAGAAAAAAGTTGCAAAGTAGGCCAGAACTAGCCTAGACTTGGCAAAGTTGCGAGGGTTTACCCGCAAATCTTATAAAGGCTTTCAAGCAAACTTCTTTTAGTTTTCCGCTTGTTTTGCCCACGAGGAGGAACAAATGGCAGCTTACTGCCAGGTGACTGAGACCAAGCCACAGTTTGGTCACGCGGTTTCGCACGCTCAGAACAAGACCAAGCGTCGCTTTAACCCAAACATTCAGAAGAAGACCTACTTCGTTCCTTCCCTGAAAAGAAACGTAACTTTGCAACTATCCGCTCGCGGAATAAAGGTCATCGATGCCCGCGGCATCGAGTCTGTGGTCAGCGAAATCCTTGCCCGCGGCGAGAAGATCTAAGGACAGCTAAATGGCCAAAGAAAAGGACATCCGTCCAATCATCAAGATGCGTTCCACAGCTGGCACTGGATACACCTATGTCACCAAAAAGAACCGTCGTAATGACCCAGACCGCATTACTTTGAAGAAGTATGACCCTGTTGTGCGCAAGCACGTCGAATTTCGCGAGGAGCGCTAAAAATGGCCAAGAAAAGCAAGATTGCCCGTAACGAACAGCGCAAGATCGTTGTTGAGCGCTACGCCGAGCAGCGCCTAGCCCTGAAAAAGGCCCTTGTAGACCCTAATTCCACCGATGCCCAGCGCGAGGAAGCTCGCCTAGGCCTTCAGAAGCTTCCAAGGAACGCTTCCCCGGTAAGACTTCGTAACCGTGACGCAATTGACGGCAGATCCAGGGGAGTTTTGGCCAAATTTGGCGTTTCCCGCATCAGATTCCGCGATATGGCGCACCGAGGCGAGTTGCCAGGCATTACCAAGTCCAGCTGGTAGTTTTTAGCCATAGCAACACGCCGTCTCGAAATAAAGGGTCCAGGCCAGTAGGCCGCCGTTAGATTGATTCGGACATCAAGTCACGTAGAGATCGTCCAGGAGGACCACATGAACAAGAGCGAACTAGTAGCTGCAATCGCAGATAGCACTGGCGAGTCACAGGCTGCCGTAAACCGCATTGTTGACGCAATGTTTGACACTATTGCCAAGGAAATCAGGAAGGGCACCAAAGTGACCATTCCAGGTTGGCTATCAGTAGAGAAGGGCTTCCGCGCAGCACGTGCCGGACGCAACCCACAGACTGGTGCAACTATCCAGATTGCAGCCTCAAACACCGTAAAGGTATCTGCAGGTTCCAAGCTAAAGGCTTCAGTCAAGTAATTACATTCTTGAAGAAAAAGGCATCGGCTTCGGTCGGTGCCTTTTTCAATATCCAATAAACAAAAGGCTAGGCAATGAATAACTCTCTAAAAGGCAATCTTCTGGTACTAGGCCAATTCATTCTGCTTGGGTTGTTGATTTTGTACCCATCAAGTTCCCTTAGCTACGGATCCCTTGGGATCCTGGTGACACTTGTGATTGCAGTTTTGCTAGCTGTAGGGGTTGTAATACTTGGACTTTCATTCTTGGCTCTAGGTAAATCCCTAACCGCTCACCCAATCCCCGCTAAACAAGGCGAGTTGGTTACTGATGGTTTATACAGATTCGCGAGGCACCCCATTTACACAGGAGTGCTAGCTATTGGTTTGGCGATGACCCTAAGCGGTGGCCTATTTCCGCATGCTCTGTTTTTCATAGCCCTTGTGGTTCTGCTGAATTACAAGGCAAGTTTTGAAGAGCAACTACTTCGCGCCAGATACGTTGACTACGCAAGCTACGCGGAAAAAACCGGCAGGTTTTTACCTAAGCTTAAAAGGTGACCTCCTTTCAAAACCGATCAGTAGCTGCCAGCTTGGTCGCTATTTCTGGCCTGTTGGTTGCACTCTTGTTCGGGCTTGTTATTGGTGGCGGTGCCGACCCACAGCAGTTTTCTGATCCAGGGCCACTCATTCGCTACGGAACTCCGATAGCTAAAGGCCTTATGAATCTTGCGATGGCTGTTGCTATCGGATCATTAGTGTTGGCGGCCTTTGCCGCCAATGATAAGTCCGCGGTTTTACGCAAGCTACTGAACCTGTCGGCTATCTCCGCTGCTGTCTGGGTACTGGTTGGCTCCGCACACTTTCTACTGAGTTTTATTTCGGTATCCGGAGCGAGTTTCTCGCTAGAGCCCAGCTTTAGCCAGGGCTTACTGGTTTATGCCACCGAGATTGAACTTGGTATCTCCTTTGGACTAAATCTCTTGGCAGGTGTGGCAGTAGCTACCTTGGCGCTCACGGTCAGTTCCCTAACGGGAACAATTCTTACCGCAGCGCTGGGGCTTGCAAGCTTGATCCCGCTGGCCCTGATTGGCCACGCGTCGGGGACGGAAAATCACGCGCTAGCGGTGAACTCTCTAGGTATGCACCTGGTTGGAATAGTGATCTGGGTCGGGGGCCTAATTGCGCTGTTTGCCATCCGCCCAGAACTTCAAGGAAATTCCAAGCCAATGGCTTTGCGCTATTCCTCGCTGGCCCTAGCTAGCTTCGCACTGGTTGCCATATCGGGCATTGGATCTAGTTATGTCCGACTGCCAAGTTTTGAAAGCCTGGCAAGCCCTTATGGACTGCTTCTATTTCTTAAGGTGGCCCTACTTGTTGCCCTTGGAGTATTTGGTGCAATTTATCGCAAGGGGATACTTCAAAAGATTGACCAGAAGGGTTCGTTTTTCAAGTTAGCTCTTCTTGAGATTTCAGTCATGGGCTTGGCGGTGGGAATGGGAACTGCGTTAGCTAGGACAGCTACGCCTATAGAGCAAGGGGAGTTCGTTGTTCCAACTCCAGCCCAGTTTCTAACCGGCGAACCACTTCCGCCGGAGTTCACATTCGAGACTTTCTTTACCGTGACCAAGGTGGACATTCTGTGGCTAGTGATCGCCCTGGCTGCCATGGGCGCTTATCTGCTTGGGGTAAGGGTCTTGAGAATGCGCGGGGATAGCTGGCCGATAGCTAGAACTGCTTCTTGGTTAGCAGGCATGTTGCTACTTATCTTTACCACCAGCGGTTCCCTCAATGCCTATCAGGAGTATCTATTTAGTGTCCACATGATCGCTCACATGAGCCTGACGATGGCCATACCTGTCTTGCTGGTTCCAGGAGCACCGGTGACGCTGTTGATGAGAGCGGTTCAGAAAAGGGCGGATGACTCTAGAGGTGTTAGGGAGTGGGTGCTCTGGGCCGTACACACTAAGCCTGCGATGTTTATCGCTCACCCAGGCTTTGCGGCCGTTAACTTTGCTGCTTCCTTGGTTATTTTCTACTTCACGCCAATTTTTGATTGGGCCACCCGCGAGCACATTGGGCACCAGTGGATGATCATTCACTTCTTGATTACGGGTTATCTGTTTGTTCAGTCGCTTATTGGAATTGATCCAGGACCTGCCAGGGTCGGCTATCCATTCCGGATCATTACTCTCATTCTCGTAATGGCCTTCCACGCCTTCTTTGGACTTGCCCTTATGACAGGTTCTGGATTGCTACTTCCTGATTGGTTTGGTGCTATGGGTCGCACCTGGGGACTTTCGCCTCTGGAGGATCAGCAAAATGGTGGCGCAATCGCCTGGGCAATTGGCGAGCTTCCAACCATCGCGCTCGCGATAATTGTGTCTTGGCAATGGTTCAAATCAGACCGAAGAGATTCGGTCAGATTAGACCGCGCTTCTGATCGAAGCGGCAACAAAGACTTAGATAGTTACAACCAGATGCTAGATCGCATCAACAAAAGGCCCTAGATGCAATCTGTGACACTCTCCGTTGAGCAACAGAACCTCTTCGATTACATCGAGCAGTCTGAGAACAACATCTTTATTACCGGCCGTGCCGGAACCGGTAAATCAACCCTGCTTAGCTACCTGGTTGAAAACACCAAGAAAAATGTTGCGGTGTGTGCTCCAACTGGAGTTGCAGCACTGAACGTTGGTGGCGTAACCATTCATTCGCTCTTTGGTTTTCCCTTCGGAATTCTCGCCGAGCAAGATCTTGCAAGGCACATGAACAAAAGAACTCGTGAAGTTCTTGCCGCATTGGATGTTTTGATCATTGACGAAGTCTCAATGGTCAATGCCGACTTGATGGATGCAATCTCCAGAGCTATGGGAATTGCGAGAGGCCGAAGGAAGCTTCCTTTCGGTGGTGCGCAGGTAGTGATGTTCGGAGATCCGTATCAGCTATCGCCGGTTCCTGGAAACAACGAAGAGCGCAACTACATGAGCGAGAACTACCAATCAATTTGGTTCTTCGATGCCAAAGTTTGGCGAGAGGATTCACTAGAGAGATTTGAGCTCGGCGAAATCTTCCGTCAGTCTGACGAAGACTTCAAAACTATCTTGAATGCAATTCGAGTTGGTGAAGTTGATCAGCAGATGCTGGACACCTTGAATGCTGCAGGAAACAGGTTTCCTTCGCACGAGGAAATAATTCGTCTAGCGACGATAAATGCCAGCGTCGATAAGACCAACAAAGAGCGCATGAACATGCTCACCACTAAACCGAAAACCTTTGAAGCGATTTTCAGTGCAAGTGATGAAAGTGCTTTTGGAAGAACTCTTCCAGCAGAACCATCTCTTGAACTAAAAGTTGGCGCTCAAGTGATGTTTATAAAAAACGATGACGGTAAAAGAACTGCCGATGGTTTAGTCCGTCGCTGGGTAAATGGAACCATTGGAAAAGTAGTTGACCTGCCATCAAGTGGTGGAGTTGTGGTTGAAGTTGATGGCGAAAGACTAGATGTTGGAAAAGCGACGTGGGAAAAAGTTCGTTACGAAATCGACGAAGAGTTTGATGAAGAAACTGGTCGAGTGAAAGAAGTACTGGTCACTATTCCCTTGGCTGAGTATCAACAGATACCGCTACGTCTTGCGTGGTCGGTTACCATTCATAAATCTCAAGGGCAAACTTACGATGAAGCAGTTATTGATTTAGGTCGTGGGGCATTTAGTCCGGGACAAACCTACGTTGCACTTTCTCGAATTCGCTCTTTGGAAGGGCTTTATTTGACTCGCGCCATTAGACAGCAAGATGTCATGGTTGATAAAGACGTAATCAGGTTTATGAGTGGTGTCAAAACCGCACCGGTTGAGAAGCTCTTCTAGCCTCTTAGCCACCAGTTGATTGGTTGATGCACCCTGTCTGCCCAGTCACTTTCTTCATGGGCGGTTCCAGGAAACACTCCGTACATCAAATCCTTGTCCCGCACATATCCCTTTGCCTCAAAACCTCTGATGGCTTTGTTGTGAAAGGGTTGGTAAAACAAATCCAAACCTTCTGTACCACTGTCGGTATAGATCTTGTGTTTTCCTGCAACAGGGACCAGCTTCGAAAGCTCCTGCGCCATGTATTCGTGGCCAATGATCCAGTGCGTTGAAAAACAAAGCGCGGCGCCAAAAAGGTTTGGATACTTACTCATCAAGTAGATAGAGGCAAGCCCACCCATCGAAGCTCCTGCTATGGCAGTGCGCTCGAGCGAATGCTCAATGCCGTACTTTTCCAAAACCATGGGCAAAATCTTTTCGGCAAGCAAGACGTTGTATTCACCGTTCATGGAGGTTTTGTGAATTGGTTTGTATTCAATAGGTAGGTTGTCAAAGATGTCCGGGTGTGCCTCGACTATTTCCTTTGGCGCAAGTTCTAGCATTCGAGTCTCTGGACCTAAGCCATGAACTGCAACAATCAGAGGCTGTGGATCGGCCTTGATCCTCTTGTCTTGTATGGCATCCAGGATTTTCCAGGGAGTGTTGCTAGAAGCAGTTCTTGGATCAAAGACATTCTTACCATCGTGCATCATCAAAATAGGCGTATAGGAAACAACGGTTTCTGGCACCCAAACATCCACGCGGTGGTTATCAACCGTAAAGGTCTCGAGCTTTCCAAAGGCCATCGCAATCTTTTGTTTACGCAGTTCCCTAAAGGCCATAAACAACGGAAAGGTGAACGCCATTGCAGTTATGCCAGAAGCCAAGAAATATAGCCACACTCGCTTCATGCCAAGTTTCTTGGCTTCATAAAGCATGAACACCACAAGAGCCAAAATCACAATCAGTAGATCCAGCGAGAGCACCCAGTCCACAGCCGAACCAAACCAGGCCTTTATGTAGTCCTGACCCCCGATAGAGGCAATCGCGTTAAACCACCAGGCAGTGATCAGCCCAATGCCAGCTAAGACAAAGTAGATTCTGGCTCTGAGTTCGTGACCGAACATAGAAATTCCTTCCTCGGTAGTTATTACCCTAGCAACGCTTATCGAGGCGGTAATCTAGAGAAATGTTGATGTCAGATCGCGATATACGCGCAAGTATTGAAGCCGGCCAGATTGGGCTAGAGCCCCTAGAGATGGGCTTACTGCAGCCGAGTTCAATTGATGTTCGCTTAGACCGCTTCTTTAGATTATTTGACAATCACAAGTACGCATTCATCGACCCTGCCGAGCAGCAGGACGAGCTAACTCGTTTGATCGAAGTTGACCCAGCAGAACCATTTATTTTGCACCCAGGAGAATTTGTTCTTGGTTCAACATATGAATTCGTAACCCTGCCAGACGATGTTGCAGCAAGGTTAGAAGGAAAAAGCTCTCTTGGAAGACTTGGTCTGCTAACTCACTCAACAGCAGGATTTGTTGACCCAGGTTTCAAAGGTCACGTAACCCTTGAGCTATCAAACGTTGCAACGCTGCCAATCAAGCTATGGCCAGGCATGAAGATTGGTCAGCTGTGTTTTTTCAAGCTGACATCTCCTTCGGAGCACCCATACGGCAGCGAAAAGTACTCTTCAAGATATCAAGGACAGCGTGGACCAACTGCATCTAGAAGTTACAAGAACTTCTACAGAACAGATGTTGGTTCTGCTCCGCTAGAAAACTAGCTCGAGTAACTTACCTTCGGGTTCGGGTTCACTCTAAGAAGTAGCGCTAGTCCAACAATCAGAATTACCATCAGACCCAACACACCGTAAATCGTTGTGTTTTCTTCTCCGGTGACTACCGCTGCAATTGTGATTGCGGTTGCCCAGAAGAATCCAGATAAGAAGCTAATTGCGCGACCGGTGGTCTGATACAAACCAAACACTTCACCTTCGCGACCCTCAGGAGCAAATCTAGAAACGAATGTTCTAGAAGATGCCTGGGCGGGACCTACGAACAAGCACAGCGCCAAACCACCAATCCAGTAAGTAATCTGGCCAGCATCGGCAAAGATGAAGACACCAAGACCTGCGATTATCAAACCAATTAGAGAACCTGCAATAACGTTTCGAGATCCAATGACATCGTCAATGCGACCACCGATTACTGCACCAATTCCAGCGACTATGTTTGCTCCCATACCGAAGATAATGATTTCAGTTTGGGTGAAGCCAAAAGCAAGAGATCCAAGCACTGCACCAAAGGTAAAGACACCAGCTAGACCATCACGGTAAACAGCCGAGGAAATCAAGAACTTGAAAGTGTCTGGTGCTTGCTTGTAGAGACTCTTTAGTTGTCCCCATAGCGCGCCGTAGGAAGCAAAGATGCTTTCTTTGGGTGCATTTTTCTTTCCCGCAATCTCTGGAACTCTAAGAAGCAATGGGATAGAGAAAACTAGAGTCCAAACTGCACAGAACAAGAAGACAGTTCTAACTTCTAATCCATCGGTTGCCGGAACACCAAACACTGTTCCTGGCAACACAAAACCAAACAGGGCAACAGCGAGAAGGATGATTCCTCCGAGGTAACCCAATCCCCACGCGTAGCCTGAGATTCGACCAATTGTAGATGGAGAAGAAACGGATCTAAGCATTGCGTAGTAGTTGATAAATGCAGTTTCTTGAACAATAGAACCCAGTCCGTAAAGAACTAGACCAAACAGTAGGAACTCAGCCTTGGGCTCGACGAAGAAGCTGGCGATCATGATTCCAACCAACACGTAAGTGTTGGTCATTAGCCAGAACTTTCTGCGGCCACCAATGTCGGAACGACGACCAAGAATCGGTGCAATTACCGCCAGGACAAAGCCGGCAATACCGGTCGCGATACCCAGCAGCGCATCGGCATTGGTGCCAGCTTCTGCCACCGCTGAGGCTAGGTAGACCGGGAAGATGAAGGTCTGCATGATGGTCGGATAGGGCTGCTCTGCCCAGTCCCACAGGGCCCAGGCGAATGTGCCCTTCTGGCCAAGCTTGGTCTTAGGTAGGCGGGTCTTTGATGTTCCAGATGTGTTTGTCATGGCAACAAGGTAGCGCAAGCTCGGCCAGTTTCAGCCATCAAGGCGGAAAATTCGGCGTGAACAGATCATCGACTTTGAACTTGAGCAGGGCCGACTCAAGTTTTTTGGAAAAACACTTGACAAATCATTTAGGATTTGTGAAACTTGAGTCAATGAGGCTCAAGTTTGGGTCCTCAACCCCGAAACACCAGTAAATACAAGGAGAAAACAAGCATGGCACGTGCAGTGGGTATTGACCTAGGAACCACCAATAGCGCAGTTTCAGTACTAGAAGGTGGAGAGCCAACGGTTATCGTCAACGCTGAGGGCTTTAGAACCACACCTTCCATAGTGGCTTTCACCAAAGACGGAGAGGTTCTGGTGGGCGAGACCGCCAAGCGCCAGGCCGTCACCAACGTAGACCGCACCATCGCCTCAGTAAAGAGGCACATGGGCACCGACTGGAAGTTCAAGGTCGATGACAAGAATTACACCGCTCAGGAGATCTCGGCCAGGATTCTATCCAAGCTCAAAAGAGACGCCGAAACATACCTGGGTGAATCCGTAACCGACGCCGTAATCACGGTTCCGGCATACTTCAACGACGCCGAGCGTCAGGCAACTAAGGAAGCCGGTGAGATTGCGGGACTAAACGTTCTTCGCATCATCAACGAGCCAACCGCAGCTGCTTTGGCCTACGGACTAGATAAAGGTCAGCAAGACGAATTGATCTTGGTTTTTGACCTTGGTGGTGGAACATTCGACGTATCTCTTCTAGAGGTAGGAAAAGACGATGACTTCTCAACCATTCAGGTTCGCTCAACCTCAGGTGATAACCGCCTAGGTGGAGACGACTGGGACCAGAGAATCGTTGATCACCTAGTCAAGAAGTTCAAAGACACCACCGGTGTTGATGTTTCCAAAGACAAGATCGCTTTGCAGCGTCTAAAGGAAGCAGCGGAGCAGGCTAAGAAAGAACTTTCTCAGTCCACCACCGCAAACATTCAGCTTCCATACTTGTCTCTAACTGAAAACGGCCCTGCGAACTTGGACGAGACAATTACTCGTGCACAGTTCGAGCAGCTGACCGCTGATCTACTAGAGCGCACCAAGAAGCCTTTCAACGACGTAATCAAAGAAGCGGGTGTTAAAGTTGCCGACATCGCACACGTTGTGATGGTTGGTGGATCAACACGTATGCCAGCGGTTACCGAATTGGTAAAGCAGCTAACCGGAGGAAAAGAACCAAACAAGGCAGTAAACCCAGATGAGGTTGTTGCTGTTGGTGCTTCACTTCAGGCAGGTGTTCTAAAAGGTGAGCGTAAAGATGTTCTGCTTATCGACGTGACTCCACTAGCTCTTGGAATTGAAACCAAGGGTGGAATCATGACCAAGCTCATCGAGCGCAACACTGCGATTCCAACCAAGCGAAGCGAAACCTTCACAACAGCTGACGACAACCAGCCTTCGGTTTCGATTCAGGTTTACCAGGGTGAGCGCGAGTTCACCAGGGACAACAAGTCTCTTGGAAACTTTGAACTTACCGGTATCGCACCAGCACCTCGCGGTATTCCTCAGGTTGAAGTTACCTTCGACATCGACGCCAACGGTATCGTTCACGTGTCCGCCAAGGATAAGGGAACAGGTAAAGAGCAGTCGATGACAATCACAGGTGGATCCTCACTTGCGAAAGAAGACATCGAGCGCATGGTTAAAGAAGCTGAAGAGCACGCTGCTGAAGACAAGAAGCGTCGCGAAGAGCAGGACCTAAAAAACACTGCCGAGCAGAT
Organism: Rhodoluna sp.; assembly: GCA_044342295.1. Lineage (GTDB taxonomy): Bacteria > Actinomycetota > Actinomycetes > Actinomycetales > Microbacteriaceae > Rhodoluna. The sequence continues at coordinate 26,812 of JBIIQC010000010.1, read as the reverse complement.
GGCCTACCAAACCGAGAAGATCATCAAGGACAACGATGACAAGCTGACGGAAGAAGTAAAGACCGAAGTTCAAGCAGACATCGATGCTCTAAAGACAGCACTTGCAGGCGAAGACATCGATGCCATCAAGAGTGCTAACGAGAAGCTAGCAACCTCTGCTCAGAAACTAGGCGAGGCCATCTACGCAAACACTTCAGAGGATGCTCCGGCTGAATCAGAAGCGTCCAGCGAAGATGTGGTTGACGCTGAAGTAGTCGACGACGAGCCAGCCGCCGAGAAGAAGTAATGGCCGAGGAAAACCTCGAGCCAACCGAGAACGAAACTTCCGATCAGATCGGGTCCGATGAAACTTCGGACCCGATCGATCAGGAGCTAGCTGACTTAGTTGAGCAAACTGGACCAATAAGCAAAGAAGCAGAGCTTCTTGCTGATTTGCAGCGTCTGCAGGCAGAATTCGTAAACTACAAAGCCAGGGTTGAGCGCGACAGAGATCAAGCCAGAAACTCAGCAATTGTTGAAGTTCTTCGATCTTTGCTGCCAGCACTTGATGATTTGGAGCGTGCAGAAGCGCACGGCGATCTTGAGGGAACACCGTTTATGGCGGTAGTTACCAAGCTAAGAAACGCTGGCGACAAGTTTGGACTAAAAAAGTTTGCGGTCAAGGGAGAGAAATTCGACCCTGAGATTCACAATGCTCTAGCCCAGGTTCCAAGCAAAGACGTCAAAGAGCCCACCATTAACGAGGTAGTTGAGGCGGGATTCATGATCGATGACCGCCTAATTCGCCCAGCGATGGTTTCGGTTCTCGTTCCGGAGCAGGATTAACCCATGGCTAGCCAAGACTGGTTTGAGAAGGATTTCTATCAGACGCTTGGCCTACCCAAGGACGCTTCCGAAGGGGATATCAAAAAGACCTACCGAAAGCTAGCAAGGCAGTATCACCCAGACTCCAACCCAGGAGACGCCAAGGCCGAAGCCAAGTTCAAAGAGATCAGTGAAGCATTCTCAGTTCTATCTGATGCCGATCAGCGCAAAGAGTATGACGCAATCAAAGCCATGGGTTCTGGTGCGAGATTTACTTCCGGAGGTCAAGGTGCCGGCGGAGGTTTCGAAGATGTTTTCTCAAACATCTTTGGCGGTCGCGGTGGTGGATTTGGTGGCGGCTTTGGAGGTTTTGATTTTGGCCCAACGGCAGGAATCGATCTAACCGCCAGAACTTCTATTGACTTTATTGATTCGATCAAAGGCGCAACAATCAAGCTAAGCCTGCAGGGGATGGAAGCCCTAAACGTAAAGATTCCAGCCGGAGTTGTTGATGGTCAAAAAATCAAACTTCGCGGCAAGGGAAGACCCTCGCCAAACGGTGGACCACCAGGGGACCTCATTGTTACCGTTCGCGTAAAGCCGCACCCAGTGTTTATTCGCGATGGAATTAACTTACGCGTGATTGTTCCCGTTACTTTCGCTGAAGCAGCTCTTGGTGCAACTATTTCTGTTCCAACTTTGGGCGCAGAACCGGTGAAGCTGAAAATTCATCCTGGAATTCCAAACGGCCGAGTACTTCGCATTAAAGGTCGCGGAGTCGAACTTGGAAACAACCGAGGAGATCTACTCGCGACTGTTGAAGTTGCTGTTCCTTCCCATTTGTCTGAAAAGGCTAAGAAAGCTCTTTTGGAATTTGAAGAGCAAATGCCAAAAGAAGATCCTAGATCCGATCTAATTTCCAAAGCTGGCTTGCTCTAAACAGGGAGGTGGAAAATGACTGAGCTAGATGAAAACACTCCGCTCTTTGTTATTTCCGTTGCCGCAGAGCTTGCTCTAATGCACCCTCAAACACTCAGGCAGTATGACCGCCTGGGATTAGTTTCACCGTCTAGAACAGCAGGTCATTCCCGCCGGTACACCATGCGAAATGTTGCACAACTGCGTGAGATCGCAAGACTTTCAACAGAGGGTGTTTCTTTAGAGGGAATCAAAAGAATTTTGGAACTCGAGAATCAAAACATCGAACTCAAACAACGAGTTCGAGATTTGGAACAGGCTTTGGCAAATGAAATGTTGAACCGTCCTGGTGCAAGAATCTTCTCCGCTGGTGATCAAGGTATTGAGAGCCTGCTGGCAGGAAAGAGACCGTCCAGGTCTACTCAGGTTGTTTTATGGAGAGCTAGATAGCTAATTTAGAGATGAATTAGGAAATCTCGACAACAACCGGAACGTGATCGCTTGGGCCTTCGCCCTTTCTTTCGTCACGTTCAATCTTTGCCGCAGTTACCTTTTCAGCAAAAGAGTCTGAACCCAAAATGAAATCGATTCGCATGCCTTCGTTTCTTGGAAAACGAAGTTGCTGGTAGTCCCAATAGGTATATCCTTCGGGAATCAGTTTTCTAACAACGTCTTGCAAACCAATTTGCTCAAACGCTTCAAAAGCTTGTCTTTCTGCTTGAGAAACATGTGTGGAGCCAGCAAAAAAGTTGATGTCCCAAACGTCGGTATCTAGAGGTGCAATGTTGAAATCCCCCATTAGCGCCAACGGCGTTGCTGGGTCGTTCTCTAAACTCTCTGCGGTTATCGCAGCAAGACGATCAAGCCATTCGAGTTTGTATGTGTAGTGAGGATCATCCAAGGTTCTGCCGTTTGGAACATACAAACTCCATAGCCGAACTCCATCGAAGGTAGCCGCTATCGCTCTTGCTTCTTCTTTGGTTTCTGGACCAAAGCCAGGCATTCCGGTAAATCCAATTTCGATGTCCTCTGCTGGAATCTTGGATGCGAATGCAACACCGTTCCATTGGTTAAGGCCATGCATGGTGATTTGGTAGCCGGCTTCTTCGAAGGGGGCATAGGGAAACTGGTCTGGCTTGCATTTGATCTCTTGCATTGCCAAAACATCGGTTCCAGAGGCCTCTAGGTACGCCAATACCCTTCCAACACGGGTTCTTATGGAATTCACGTTCCAGGTGGCTATTTTCACTCCTTAAACTTATAGCTATGACTTCAAGCACCAGCGACAAAGCAAAACTTGTTCAACTAATCAAGGACTTAGCTGTTGTGCACGGAAAAGTAACCCTTTCTAGTGGACTTGAAGCTGATTACTACGTTGATCTTCGTAGGGCAACGCTCCACCATGAGGCAGCGCCTTTGATTGGCAAGCTGATGATTGAAATGCTTGAAGAAGCAGGAATCAACAAGTTTGACGCTGTTGGTGGGCTGACCATGGGTGCGGACCCAGTAGCAACCGCAATGCTTCACCAAGCAAGTGCCATGGGAAAAACAGTTGACGCCTTTGTGGTTCGTAAGGAAGCAAAGGCCCACGGTATGGGCCGTCAGGTCGAAGGACCAGATGTTGCCGGCAAGTCGCTTATTGTTATTGAAGACACATCTACCACCGGGGGATCACCACTAACCGCGGCCGCCGCTTTGGAAAAAGCTGGTGGCAACATTTTGGCGGTTGCAACCGTGGTGGATAGGGACACCGGTGCCAGACAGGCAATTGAGGCAAAAGGCTATCGCTACCTGTCATTGATCTCATTAGAGGAATTAGGTTTATAAATTGAGTAGCAGCCGAGGCATTGCCTCGTACATTTTTGTCGAGCTCTCCAACATCACCAGCGTTATCGCAGGATCGATGGTGTTCATTGCCCTACCGTGGTTGGCACTTGAAATCACCGGATCCGCCGCAATGGCTGGTGCAGTTGTTGCACTGACCGCTATTCCTGGATTATTCCTGAGCCCAATTCTTGGAACAATCGTTGACCGAATTGGTAGAAAAGTAAGCGCAATAATTTCCGAGGGATTATCGGCTTTCGCGATCTTGCTAATACCTGTTGTTCACAGCTTTGTTGAAATTGGATTCGTACTATTGGTGCTTCTTGCTATGGCACGTGCAATTGTGAACCCAGCAGCTTCAACTGCGAGAAAGTCAATCATTCCTGACATCGCAGGACCAGCACGTATCTCTTTGGAGCGAGCCAACTCAATTCACGAGGCCGTCTTTGCAACTGGTTTTGCAATTGGCCCAGCAGTCGGTGCCGCGTTCATCGCCCTAATCGGTCCATACGACGTGTTTATTGTTGTCGCAGTGTTTTCCGCCCTCGCTTCAATTTCAGCAATGCTCATAAACACTGTTGAGCATCGTGGCGATGGAGTTTCTGAAACAGGAAGTCTTTTACGCGACACCGCCCTGGGTATAAAGACAATTCTTAAGACTCCGGCTGTGCTATTGGGAATGAGCTTTGTTCTTACTCTTGCGATGATTTATCTTCCAACCGAGATGGTTATTCTTCCGGCTCATTTCAATGCGCTGGACTATGCAACTGGACTTGGAATCTTAATTTCAACAATGGCCGGAGCATCGGTTCTGGGAGCGTTACTATTTGAGACTCTTCAGAAGTATTTGAGCTATTCAACCATTTTGAAATTCGGTTTCATTGGACTCGGACTCTCGGTGCTAGTTATGTCCTTTATTCCCCCGATGCCAATCATGCTCGCTGCAGGAGCTGTTCTTGGTTTTAGCTGGGGGCCGCTGATGCCGATGCTAAATACAGTTATTCAAAGAGTCATCCCGGAGAACATGCGTGGTCGAGTATTTGGAATTGAAATGACTATTTGGGGCGCTGGACCAATGTTGACTGCTGTTGGTGTGGGGCTTGCCGTTGACTCTGTAGGTGTGCAGCCGGTGTATTTGTTCTTGGCTATTTTGGTTTTACTACTGTCAGTTTTTGTCTCCTTCAACAAAGCAAACATTCAATTGGATCAAGCGCAAAAGATTAGGTCAGTTTAGGTGCAGCAAGAAGATTCTGATTTCGTAGCAGAACAAACTACCTGGGGAGTGGGTCCCTGGGTTGGTGAATTGCCTACTGGCCAAGAAGCTTCCAAATACGATCCAGAGCTACTAGCCAATGGTGACACTAGAAACGTTGTAGACAAGTATCGTTACTGGTCGATGGAAGCAATTGTTGCTGACTTAGATTCCAAGAGGCACAGCTTTCATGTTGCAATCGAAAACTGGCAACATGATCTAAACATCGGATCCATTGTTCGAACTGCAAATGCTTTCTTGGCTGCCGAGGTTCACATAATCGGCAATAGGCGTTGGAATAGGCGCGGTGCGATGGTGACAGATCGCTACCAGCACATCAAGCACCACCCAACCGTGGAGGATTTTGTGGCTTGGGCTGCAACCGCTAACGACGGCAAAGAGCTTCCGATCATTGCAATTGATAATGTGCCTGGTTGCAAGCAACTCGAGAGCTACCAAATGCCTAAAAGCTGTGTACTGCTTTTCGGTCAAGAAGGGCCAGGCCTGTCAGAGGCAGCTATCGAGGTGTCTCAGGACGTTGTGGAGATCACCCAGTACGGCTCCACGAGGTCCATAAACGCCAGTGCGGCAGCAGCTATCACCATGCATGCTTGGATCACCCAGCACAAGTTTGGGTCTTAACAAGTCTCCAGAGGGCCAGAACTAGCCAACTGGTAGGATTTTCTGGTGCCTGCAATAGTCCTAGTTGGCGCCCAATGGGGCGACGAAGGCAAGGGCAAAGCCACAGACTTACTCGGAGATCGAGTCGACTACGTAGTTAGATACCAAGGCGGAAACAACGCCGGACACACAGTCGTTATCGGGGACAAGAAGTTCGCTTTGCACCTACTGCCTAGCGGCATTCTCACACCCGGAGTAATTCCAGTAATTGGTAACGGCGTAGTGATCGACCTAAGTGTCTTGATCAAGGAACTAGATGGCCTGATTGAAAAAGGCGTAGATGTATCCAAGCTTAAGATTTCTGCCAACGCACACATCATCACGCCTTACCACGTGACAATCGATAAAGTCTCCGAGCGCTTTTTAGGAAAGCGCGCCATTGGAACTACTGGCCGCGGCATCGGACCAACATACGGTGACAAGGTGGGACGACTAGGAATTAGAGTCCAGGATCTTTTCGACGAGAGCATTCTTCGCCAGAAGGTGGAAGCTGCGCTAGCGCAGAAAAACCAATTGCTTTCCAAGGTTTACAACCGTGCTGGAATCAAAGCCGAAGAAGTTGTTCGCGAATTGCTTAGCTACACCGAGCGTCTTGCTCCAATGGTGTCTGACACAGCCCTTGATCTTCACTTGGCTCTAGAAGCCGGCAAGACTGTTTTGCTTGAAGGTGGCCAGGGAACACTTCTAGACGTTGACCACGGGACTTACCCCTTTGTGACTTCAAGCTCACCAATTGCTGGCGGAGCAACAATCGGTACCGGTATCGGTCCAACAAAGATCAGTTCAGTGATTGGAATCCTGAAGGCCTACACAACTCGTGTTGGATCTGGACCCTTCCCAACAGAATTGTTTGATCAGTGGGGCGAATTCTTGCGCGAGAAGGGTTTTGAGTTTGGAACCACAACCGGCAGAGAGCGTCGCTGCGGCTGGTTTGATGCACCGGTTGCAAAGTTTGCAACTCGAATCAACGGCCTAACCGATATCTTCTTGACCAAACTTGATGTCTTGACTGGCATCAGAGAAATTCCTGTTTGCGTAGCTTACGAAGTTGATGGAGTCAGAACTGAAGAGATTCCAGTTTCCCAATCTGATTTCCACCACGCGAAGCCGATTTACGAAAACTACCCAGGTTGGGATGAAGACATCACTGGCGCGAAAACTTTTGAGGACCTTCCCAAAAACGCCCAAGAGTATGTTCTAGCTCTAGAGAAACTTTCGGGAACCAGAATCTCCGCAATCGGTGTTGGTCCTGATCGCAACGCGACCATTGTTCGCCACGATTTATTGCGCGCCTAAGGCTTAAAGGCAAGCGGATAAACCGCATCCAACCAAATACTGTTTTGGCCATCGGCCGCAGAAAAGTAAATTGCTGCATCAGCTTTTGCGTATCCACCGTTTTGTAGCAAGAACTTGAAGACAACGGCTGATTTGTCTTCTGGAACGTAACCAAGCTTTAGTCCAGAAACAAATACCGCAACCGCTGTCTTGCTGTTTCTATTTCCAGGATCAACAATCAAGGTTGCAACATCATCCCAATCTCTACCGTCGATAAGACCTACGTTTTTCTGCAGTGCAGAGAAGTTAGGTGCGTAGAAACTTTCTCCAACAACCTCAAAGCTAAAGCTTTCGTCCCCAAGAAGATCTCTCGCGGACATTGCGGTCATGGAGCGATTAGCGTCCAAGATGTTTGGAAGCGGTTTATCGCCAACCACTTTTAGAGTGTCGGCTTCGAGGGCTGATTTCCTGGCTTTTGAAAGGACCACACCAAGGGCAATTAGTGCACCAAAGACCAGAAGAAGCCAAGGAGCTGCTTGAAAGAACTGCGCTGCAAGGGCAAAAATCACTACCCAAGCAATGATCCCCATACATGTGCGCATGTTTTCCAATCTAGGCCACGGGTAGGACAATTTCTTGGTTAACTTGTATTGTGACCAGCTCCGAATACGCGACCGAACCAGGCGAGAACGATGCAGCAATCGATCGTTGGGGTTCAGCGACTTTGGGTCAAGACCCACTGCTTGCGAGCTTTACGTTAGAGGCATATTCTGCTGTTCGTCCGCATGTTCCCTTCTATAGGTTCTTTCACTATCCCGACATTTTGGACTTTCGAGCAAACGGGTTCGAAGTGGACCACTTTGTACATATCTTCGACTCATTAGACGGGGCCAGATACTCCCAAGCGCTGGAGGTGCACAGACTGCTTCGACAGCGTGGTGGCAATCTAATCTGGAATGCAAGACGAGCTAGAGAAATCGAGTTTTCAGTCAGAGCTTCACTGCATAGATTTGGTATTTCAGATGTTCCGAGTTTGCTGAGAAAAATGCTCGGCAGGGCATTTCCTGACGAGTCAATTAGTAGCCTTTCTGTAGACCTAATAAACGTCTATTTCTGGGGATGCCTAGCACTAGTTGCAAGAAGGTATTCCTGGAAAGAGCCCGCACTTGAAAGATACGCCGACTACCTGGAACTGCCCTTGCTGATTTCAGGTCTACTGCCAGAAAAGGAACAAAATGCTGCTTAGAAACCTAGCCATTATTTCAGCCGGAACATTGCTACTTACAGGCTGCTCCAGCCTTAGCCTGCCTGATCAGGCAGACGCTCCAGCTTGTGAAGCACTGAGCACAGTCCTGGCCACAAAACTAGAAACACTTCCAAGCGGCGGTTTTGATGCGGTTGCACTTTCTAGTTCAATCACCAACGATGTTCTTTCGGTGGCCCCAGAAGGGTTCCAGGCAAACATCCAGCGGGTAACTGATGCCCTAGCTACCGACCCAATCAGTGCAACTGAAGTAGCTGCGGCGGCATCAGAGATTGCCATTCGTTGTGCTCTGGTGGGTGTGAACCTCGAGTTTCCAAACCCACAAGAATTACTGGGCGGTTAACCTAACGCTCCAATTACCCCTAAAGGAGTCAGCTGGTTCAATCAGGGTCAAATCCTCTTTGCTGTTAAGGGCATTTGCTGGTCCGGACGCAGGCTCGATTGCGATTGCGGTGACTAGCTTTCCCTCAGATTCGTAATTGTTCTTCAGGTAAACAACTAAATGACGCAGGTTTGCGCTCTGGCTTAGCTCCATACTCCAAATAGCAGTTCTTAGGCTAGAGGTAACTTCACCGTTGGTTGTCTCTAAATCCGTGAAGTAATCATCGAGCGTAACTCCAACAAGTTCTCTTGCTGACCTGAAATCAAAACTTGTCCCAATCACACTGGCTTTTGCCAGTGGAATTTTATTGGCATCTTGTGGGTAGTAACTTTGAGCCGGAATCTTGAGAGTTGCACCTTCTGGATCACCAATAGTGAAGTAGGGGTGAAATCCAATTACGAAAGGTGCCGCTGATTCACTGGCGTTCGTGGCAGAAAACTTACATGAGAAACCAAGCTCATTTATTTCGTAAGTGATTTCAATATCTACATTAAAGGGATAGCCATCAGTTGCGACAATTTGTTTTCCTAGAACCACTCGGTTACTGCTTTGCTCAAGAACAACAAACTCTGCAGCAAAGACCAAACCGTGAAGCGCATTGCCAAGAACCTGCTCGTTGATTGCAAGTGACCTTTTCTCTCCACCGCTATCTAGCCATTCACCTTGGGCTAGTCTGTTTTGCCAAGGAGCCAAAACTGACCCAGCAAAAATTTCAATTGAATCGACGGTCCGGGTTATTAGATTCTTGGAATCAATAGAGAGCTCCAACAGCGCAGCACCGGTAGATGAAACTACAGCTTTCGAGTCTGGGCCAAAGACCAAAGAAATTTCGGGCATTTAGGCTCTGCGAAATAAAAAGAACGTATACATCGCGGAAAAAACAAAACCTATTGCCGCGTACAAAATCGTGAACCAGGTTAGCTCGGCTGGAATCAATAGAGTGATCACTCCAAGACCAAATGCAGATAACTGCATCACGGTGCTGGCAAATCTAACACCGCGGTCATTGGCATACATGCTGACAACAACCATGTTTCCAGTAAGGGCGACCAAGGTAATTGCAATCATGCGCATGGACCACTGCTGATCAAGAGAGGCTTGTAGCCCCAGTAGCTCCAGAAAAACAACTGGTAGGGCAAGTAAGAAAATTGCGCTGGCTCCAAAAACCATGGCTCCAAATCTAAGGACCATGCGAAGAGCTGTTTGATCTCTTGTTTCGTTCATTAGCTCAGCTTAGCCAAACAACTCTGGCAGGGTGTTCACCCAAGGAGCACGAAGGTCATTGAGCTTCCAGGTAGCTAAGTCTTGAATGGCAAGTTCGTCCGTATCGTCAGTCACACCAATTCGAAGAACTGGAATTCCTCTCGCTTCGCAAAGGCCAACGAATTTCACGTCATCTTCACGGCCAACGCTAACAAGAACCCGTCCTGTTGATTCAGAGAACAAAGCGGAGGTTCTGTCCACACCATCGCGTTCGCAAATCTCAGTGAGCCAAACCCTTGCTCCCATATTGAATCGAAGAACAGACTCGGTAAGAGCTTGTGCTAAACCACCCTCGGACAAATCCATGGCGGAGGCAATTAGTCCTTGCAAGCTGGCTCCGTGCAACAGTTCAGCTAGTTTCTTTTCATAAGCAAGATCTACCTTTGGAGGACGGCCACCAAGGTGCGAGTGAATTACATCTGCCCAAACGGATCCATCTAGTTCGTCTTTTGTGACACCAAGTAGGTAAAGATTGTTGCCATCGTCTTGCCAGCCCGATGGAATTCTTCTGGCAACATCGTCAATTACGCCAAGCACTCCAACAACCGGAGTTGGATAAATGGCAACGTCACCGGTTTGGTTATAGAAACTGACGTTTCCGCCTGTCACTGGAATTCCCAGTTCGAGGCAGCCATCAGCCAAACCGGTAGTTGCCTGCTTGAATTGCCACATCACACCGGAGTTCTCAGGGGAACCAAAATTCAAACAGTTGGTAACTGCTAGTGGGACCGCACCGCTTGTTGCAACGTTTCGATAAGCCTCAGCCAGGGCGAGTTTGGCACCCTCGTAAGGATCTAGCTGGCAGTAGCGACCATTGGCATCAGTAGAGATCGCAACACCTAAGCCAGTAGTTTCCGAAACTCGAATCATGCCGGCACCGTCTGGATAGGCAAGAGCGGTGTTGCCTCCCACGTACCTGTCGTACTGGCCAGTAACCCAAGACTTGTCAGCCTGGTTGGGGCTAGAGACTATTTGAATGAACTGGCTTGCTAGATCAGAAGAGTTTCCATTCGCTCTAGCAAGTTTCCTGGATGCACCAGTGTCTTCATTTAGCGGCTTTTGGCTAGTTGGCTTTTTGACGGGTCTTTCATAGACCGGACCGTCGTGGGCAACAGTGCGGGGAGGAACGTTAACGATCTCTTCCTTGCCCCAGTTGATGTGTAGTCGGTCTTTCTTGATAACTTTGCCAAGAACCGAGTACTCAACCTCATGACGATCAACAATCTTCTTGAAACTCTTTAGGTGCTTTTTAGGCACAATTGCCATCATTCGCTCTTGAGACTCGCTCATCAGAATCTCTTCTGGGGTTAGTGACTCATCGCGAAGTAATACGTTTTTGAGCTGAACTTTCATTCCACGCCCACCGTTTGATGCAAGTTCACTGGTTGCGCAAGATAAACCAGCACCACCAAGATCCTGAATACCTGCAACAACTCCTGCGGCAAACAATTCCAGGCAGCACTCGATTAGTACCTTCTCGGCGAATGGGTCTCCAACTTGAACTGCAGGTCTGCGGCTTGGTCCAGTGGAGTCAAAAGTTTCGCTTGCTAGAACAGAAACGCCACCGATGCCATCTGCTCCAGTTCTAGCCCCAAACAAAATAACTAGATCGCCTGGGGTTTCAGCTTTGGCAAGCTTTAGATCTTCGTGCTTCAAGGCTCCGATGCTTAGAGCATTTACTAGCGGGTTACCTTGGTAAACCTTGTCAAAAACAGTTTCGCCACCGATGTTAGGTAGTCCTAGGCAGTTTCCGTAAAACGAAATTCCGTCAACCACACCGTGCACCACACGTGCAGTGTCTGCATTCTCTGGTGCACCAAAACGTAACTGGTCCATCACCGCTATAGGTCTTGCTCCCATGGTCAAGATGTCGCGAACAATTCCACCAACACCGGTAGCTGCTCCTTGGAAAGGTTCGATATAGCTTGGGTGGTTATGGCTTTCCACCTTGAAAGTGACAGCGAGTCCTTCGCCGATGTCCACCACTCCTGCGTTTTCGCCCATTCCAACCAGAAGGTGTTTTTTCATTTCGGGAGTAACTTTTTCACCGAACTGGCGCAGATAAATCTTGGAGGATTTGTAGCTGCAGTGCTCGCTCCACATAACCGAGTACATTGCTAATTCGGCGCTGGTTGGGCGACGACCTAAAATTTCACGAATGCTTTCGTACTCTTCTTTTTTGAGCCCAAGTTCTGACCAAGGCTGCTCTTTATCTGGATCGGCTTGAGCTTGCTTGGTGGTGTCGATGATCATGCGCTAACAACCGAATTCAAAACCGACTGGAAAATCTTTAGGCCATCGATACCCGATCGCATTGCAATTGGCGAGTCTGGACCAAAGCCAGGCTCAACTGCATGCTCAGGGTGAGGCATAAGGCCTACAACGTTGCCACGTTCGTTTCTAAGACCTGCGATGTCATTCATGGAACCGTTTGGGTTTACATCTAGGTATCTAAAAGTGATTAACCCTTCCCCCTCAAGCATCTTCAAAGTCTCTTTGGTTGCGATGTAACCACCCTCACCGTTTTTTAGCGGAATGGTTATCTCATCGCCTTTTTGGAATTGATTTGTCCAAGCACTGTCAACATTCTCAACCCGAAGCTTTTGGTCTCTGCAAACGAAGTGTTGTTTTTCGTTGCGAATCAATCCACCCGGTAGCAGGTGTGACTCGACCAAGATTTGAAAACCGTTACAGATTCCCAAAACCGGTAGACCTTGATTAGCTCGCTTCATGATGGTCTGCATCACAGGTGCCTGAGCTGCAATAGATCCGCAGCGAAGGTAGTCGCCGTAGCTAAAGCCTCCAGGCAGAACTACGGCGTCAACTTTCTTGATTGTGGAGTCTGCGTGCCATAAAGAAACTGGCTCACCACCCGCAAGTCTGATTGCTCTTGCAGCGTCACGGTCATCCAAAGATCCAGGAAAAGTGACGACGCCGATCTTCATTTGATTAGTCTTGCTCTACAGTCACCGAAACAACGTCTTCGATTACCCCGTTGGTTAGAAAACTCTCCGCAATCTTCTCGGCTTCAGCCAACTGAGCTGCGGTTGGGGTTGATGCGTAGTGCAATTCAATACGCTTACCGATGCGAACTGCTTTGATGCCCTTGTGGCCGGAACGCTCTAGGGCCTTGGCCACGGCCTTGCCCTGCGGATCTAGTAGGTCTTGCTTTGGCATCACCTGAACGACAATTTTTGGCAACTAGTGGCCCCCTATGGTGGCTAAAACAATCTGGGAATATCTTGAGTTTACTGGTTTGCGCGCTCGAGCTTTTGACGCAACTCCGCATAGCGCGAACTTACCTTCTCAACTAGCTCTGGACTCAAAACAGTTGGTGGATTTGAGCCTTCGGGATCCCAAATTTGCAGTAGCCAGTTCCTAACAATCTGCTTGTCAAAGCTCTCAACAGTATTGCCTTGTTCATAGGCGGCCTTATCCCAATACCTACTGGAGTCAGGCGTTAGAACTTCATCGGCAAGAACTATTTCCGAACCATTTGGATCCCTACCAAACTCGAACTTGGTATCTGCAAGAACTAACCCAGCTTTGAGTGCAATTGCGCTTGCTTGATTAAAAATCTCAATTGAAGTTGAACGCAATTTCTGCGCTACATCTTCACCTACAAGCTCAACAACTTTCTGAAAGTCAATGTTTTGATCGTGCTCTCCAACCTCTGCCTTGAAGGCTGGAGTAAAAATTGGCTCTGGTAACTTATCGCCATCTTTCAACCCCTCGGGAAGCTTGATGCCGCAAATTTCCCCGGTGGCTAAGTACTCTTTGTATCCAGACCCCGCGACGTAACCGCGGACCACGCATTCCACCGGATACATTTCAAGCTTTTTTGCTACCGTTGCCCTGCCCGAAACTTCACTTGGTTCGACAACTGTTTTCACACGATGGTTTGGAACATTCAGTTTTTCAAACCAAAAGTTAGTGATCGCATTTAGGTTCTCACCTTTTCCAGGAATTGCAGGGGACAGGATGTTATCAAAAGCGCTAATTCGATCCGATGCGACAATCAAAACTAGATCTGATTGTGAAGGGTCTTCTGATTCGTAAAGATCTCTTATCTTGCCACTGTAGAAATGTTTCCAGCCAGAAATTTTCTCCGACATGCTACTTAGCCACCTTGGCTGCGATGTCACTGCGGAAGTGCGAACCATCGAGCGTTATCTTCGATAGGGCTTTGTAGGCACGCTTGCGTGCTTTCTTAAAGTTCTTTCCTGTTGCAACTACCGACAGGACTCTTCCAACACTTGACCCAAAGCAAATTTCAACACCAGATACTCTCTGTGCCTTCCTGATTCCTCTGATTTCGCGCACAGGCGCCTGGCTAGAAGGGTAACCCTCGCTAGCCAAAACGACAGTTACTGCAACATCTTGGGTGAACTGGGCATCAGAGGCATTTTCAAGATGCCCGGTTGCCGCTTTGTAAAGCAGTGACTCTAAAGGCGTGATTAGCCTTTGCAGCACAACTTGAGTCTCGGGGTCTCCGAATCTCGCATTGAATTCAATAACCCTGATGCCACGGTCGGTAACTATTAATCCGCAGTATAAAAGTCCAACGAATGGCGCACCTAGGTTGGTTAGCTCGTTGATTGTCGGTAGGGCAACAGTGTCTTCGACTTCCTGGATGAAGTTTTCAGGAAGCCACGGCAGGGGACTGTATGCACCCATGCCACCGGTGTTCGGACCCTGATCGTTATCGAAAGCTCTCTTGAAATCTTGCGCGGGAGTTAGCGGCATCACTGACTTTCCATCCGATAGGAAAAACAAGCTCACTTCTTGTCCGGCTAGAAATTCTTCGACCAAGATTCCCATGTGTAGATACTCGGCTGCGTGCTCCAGGGCAGCTTTTGAATCATTGGTAACAATTACACCTTTGCCAGCAGCTAAACCGTCGGCCTTGACAACAAACGGAGCACCGAAGTCCTCCATGGCTTGTTCAACTTCGTCTATGGTCTTGCACTGTCTTGCCATACCGGTTGGGACCCCTGCGGCAGACATGATTTGTTTTGCAAAAGATTTACTGCCTTCAAGCTGGGCAGCGACTTGGCTCGGACCAAAGACTGCAACTCCTTGAGCGCGCAGTGAGTCAGAGACTCCTGCAACAAGAGGGGCCTCTGGCCCAATGATGGCAAGCTCAATTCCTTGCTCAAGGGCTAGCTTGTCGACTGCGAGGCGGTCAGTTATGTCAATGTTTGGCTCGCACTCAACTTCTTCAGCTATGCCTTTATTACCTGGCGCGACCAGAATATCTATTGGACTGGTTCCAGTTCTGATTAGGGCTTTGACGATCGCGTGCTCTCTGGCACCCTGACCCAAAATCAGTATCTTCATGTTCCTTAGTTTAGTTAGCTTGAACAAAGCGACTTTTGGGAGTTTGTAGGCTGTAGCTGTGCTCAGAAGAAAGATATCCACCGCAGACGGGCAGGCTGCTATCCAAAGCTTTCAAGCTGGATCGGCTACCAGTCAAGAACTAGCTACCGCGGTCAGATTCTTACTCGAAGAGCTGGGAACCAGATACCCAGGTGCCGCAGTTGAGGTCCGGGTCCCACCCCTTGGTGCGATCCAGTGCGTGGCTGGCCCCAGTCATACCCGTGGCACACCGTCTAATGTTGTTGAGCTTGGCCCAGAGGCATGGCTTGCCCTTGCCCTTGGTGCCCAAAGCTTTGAGGAACTCCTGGAGCAAGGAAAATTGACCGCCTCTGGCAATAGGTCAGACCTTAAGGATTTGTTCCCTATATTTAAAGCGTGAGCCAAACCCCCATCGTTTCAAGTGCAGAGGTAAACATCAGGCGCGCTCCAAAGTATTTGCACTTTGCGCTAACCGGCTTTGTTCTCGGAATCATCGCGGCACTTGTTATGGGCCTTAGTTCACCTGCCATCGCCGGGCTGCTAATTGTATTTGGCGGAATTGCAGGAGGCGGAACGGGAATCATTCTCGCCCTGGTGTTTGATGCAATCTACCGTTCCCGTGGCAAGAAAGTTACCGCAACGAAAGTAAACGAGTGATTCGCGGCGACGGCAGACTAAATCACGATCTGCTTCCAGGTGAAAAAGGTCCACAGGATCAGTGTGGAGTATTTGGCGTCTGGGCCCCAGGCGAAGAAGTTTCTAAGCTCACCTACTTTGGTCTTTACGCTTTACAGCACCGCGGACAAGAGTCCGCGGGTATCGCAACTTCAAATGGCAAGAAACTTCTGGTTTACAAAGACATGGGTCTTGTCTCACAAGTTTTTTCGGAATCCGCACTTGAGTCACTAGTTGGTCACGTAGCTATAGGCCACACCAGATATTCCACAACTGGATCTTCTTCTTGGCGTAATGCTCAACCTACTCTTGGTAAAACTGCCTCTGGCACAGTCGCACTTGGTCACAACGGAAACCTCACTAATACCGCAGAGCTACTAGAGATTCTGCGAGCAAACTATCCAGACCAATCAGATAATGAAATCACCGGTGGCAACACTACCGACACCGCAGTGCTAACTGCTTTGCTCGCTGGAAATCCAGATAACTCTTTGGAAAACACCGCACTTGAATTACTGCCAAAAGTAAAAGGCGCATTTTCTCTGGTGTTCATGGACGAGCAAACTCTTTATGCAGCCAGAGACCCGCAGGGCGTAAGACCACTGGTTCTTGGAAGACTAGAGCGCGGTTGGGTTGTTGCCTCCGAAACCGCAGCCTTGGATATCGTTGGCGCCTCCTTTGTTCGAGAGATTGAACCAGGTGAGCTGATTGCAATTGATGAGAACGGTTTGCGCTCCAAGCATTTCGCAGCAACCAAAAGAGCCGGCTGTGTTTTTGAGTACGTCTACCTAGCTAGACCAGACACTTCAATTAATGGACGCAACGTATACGACGCTCGAGTAGAAATGGGCCGAACACTCGCTAAAGAATATCCAGTTGAGGCAGATCTAGTTATTCCAACTCCAGAATCTGGAACACCAGCAGCAATTGGCTTTAGCCAAGAATCCGGAATCCCTTTCGGTCACGGACTTGTCAAGAATGCCTATGTTGGAAGAACCTTTATCGAACCAAGCCAAACAATCAGACAGCTTGGAATTCGACTAAAGCTAAACCCGCTAAAAGAAGTAATAAAGGGCAAAAGAATTGTCGTTGTCGACGATTCCATTGTTAGAGGAAACACCCAGAGAGCATTGGTTCAGATGCTGCGCGAAGCAGGGGCCAAAGAAATCCACGTTCGCATCTCCTCGCCTCCGATTACCTGGCCTTGTTTCTACGGAGTGGATTTTGCTACCCGTGCCGAGCTAATTGCAACCGGTCTTGCGCCAGATGAGGTGCGGATGTCTATTGGCGCTGACAGTCTCGGGTACTTATCTAAAGAGGGAATGATCAATTCTTCGGAACAAAAAGAAAGCGAGCTTTGCACAGCTTGCTTCACCGGAACCTATCCAATCGAGCTTCCAACAGCAGATCGCTTGGGAAAGAACCTTTTGGAAAAAGGTGTTGCCACCATTCACCAAGAAGGATCACTAAAAAAGGTCTCGAATGACTAATCCCTACGCTGGCAGCGGTGTCGATACCGAGGCTGGCGATCTAGCAGTTTCATTGATGAAAAAAGCTGTCAGCGCAACACACAACAAGAATGTCTTTGGCTCCTTGGGCGGCTTTGCAGGAGCAATGGATGTTTCGTTCTTGAAGAACTTTCAGCAGCCGATTCTTGCCACCTCAACTGACGGTGTTGGAACCAAGGTTGCCATTGCTCAGGCAATCGACAAGCACGACACCATCGGCCAAGACCTAGTTGGCATGGTTGTCGACGACATTGTTGTTATGGGCGCAAAGTCACTTTTTATGACTGACTACATCGCCTGCGGCAAGCTAGTTCCAAGCCGCATAGCCGAAATAGTCACAGGTATTGCTAAAGCCTGTAGCGCGGTGGATGTTGCACTCCTTGGTGGAGAAACCGCGGAGCACCCAGGTCTACTAGGTGAGTACGAGTATGACGTTGCCGGTGCAGCAGTTGGTGCAGTTGAGGCAGCCAAGGTTCTTGGACCGGAAAAGGTAAGAGTCGGCGACGTAGTTTTGGGTCTTGCTTCCTCGGGATTGCACTCCAATGGCTACTCGCTGGTTCGAAAGATTGTTGATGACAGCAAATTGGATTACACCCAATCTGTTTCCGAGTTTGGATCCAAATCCCTTGGAGAAGTGTTACTTGAGCCAACAATGCTTTACACGGGAGTTTTGAACCAACTACTTGAGTCAGATCTGGGTAATTCAGTTCACGCCCTAAGTCACATCACCGGCGGTGGAATTGCAGCAAATCTTTCTAGAGTTTTGCCAATTGGTGTCTCACTTGAAATCTCCAGAGCGAGTTGGACTCCACAAGATGTTTTTAAAGTGCTGGCTGAGTGGGGGGCTTACCCACTTGAATCACTCGAGGGAACCTGGAATCTAGGTTTGGGTTTCGCCGCTGTTGTTGACCCAACTGCATCGAGTGCAATATCGGCACAGCTAAATCAACTGGGTATAAAGACCTGGCAATTGGGTGTCTTGGAAAAAGCTAATGACACAACAGGCTTTGTCACCTCAGCTAAGGGAGTTGAGGGCGGAGCGGTTCGCTTGAGCGGAAGCTACGCGTAAAAACTAAACTCGACCGGTTGGGACCGCTTGGTCCTTCAGGATTTCCCACTCCTGGTCTGTGAATATTCGTGAACGAGTTAGAAATCGCATTCCTTCTGGAACCTCAAGAGAGAATCCGCCACCGCGACCAGGAATAGCGTCGATAGTCAAATGTGTGTGTTTCCAGTACTCAAACTGTTCTTGTGACATCCAGAATTTGATTGACCCAGGAACACCTTCAACTTCAATGTCGGCTAACAAAACATCACTACCGCCGACTCGGAATTCGCCTGCTGGGTAGCACATCGGTGAAGATCCATCACAGCAACCACCGGATTGGTGGAACATCAAACCAGTGCTGTGGATCTTCGAAAGTTTGGCCATGAGCTCACGAGCTGTGTCTGTGAAGTCAACTCTGGTTATTTCCATGTTTTATTCCTTTGTGTAAAAAGTCCTGCCCGCGAAAGTAATCTTCCGCGGGCAGGACACTTTTTAGAAGAAACCTAGCTTGCTCTCGCTGTAGCTAACAAGTAGGTTCTTGGTCTGCTGGTAGTGATCCAACATCATCTTGTGGTTTTCTCTTCCGATACCGGAGGACTTGTAACCACCGAACGCAGCGTGAGCTGGGTAAGCGTGGTAGCAGTTAGTCCAGACTCGACCGGCTTTGATCTCGCGACCAGAACGGTATGCAGTGTTCATGCTTCTTGTCCAAACGCCGGCACCCAATCCATAGAGAGTGTCGTTGGAGATCTTCATTGCCTCATCCCAGCCATCGAACTTGGTAACGGCAAGAACCGGACCAAAGATCTCTTCCTGGAAAATACGCATGGAGTTCTTACCTTCGAAGATGGTTGGCTCAACGTAGAAACCATCAGATAGGTCTCCACCAAGGTCAACTCGGTTTCCTCCCATTAGCAACTTGGCACCTTCTTGCTTACCAATTTCGATGTAGCTCATGATCTTCTCGAGCTGATCGTTAGATGCCTGAGCACCCATCATGGTGTTGGTGTCTAGAGGGTTGCCCTGAATGATTGCCTTGGTGCGAACCATTGCATCCTTTAGGAACTTGTCGTAGATCGGTGCATCGATAAGTGCACGGGAAGGACAGGTACAAACTTCACCCTGGTTTAGGGCAAACATGTTGAATCCCTCGATGCACTTGTCGTAGAACGCGTCGTTCTCATCTGCGATGTCGCGGAAGAATACGTTCGGGCTCTTTCCACCAAGCTCCAGTGTTACTGGAATGATGTTCTCCGATGCGTACTGCATAATCAAACGACCAGTTGTGGTCTCACCGGTAAAGGCAACCTTGGCAACACGCTTCGATGAAGCAAGAGGCTTTCCAGCCTCAACACCGAATCCGTTGACAATGTTTACAACACCAGCAGGAATAACATCCTTGATTAGATCCATCAAGAAATGAATCGAAACTGGAGTCTGCTCCGCAGGCTTTAGAACAACACAGTTTCCCGCAGCTAGTGCTGGAGCAAGCTTCCAGGTAGCCATCAAGATTGGGAAGTTCCAAGGGATGATCTGAGCAACCACACCAAGTGGCTCATGGAAGTGGTACGCAACGGTGTCAACGTCTAGCTCACCGATTGATCCTTCTTGCGCACGGATTGCTCCTGCGAAGTAACGGAAGTGATCGATTGCTAGCGGGATGTCAGCTGCCATGGTCTCGCGAACGGCTTTACCGTTCTCCCAAGTTTCAGCAACTGCAATCTTCTCTAGGTTTGCCTCCATGATGTCGGCAATCTTTAGAAGCATGTTGGAGCGCTCTGTAACAGATGACTTGTTCCAAGTCACTGCTGCTTTGTGTGCTGCGTCAAGAGCCTTCTCAACGTCTTCTGCGTTTCCACGTGCAACTTCACAAAATGTTTTTCCGTTTACTGGGGATGCATTCTCGAAGTATTGGCCAGATGATGGCTTTACGTACTGGCCACCAATCCAATGGTCATAGCGGGGTTTGTATTCCGCGACTGAACCGGGTTGTCCCGGAGGAGCATAAATGGTCATTTAGTTTCCTTCCGTCATAGAGCCTCGTTGCTCTGCGACTAATTGGACACTACGCCTCTCAAAGGGGGTCGTCAAATGAACTGTAGGTTAGCTACAAAACAAGGCAAACAGGCCGAATCTAGGCCTCTGGATAGAAGTTAACTGCTCCTCGAACCCAGACCGTAACCTTCATGCCGATCTCTGGAGCGAATGGCCCTGAGGACCTGGCGCGAATTAGCTGCTTTGGAGTCTGAACATCGACAACGGCATCATGGCCAAAAAACTGTCTTCCAACAACCGTTGAGTCGCCGTTTAGATCTGGCTGCAAGTAAAAGTTCTCTGGACGAATAGCAACTTTCCCGCGGCTACCTTCGGCAGATGAATTAAGTGGAGTCAGGTTCCCAAGCGATGTGACAACTTTTCCTGATTCGATAACTCCAGCGACAATCACCGAGTCACCCAAGAATGTCGCCACCCCTAGATCAACAGGTGAAGAGTAAATCTCTCTCGGGTTACCAATTTGAGCAAAGTTTCCATCACGAAGCAGTGCAACGCGATCTGCAATAGACAAAGCCTCTTCTTGATCGTGAGTAACCAAAATTGTGGTGGAACCGGTCTTATCCAAAACCCCACGAACATCATCGCGAATGCGACCTCTTAGTTCTGCATCTAGAGCCGAGAAAGGCTCATCTAACAGAATCAGTTCAGGCTCGGGAGCTAGTGCCCGAGCTAATGCAACGCGGTGCTTTTGACCACCCGAAAGGGAAGAGCTATCTGAAGTTTCAAAAGCACCCATCTGAACCAAATCAAGAAGAGCTTTCACTCTGGATGATTTTGCTTCTTTCGATAAACCTTTTAGTCCAAACGCGATGTTTTCAAAAACATTTAGGTGTGGAAACAGTGCCGCATCCTGGGGAACGTAACCGACCTTGCGTGCTTGGGCCGCAACAAAGATTCCCTCGGCGGCAACTTTCTTGCCTGCTATTGATATCTCACCAGTATCTGGTGCATCGAAGCCTGCAATCAATCTAAGGAGGGTGGTCTTGCCAGATCCTGATGAACCCAGCACAGAAACAAACTCTTTGGGAGCAATCTCGATTGAAAGATTGGCAAGGACAGGCTGTTGTCCAAATGCCTTAGTCAAGTTAGAAATCTTTAGAGTTGAGCTCACTGGTAACGCTCCATCTCCATAGGTTCAAGATCTTTTCTGATGGCTCGATTAAGTAGCCAAGCTGGAAAGCCAGCCAGCACTACCAAAAGTAATGCATAAGGTGCCGCAGCGGAAAAGGCAGCTACCGAGGTCTCTGTCCAGAGCCTGGTGGCTAGGGTTTCCATGCCGGTTGGACGCAGCAACAAAGTTGCTGGGAGCTCTTTCAAGACCGTAAGAATCACGAGAGTAGTTGCCGCGAAAATACCGGGACCGGCAATAGGCAAGACAACTTTTCGAAGTGTTTGCATGGTGGATAAACCAAGCGATGAAGAGACCTCGTCAAGTGCCCTGGGGGATTGACGTATCGGTGTTGACACCGCAGCTAACGCATTCGGTAAGAACAAAGCCAGGTAGGCAATTAGTACCAACAAAGTGGTCTGGTAAACCCACGGCACAACTTGGTTAGAAAAGAACACCAGAGCTAGCGCAACAACAATTCCAGGGGTAGCGTGCGTGAGCCAAACTGATCGTTCCAAAACAACGCTGAAGGTTCTGCGATGCCTGATGGTTAACACCGCAATTGCAAGCGCTGCAATAGAAGTCAGCAATCCTCCAGAAACTGCCAAGCCAACGGAGTTTGCAAGAGCTCCAAGTACCGCTGACCAATCTACAAAACCAAAGCCTTGAATGCTCCAACTAAGCAAGCTGCCAAGTGGCACCAGCAAACTAACTGTTGCAAGCCCAAGCAAAATTAGGAACATCGGAACTTTCCAAGCTCCAAGTTCAACTAAACCCAATCTGCCGGCAATTTTTCCAGTGGCAAATTTTTGCCCTCTTGCCTTGGATTCGAAATAAAGAACCAAGACCGTAACTAAAACTAGAACAAGCGCCAGCGCAGCAGCTTGGTTCCTATCGAAACTTGCGCGGTAAGCGTTATAGATCGCCCTTGTAAAAGTGTCATAACGCACAATGCTTACTGCACCAAAATCACTCAACACGTATAGGGCAGATAACAAACCACCAGATACCGCAGCGGATCTAATGTTTGGCCAAGTCACTTTTCTAAAAACTTGAAGCTTTGTTGCCCCAAGTGATTGCGCGACCTCTTCGGTTCCCGCGTCGAATCGAACCAGGGCAGCCGAAACTGCCAGATAAACCAGTGGGGCAGTTCCCACGGTGAGTAGTAACCACGCAGCAAAGAAACCGTTGAAGCCCGGGATTACTGCAATCCAAGCGTATGCAGCCACATAGGAAGGTATGGCAAGAGGAAGGGCTGCTAGAACAGAAAATACTTTTCTGCCCTTAAGGTTTGAGCGAACCGCAACCCAGGCCTGCATGGATCCAAGCAGCACTGCCGAAACTGAGACGGCAAGAGCAAGCGAGAGCGAATTAATTATTAGCTCAAGAGTTCTGGCTTGAAAGACCAACTCTGCAATCTCGCTAAATCCAATTGTGGCCACTCGAACCAGCAGGTAGATCAAAGGAATTAGAGAAATCAGCACAGCCGAGATCGCCACTAGCAAGATAACTAGTGGCGGCCTCGACTTAAGTGCTTCTATCAGAGCAGTCCGGCCTTTCGAATTAGTTCGAGTGTTTCGGCCAAAGAGTCAAGATCAGATAAATCAATGTTTGGCGCTTTGATCTCTCCGAAGGGCTTCACACCGGCAACATCTGGAACTCCGGTTAGCGAGTACTCTCTCGTTCTTTCAACAAAGTATTTCTGGGCGGTATCGCCAAGAAGCCACTTCACGAAAACGTTTGCACTGGCATTGTCTGAAAGAACCGCAACACCTGCAACATTGATTAGGTTGCCAGCGTCTTGATCTTCAAACCAAACAAGCTCGGAATTCATGTTGCCAACGCTTTTTTCATTTTCAAGTTCGAACCAGTAGTAGTGGTTGATCAGACCTGCATCCACGACGCCATCTTCAACCGCTTGCAGAATGAGTCCATTTTTCTCAAACAAAACAGCGTTTTCTTTCATTGCGACCAAGAACTCTTCCGCTGCCTGGTCACCGTCGGTTACACGGATAGCGGTAATAAACGCCTGGAAAGAAGCGTTCGTTGGTGCAATTGCAATACGTCCCTTCCAACTTGGATCCATCAGCTCCTTATAAGAGGTCGGAAGCTTAGTTACCTTGGCAGGATCTACTACCAACACTCTTGCTCGACCAGACACCCCGACCCACTGTGAGTCTTTCGATTTATAGGAAGCATCAACTAAGTCGGTGATGTCTGCTGGTAGAGATCTAGTTAGACCCTCTTTTGCGAGCGCACCTAGCGCGCCGGCGTCTTGGGAGAAGAAGACATCTGCTTGAACATTGGAGCCCTCTTCAAGGATCTGGGCTGCTAACTCGGCTGAGTCACCGTATCGAACGTTGACCTCTATACCTGTTTCTTGGGTGAAGGTATCAAGCAACTCAGTTATCAGCGTTTCGCTTCTGCCGGAATAAATAGTTATGGACTCTTCGGAGTCAGAAGGAGACGTTGCGCAGCCACTGAGGGCGATGATTGGAGCTAGCGCGAGCGCGGCTAGACCGTATCTATTTTTCTTCTTATTCAATTGGCACTTCTTTCAGTTTCGGATCGAATATCATTTCGACCGTCTGGTTTGCCTAGAGGCATCTGCCTCCGGGACTTCTTGGGCCCTAAGAGTTCTTAGCTGACTCTTCTTCGCCCTCTTCATCTTCGTAGAGGTCGGCCCACTTGTCTTCGTAGTCAGGCTCAGCCGAGCCTGATGGTGCAGTGAGTTCTTTTTCTAGCGCGCTGTAATCGGTAGACGGGCTGAAGTACTTCAGCTCACGAGCTACTTTGGTGTGTTTTGCTTTTTGACGGCCACGCCCCATGGCGAGACCCCCTTTTTGTCTTGGCCACGCCGATAAAGGCGCAGAATCGATGAAATCTGCTACAAGTTTAGCATCCGGGCACCCTGTTTGGTCTAGAGCAATATTGAGGCTGTGAGGAAGCTCACAGCTGGAACCAACAGATTCAAAACAATATTCAGCAAAGCCCTACCCAGTTGTTTCTTGGCAGCCCAACAGGGTAGCACCCAAGAGATTGACGAAGCTAGTGACAAGAATTTGCCCCTGGGGCAAAGTGCCGAGCAGGATTTCGATTGCGTATCTGAGTGAGGTTCCGAAAGCTCCGCCTATAAAAACAAGCGGTAGCAATTGTTTCGAAACCATGGGCATGGGGTAGATGCTACCCGCACATGGTGGCTCCGACCGGCATCGATCCGGTGACCTAACGATTTTCAGTCGTTCGCTCTACCAACTGAGCTACAGAGCCTTGGGTGGTCAAGCCACCCCCATTCAATAAAAGCCCTCAAAAGAGGGCTTCTAAAGAAGCGACCCTGACCGGACTTGAACCGGCGACCTTCGCCGTGACAGGGCGACGCGCTAACCAACTGCGCTACAGGGCCTCGTTGCTACGAGCCAAAGAATTGTGACCCCAACGGGATTCGAACCCGTGCTACTGCCGTGAAAGGGCAGCGTCCTAGGCCACTAAACGATGGGGCCTACAAAGCATGGAACTTCATAGCACCAAAACTAAACACTAGTCCCCAGATCCCTTGTTTAGCAAGCCCAATGGGCCTAGAACCCGCTAACTAACGACACCCTCAGCAATCCTTCAGGTAATACCTCAAGGTTTCGTGTTAGCTTGAAAAATATGTCTACTAGACGCAAATCCTTTATTGCCCTGCTCGCGAGCATGGGTCTAGTACTGGGTGCTGCGCTGGGTGGTCCCGCATTCGCGAACCCAAACTATCCATCTGCTGCTGAAGTTGCCGCGGCCAAGGCAAACGTCACAGATAAACAGAACATGATCACCCGAATCGAAAACTTGATTGCCGATCTAGAAGATGAACTTGAACCCCTAAACCGTGATGCCAGTATCAAGTCCGAAATCTATAACGTCGCTAAAGAAGAAGTAGCGGTAGTTACAAGAAAAGTAGAAGTTCTCCGCGTGCAGGCAGAACAGGCGCTCGCCGAAGCTGACCAAGCAGCAGGTCAGCTGGGGCAAATTGCTTCTCAGATGTTCCGCGGCGGTGCCGGCGGCACATCGCTGAATCTTTTTCTAAACTCCAACATCGCCGATGACCTTCTTTACCAACTCGGAGCCCAGGAAAAACTAGCCCAGCAGACTGAGATCATTTATCAGAAGTCCCTGGAAAGGCAGAACTTAGCTAAGTCCGTAACCGATGAGCTAGCCGCCGCAGAGGCCGAGCTCGCGGAAATTGCCGCAATTGCTGAAGCTGCATTCGCAGAAGCCCAAGCTGCCGCAGACAGGGTTACGGCCAAGCTTGAAGCCAATGAGCGTCAGAATACAATTTTCATTTCCCAGCTGGCCAGTCTCCGAAACACTGCAGCCGATTTAGAAAGACAAAGAGCTGAAGGTTTAGCTTGGGAGCGCAGACAAGCTGCCGGAGGTGGCATACCCGATGCCCCAGAGCTCTATTCGGTTGGAGCACCCGACCAGGCAAAGGTGGCTCAGGTAGTTGCTTTCGCTAAAGCTCAACTGGGTAAACCATATCGTCTCGGTGCAGCTGGACCAAACGTCTGGGACTGCTCCAGTTTGACCATGAAATCCTACGCAGCTGCAGGATTAAACATCGGTCCACACTCAGCGTCACGACAATTTATGACAGCTGCAGATCGACGCCAACTTGTTCCACTGAGTCAACTTCAGCCGGGGGATCTAATTTTCTGGTCAACAAGTCGCGACTACTGGAATAGATCAGTTTTGAATAAGTACCACATCGGAATCTACTTGGGCGACGACTTGTTTATTGAAGCCCCGAACCCTTCGGCACCGGTGCGAATCAAAAACTTGAGTGGTCGAACTGGAGAACTAGTTCCCTATGCGGCTAGGCCCTCTGCATAAAGTTTTTAGTGCTTGTAGTTTGCCTGCGCTTCAGCAATTATTTTTTCAGCCTCAGCTTTACCAGCCCACTTGCCTAGCTTGACCCACTTGCCCGGCTCGAGATCTTTGTAGTGAGCGAAGAAGTGCTCAATCTCATTTTTGGTTTGCTCAGGAACGTCTTTGATGTCTTGAATGTGATCCCAGCGCTTATCGCCAGCAGGAACACACAAAACCTTCTCATCGATTCCGCCATCGTCTTCCATTGGTAAAACTCCAACTGGACGCGCGTTGACAACCACTCCTGGGTAAACCGGAAACTCAAGAAGCACTAAAGCATCTAGCGGGTCGCCATCGCCACCCAAGGTCTTGTCGAAGTAGCCGTAATCGGTTGGGTAAACAAAAGGGGTGTAGAGCACGCGGTCCAGGTGCACGCGACCAGTTTCATGGTCTACTTCGTACTTGTTCCTAGAACCCCGAGGGATCTCGATTACGACTTCAAACATTGCTCTCCTCAATAGGCTTACCTAATAAAGATTATCTAATCAAAGGATT
>JBIIQC010000009.1:0-39682 GCA_044342295.1 Rhodoluna sp. | reverse complement strand
GTATACGCAGTTTGGTGGTTTCTAACCTACGGAGGTTGGGAACCTATCGGTACCTCAGCTCTTGCGATGCTGACTTTCATGAGCATCTTTATTACCTTTTATCTTTGGAAGACAGATAGAACGCAGGGGTTTGTTCCAGAAGATCGCCCAGATGCGAATATCGAAGACGGGGAATCTGAGCTTGGCTTATTCTCGCCTTGGAGCTGGTGGCCGATCTTTGTTGGAGCTGCTTCAGCTCTTGCCTTTGCGTCGTTGGCTGTGGGTTGGTGGCTAACCTTTATAGCCGTGCCATTGGCGCTGATTGGTGTTGTTGGTTTCGTGTTTGAACACAACCGCGGACATTTTGCACACTAGTGGCTGCAGATAAAACTATCTCCTCCGGAGGACCCTGGGAAGAATCAATCGGGTATTCAAGAGCTGTTGTAGCGGGTCCTTACATTCACGTATCTGGTTCGACGGCAACCGTTGACGGTGTGCTGCAGCATGAGGGAGACGCTTACGGGCAGGCCAAGGTTGCCTTCCAAGTAATCGAGAAGGCACTTTTGTTGGGCGGACATAGCCTCCAAGATGTTGTGAGAACCAGAATGTATCTAGCGAACGCGCAAGACATGGACGCGGTAGGCCGTGTTCACGGGGAGCTGTTCTCAGCTATTAGACCAGCTGCGACAATGCTTGCTGGAATCAAATTCATCAACGAGGCCATGTTGGTTGAGATCGAAGTCGATTCATACAAACCCTAAAAATCACCCCAGCCTTGCGCCGAGGTTTTTTCGATTAGCTACTTAGACAGCTGCTCTTGAGTTGCGCTTGCTGTAACAGCAGGGGAGTGATTGTGAGCCTGTGCCTGATTTAGTTCAGTCTGTGACACCGGAGTAATCCGGTCTTCGAAGTAGATTCTTGATAGAGCAGATCGGATTCGGGTGCCAACCGTAATCTTGCCCTTCTCATTAGGTCTGACAATTGTTGGCTTGTAGTCCTTGAAGTCAACTAGTTTGTACATCTCGTACTTATCTAATGGTTCATGAACTTCGATGTACTCACCATGTGGCAGACGCACGATGCGCCCAGTTTCTCTACCGTGAAGCACGATCTCGCGATCTTTACGCTGCAAGGACAAACAAGTTCTCTTGGTGACAATGTAGGCAAAGATTGGACCGACAATGAGCATGATCTGCATCGACACCAGAACCTGGTTCAGCGACATCTGGAAGAAGGTTGCGATCAAGTCTGTCGAAGCTGCTGCCCAGAGCACACCGTAGAAGGTAACTCCAGCAGCACCGATAGCTGTGCGGGTAGGAGCGTTTCTTGGGCGGTCTAGAACGTGGTGCTCACGCTTGTCAGCGGTAACCCAGGCTTCGATGAACGGGTAGACCGCAACCAACCCTAGGAAAACAAGGCTTCCTACCAATGGAATTAGAACTCCAAATGGGTAGGTGTGGCCCAAGAATGCAATGTCTAAGTTACTTGGAGCCAGACGAAGTGCACCGTCTAGCCAGCCAATGTACCAGTCAGGCTGGGTGCCTGCGGAAACAGGGGAGGGGTCGTATGGACCGTAGTTCCAAATCGGGTTGATTGTGAACGTAGCAGAGATCAGCATCACAACACCAAACACGATAAAGAAGAATCCACCAGCTTTAGCAACGTATACCGGCATCAGTGGATAGCCAACGACGTTCTCATCGGTTCTACCTGGGCCGGAGTAGTGGGTGTGTTTGTGAATAACAACCATGAACAAGTGAATAGCGATGAAAATAAGAATCAGCGCAGGAACCAAAAGGATATGCAGACCATAGAGCCTTGCAACAATTTCCGTTCCAGGGAATTCGCCACCGAAAAGGCCTGAAGAGATGCTGGTACCAATAACTGGAATTCCCTTAATCATTCCATCGATGATGCGAAGGCCGTTTCCAGACAACAGGTCATCTGGCAATGAGTAACCGGTGAAACCTGCTGCCATACCCAGGATGAAGAGCATGAAACCAACAACCCAGTTGATTTCGCGAGGCTTGCGGAAAGCACCGGTGAAGAAAACTCTGAGCATGTGAAGCCCAGCGGCTGCTACGAACAACAGGGCGGACCAGTGGTGCACCTGTCGCATGAGCATTCCACCGCGAATCTCAAAAGAAATATCTAGCGATGAAGCGTAAGCGATTGACATCTGCGCACCCTTAAGCGGCACATATGAACCGTCGTAGATAATCTCTGTCATTGCTGGCTGGTAGAAGAAAGTCAGGAAGGTTCCTGAAATCAAAAGAATCACGAAGCTGTAGAGAGCTACTTCACCGAGCATGAATGACCAGTGATCAGGGAAGACCTTGCGACCAAAGTTCTTCAGTATTCCTCCAACGCCTAGACGCTCATCAAGGTAGTTAGCGGTAGAGGCGAGTGCGCCTTCTGGCTTGTTTTCAGTAACTACTGTTGTCATCTTTAACGCTCCCAAAAGCTAGGGCCGACTGGTTCTAAGAAATCACTCTGCGCGATTAAGTAACCTTCTGCGTCAACCGAAATCGGTAGTTGCGGAAGTGGACGTGCTGCTGGACCAAATACCACCTTGCAGTGCTCAGTTACATCGAATGTTGACTGATGGCATGGACATAGCAAGTGATGTGTGTGCTGCTCGTAAAGAGCAACCGGGCAACCGACGTGAGTGCAAATCTTTGAGTAAGCAACTATTCCGTCGTAAGACCAGCTCTTCTTGTCTTCGTCTTCTTTAAGATCTTCTTGGTTCAAACGAACAAGCAAAACAGCAGCCTTGGCTTTTTCTTCGAGCTTGTGCTCGTGCATCTCTGCAAGACCTTCTGGAATTACGTGGAATACAGAGCCCAGAGTCACATCCGAGGCCTTAATTGGAATACCAGTTGGGTCCTTAGTTAGCCTGGTTCCTTTTTTCCACATGGTATGACGCAAGCTGTCACCGACAACTGGACCCAAGTCACCAAAGACGACAAGAGCTGGAAGTGGGAATAGAGCAAGAGCTCCATACATCGTTCTGCGAATTAGTTTCCTGCGAGAAAAACCAGATTCCTGATCGGCTAGCTTCACAATTTCAACAGCCGCTGCACGAACATCTTCGCTACCACGGGTTTGGTGACGCGCTTCGGAAACTTCGAAGTCTGGCATCAAAGTTTTTGCCCAGTGCACGGCGCCAATTCCGATTCCAAGAAGTGAAAGCGTCATTCCTAAACCAAGCCACAAGTTGTTGGCGCGGACAGTGGATAGATCCTCCGTGATTGGGAAGGCAACGTAAGCCCATAACGCAAAGAAGCTTCCAACCACTGACAACAAAAACAGTGCAGCTACTTGTCTCTCTGCGTTCTTGGCATGCTTGGGGGACTTGTCGGTCATTCGAACCCGGTGAGGCGCAAGACCTGGATCGCCAATCTTGTCTTGGGAAATTACCGCAAGACCAGATTCGAATTCATGCTCGAAGCCTTCGGCTTCTTTGCTTCGTTCTAAGTCCTTGCCAGCCAACTAAGTTCTCCTTCTAATTCGATTTCGCTGCGAGCCATACGGTTATGGCAATGATTCCGCCAAGACCGAAAATCCAAATGAACAATCCTTCAGCAACTGGTCCCAGGCTCGCAAGCGCATAGCCTCCAGCGGATTCGTTCTCATCCATGTATGCGAGGTAGGTGATGATGTCTTGCTTGTCCGTTGGGGTCAAGTTTGAATCGTTGAAAACTGGCATGTTCTGTGGGCCTGTCACCATCGCTTCGTAGATGTGCTTGGCAGAAACTCCCTTTAGAACTGGAGCGTACTTACCCTCGGTTAGTGCACCTCCGGCGCCAACAGCGTTATGACACATCGCGCAGTTGATTCTAAATAGCTCGCCGCCGTGAGCAGCGTCACCGGTTGCCTCAAGATACTTGTCTTCTGGAATTGCTGGACCAGGAGCCAAGGAGGCAACGTAGGCAGCCATTAGTTCAATTTGAGCTTCGGTGAACTGGACAGTCTTCTTGGGTAGCTGCGGACCAGATCCTTGTCCTGGCATTCGACCAGAACCCACTTGGAAGTCAACCGAGGCTGCCCCAACACCAATAAGGCTCGGTCCTGCTTTAGTTCCTTCGGAGTTTAGACCGTGGCAGCTCGCACAGTTAGAAAGGAAAAGTTTTTTACCTTCGGCTATTTGATCAGCTGTGTAAGCGGTTGCGACGTTTGACTCAACAACGCTTGTCGCAACTGCGAATCCACCACCAGAAAAGAGCAATCCGGCAGCGATGACAATCGTCGCCGCTAGGGGAGAGCGGCGTGAACTGTTAAATTTTTTTCTGAGAGACATCAATTGCTTTCTTTATTTCAAGACGTAAATGATTAGGAAGAGGCCGATCCAAACAACATCAACAAAGTGCCAGTAGTAAGACACGACGATCGCGCTGGTGGCTTCTAGGTGTCCGTACTTTTTGGCGGCATATGTTTTTGCAATAACTAGCAAGAAGGCGATCAAGCCTCCCGTTACGTGCAATGCGTGGAATCCTGTGGTGATGTAGAAAGCGCTGCCATAAGAGTTACTGCTGAGAGAGACACCCTCAGAGACCAACATGGCGTATTCATAAACCTGGCCCGCCACGAAGATCGCGCCCAGTACGTAGCTGAGGAAGAACCACTCAACTAGACCCCACTTCACCGGAGAGAGGCCGGTAGCTCTTGGCTGCAGCCGCTCTGCAGCAAAAACTCCGAACTGAGCAGTAAATGAAGAGGCAACCAGAATCAAGGTGTTGATTAGTGCAAAGGTGACATCCAGAATTTGGGTGTCGTTTGCCCAGATAGCCGGGGAATTAGCCCTCAGGCTGAAGTACATCGCGAATAAACCCGCGAAAAACATGACCTCGCTACCTAGCCAAACGATGGTTCCAACCGAGGTCGCGCTAGGGCGATTTATCACTATTGGGGCATTTTGGGTCATTTGGGCGGAGGTCATACCAATATGATAACCCGAGAAATCAGGCATATAGGGCAATAAGCGAGCTTATCTCTAGCGTTTCGGCAATAAGCTGAACTGATGCCATCGCACACAAACTGGATTTCTATTCTTGAAGATTTGGCCGCCAGACGTAACCTAACTAGGCAACAGAGTTCTTGGGCGTTGTCTGAAATCATGTCTGGGATTGCTCCGGAGGCCGAGGTTTCCGATTTTCTAATTGAGCTTCGAAGCAAGGGCGAAACTGTTGATGAACTAGCAGGCTTTGTCGATACGATGCTTCAAAATTGTTTGCGATTAGATACCGGAAACGATGCGGTTGACATCGTTGGAACCGGTGGTGACATGTTTGGCACCGTCAACATTTCCACAATGGCCTCCATCCTCACTGCGGCAGCTGGGGTCCCAGTTTTGAAGCACGGCTCAAGATCAGCCTCTGGTAAAACAGGATCCTCGGAGATGCTGGCGGAGCTCGGTATAAACCTCGAGCTATCCCCAGATCAGGTGGCTCAAGTTTTCAAAGAGACAGGAATCACCTTCTTTTTTGCAATAGTTTTCCATCCGGCGATGAGGCACGTGGCTCCTATTCGCAAGAAATTGGGAGTTCCGACAACCTTCAACTTCCTAGGGCCTCTAGCAAACCCCGCTCAACCCCTGGCAACGTCTTTAGGGGTGGCAAATGAGCAAATTGCACCACTTCTGGCCCAAGAATTGGCTCAAAGAGGTCGATTTGGCCTTGTTTCGAGGGGAAATGATGGCCTAGATGAGCTAACAACCACCAAAAACAGCCAAATATGGGAAGTTTCTCCTGATTTGGTGACCAAGTGGGAGCTAGATCCGACCAGATTTGGCATAAAACGAGCAGATCTGGAGCAGCTTCTTGGCGGCGATGCCTCTCACAACGCGAAGATTGCCAGGGATCTGTTTGCCGGTGACACTTCTGGGAACCTTGGAGCTGTGCGAGACATCGTGATTTTGAACGCTGCGGGGGGAGTGGTGGCTTACCAGGCCGCTAAGGAACCAGATCTTGTCGGCTCCGAGCTTGAAACTCGATTTGATGCCGCCGTGCAACTTGTCACCGTGTCTATCGAGACCGGAAAAGCACAGTCAAAGCTCGAGCAATGGGTGGAATCATCTAGGTAGAAAACATGTGGGGATAGGGTCTAATTGCTCCGATTTTACTAGTTGACATAATGTACATTATCGGCTTATGGTATCTAACCGAATCAAGCTCGTTGGACGAGCTACCTACAGACTCGTGCTTCTCGCCCTTGACGGGCAAAAACTGCTATCCCTTGGGGATTTTGAAAAGCCTCATCGATACCTGAACCAGATAGCCGATTGTTAGAGCAAATATCAAAGTTCCTTCTCGGACTTGGCCGCCCATAAGCCAGCCAATTGTCAGCACAGAGCCCTCAAAGGCCGTCCTGACGAGCCAAAAGGGCTTGTCTAGAGCATTTGCCGTCCCCTGCATTAGACCGTCTCTAGGACCCGATCCCAGGCTTGAGCTGATGTATAGACCGGTGGCAATTCCCACCACAACTACTCCAAGAAGAAACATTCCGAGCTGCTGCCAGTAGGCCGTCAGCTCAGGCAGGATCAGGAGCCAAAAGTCGGCAAATAGACCAATAAACACCGCGTTGGCTACCGTTCCAAAACCAGGCTTGACCTTGAGAGGGATCCAACAGAGCAGCACAATAATGCTCACGATCACCGTGGAAACGCCAAAGCTCAACTTAGTTTGGATCGCAATACCCTGGGCAAAAACATCCCACGGTGCGATTCCAATGCCGGCATGAACCGTTAGGGCTACTCCCAGCCCGTAAACAAACAGTCCAGCGAATAGGGTGATCAGCCTGAGTAGCAAGCTACGGTTAGTTTCATGGAGCACCTATGAACCCTACTGGCTATCTGGGTGCTATCCCTACATCTAGACCACGCATTTTTGCCCACCGTGGCCTCACGTTCCAGGCAGATAAGCAAGTTGTTGACGAAAATACCATCGACTCTTTTGAGCTTGCTTTAGCTGCCGGAGCTGATTACCTGGAAACTGATCTACAGCTAACCAAAGATGGTGTTGCCGTGTTGTTTCACGACTCTGATCTTTCTCGCCTGGTGGGTTCAAAAAAAATGATTTCGACCCTCACTCTTGAAGAGCTGAAGCAAATCAGACTCCCCTTTGGTGGCGAGATTCCAACTTTGCAAGAAGCACTGGAGAAATTTCCTTCGGCAAAGTTCAACCTAGATTTCAAAACGCCAAGTACAGAGTCCCCCGGCATGGCGGTAATCGCAGCTATGGGAGCATTTGAACGAGTTCTTGTTTCAAGCTTTAGCGAGGCTTCAAGAGTTCGAGTCTTAGCTCACTCCCCCGTCACATTGGCCTCGTCGGCCGGAAGCTCAAAGGTGCTTACCAGTTACACCCTTGCAAGGCTGGGTCTAACAACACAGCTTGCATCATCACTGACAAGTGTCCATGCACTGCAGATTCCGACGAAAATGTACGGAATTGATTTCACCCACCCCCGTTTTGTAGAAGCGGTCCTGAACCAAGATAAAGAGATTCATTACTGGACAATAAACGATCCGGCTGAGATGGTTACCCTTTTTTCTCTAGGAGCTCATGGAATTGTTACCGACCGAAGCGACATTGCAACCAAGGTCTTTAACTGACACTTTGCTGATAAAGCATGAAGAGCGGGATGATTCTGGATCCAAACTTGTTGTCCTTAGTAGCGCAATCCATGCGCAAACAAGGAGAACAAATTGGCTCAACAGACCATGCGTGGCATCAGACTCGGAAATCAATCACTCGAGTCCGAGGTAGGAGTTATCTACTCCCCCAGGACCAAGTACCAATTTCTTTGCCCAAACGGGCACTCCTCTGAGATTGTCTTCGCTCAAGATGCGGAAATGCCAGAGACCTGGCAGTGCAAATCCTGCTCGGAGTTTGGCACTTTGCTAAAAGACGGGAAACCCATAAGCCTAAGCATCAAAGAAATCAAGACCCCAAAATCACACTGGGACATGTTGCTAGAGCGCAGGTCGAAAGTCGAATTGGAAGTTATCTTGAAAGAAAGACTTTCTTACATCAAAGCTCGCAGAAAAGCGGGCAAGGCTGACATTTAGCCAAAGATTCGCTTAATTCCCCAAAGCTGTATCTTCATCAGGGCCTCAAAAACAATTCCCAGCGTCATTTTTGATCGTCCCTCTGCGCGTTCGACAAATGTGATCGGAACTTCCTTCACAACACCAGTCTTAGACGCCCGGTAGGCAAGCTCGACCTGAAACGAATATCCCTGAGATGCCACCGGCGAAGATATCAATTCTTTTAGAAAGCTTGCTTGGTAGGCTCTAAATCCGGAAGTCATGTCGAAAATATGGGTTCCGAGCATCATCCGGGCATACAAGTTTCCAAAACGCGAGAGAAATAATCTACTAACAGGCCAGTGCTTAACGCTTCCACCTTCGATCCAGCGAGAGCCAATTACCAAATCGGCATCATTCAAAGCCAACAGAATTCTTGCCAGATCACTGGCTTGGTGGGAACCATCTGCGTCCATCTCGACAACAACTTGATATTCATTTGAAAGCGCATGGCTAAAGCCATCAAGGTAAGCGGGACCTAATCCCTGTTTGATCGGTCTGTGAAGTACAGACACGCGAGGATGACTGACTGGCAAAGAATCAGCAATTTCCGCGGTTCCATCTTGGGAGTTATCGTCAACAATCAAAACGTCGACGCCTACAACTTCTGTTAGCAAACCCTCAATCGTAGATGTAAGCGATTTTGCCTCGTTGAAGGTTGGCATTACGACCAGAGTTTTCAAGCTTGATTTCCTCGACGCTTTAGTTGCCTACCGATGGCTACTACCAGAAGACCAAGTGCAGCTAGGCTTACGGTCAGATCGAAGTATGGCGAGATTGCCATAGCTGGAGTTATCGATGTCCTAAGCGGAACTTTCTCGACCATAACTCCAGGTTCAAATGTTGGCAGCTCGCTGAGAATCTCGCCATTTGGAAGAAATATCCTAGAAACGCCAACCGTTGAAATATTCACTACGGTTCGGCCGGTTTCAATTGCTCGGAGCTTAGCAAGAGCGGCTTGCTGGAACGTTTCGTCACTTCTTCCAAAGTCGGCATTATTGGTTTGCGAGAGAATTATCTGCGCTCCCCCAGCTACCAATTCTCGCCCGATGTCATCGATTGCAACCTCAAAGCAAATAAGCACCCCAAGCTGATTTCCATCGAGCTCGAAGATGCCATCTCTTGTTCCGAAGGCGTAATCGCGTGAAACGAGACCAATTAGATCGGGTGCTAGCTGGTTCCAGAATTGCCTGTCTGGGACATACTCCGCAAATGGCACAGGCCTCTTTTTGTCGTATTGATCAATCTGGGAACCCGCGACGTCGTAGTAAAGCGAGCTGTTGAATACAGCTCCACCTGATTCGGTAATTGCTCCAAGAATTATGGGAACTTGATACGTCGAAACAACCTCTTGTATTTGAATTAGCGAAA
Source organism: Rhodoluna sp. (assembly GCA_044342295.1). GTDB lineage: Bacteria > Actinomycetota > Actinomycetes > Actinomycetales > Microbacteriaceae > Rhodoluna. The sequence goes on along the minus strand of JBIIQC010000009.1, from coordinate 30,249 downwards.
GAGTATTCGCTTGAGGGTTCAGATCCGAAGCGTTTTCTGGCCAGACAATAAAATCGATCTCATCCTTCAGCGGATGGTTGCCTAGAAGCGCAGTTGCCTCTAAATGGTTTTTGAGAAAAGTGCCTCGCTCCGCGTTAGCGAACAAGCCAGCGTTGGCATTTCCCTGTACCGCAGCGACGGTAAGCTCTCCGGATTCGGCACTGGTCGGCACGATAAACAACCAAGCGGTTGCGATAGCAATCAAGCTTGCGGAAAGTCCCAGGAGGTTAGCCTTTATGGCCTTTGCCCCAGACTCAAGAGCTAGCAGTGTGACAACTGTCATGAATACAGATACAAAGGTGAGCCCAGAGATACCAACAAAAAATACCAGTTGCGAAAGAAAGCTTTCTGATAGAGCTTGTGCTACCCGAGACCATGGAAAACCGCCGTAGGGTAAATTAATCGCTACCCACTCCCTGGCGGTCCACATTGTCGCAATAAACAGTGCTATCAAGGCGTTGCGATAGAAACTCTGCCTAAGGGTTTGCGCCCAGCTCCAAACAATTGCGATAGCCCCAGACCCGGCAGCAAAAATTAGAGCTTCCATGACCGAAAGAGCAATCCACGGAACTGGTCCAAGATACAAAGAGAGCCATTCGACCTGGCTCATGTAAAAAGCTAATCCTGCGAGGAATCCGATTCCGGTGGCAGGCCAAAAGCGAAGGCCTCTTATCGAGACAAGAATCATGGCAACCGAAATAAAAATTAGCGGCCAGATGTCCTCTCGTGGCATCGCAAGTGAAGAAAGTAACCCTCCAACTACCGCTGTTGGAACTCTCCAGACCAAGCCACTAAATCTTTGCCAGATTCTCATTGTTCTAGCCTATGCATAGTAGGAGTAGGCAACGATCCCACGTCTTACCTTGTCAATTGCATCCTTGGCGTTCAAAGAAAGCGGCCCTGTGCCGGCTCGCGATATCTGCTCAAGCAAGTCAATTATCTGCTTGCACCACCTAATGAAGTCCCCCGGCAGCAAATCGGCGGAATCAAGAACAAGATCGAGTTTCGCACCTGTGGCCCAGCGGTAAATCGGGTAGCAAAGATCAAGTTCAATCTTTGAAGACCGTGGCAGCTTGTGTTTTTTGGACAGGAATTCCAGCTCTTCCCAAAGCTGCTGGGTCTGTTCGATGACGGCTTGGAAGTTTCCCTTCGGAACCCGAGGCTCAAAACCCTCGTCGTCTCTTCGAGGTTCATAGACCAAGGCGGCTGCCATGGCCGCTAAGCCAGCAGCATCGAGTTTGTCCCAGGTTTTGTTTCGAATAGCTTCTGAAACCAAGAGATCTCTCTCGCCGTAAATGCGTGCGAGCATCCGTCCGGAATCAGTGACTGCGAGATCTTGATCTTTCGCATCCAAGTAATCAAGTTCTATAAGGAGATCGCAGATCTTGTCAAACGTTGATGCCACTTGATTGGTGCGGCCTTCGATTTGGTCAATGGTTGCTTTGGTTTCGCGTTGCATCTTCCACCAGCGCTCAGCCCATCTCGCATGAGCTTCGCGATCCTTACACGAGTGGCAGGGGTGCGTTTTCATGAGAACCTTTAGCTCCGCTAGCTTTCTTTCGAGCTCGTGTCTGCCCTTGGTTTGCCTGATGTCTTTTCCGCGTTCAGCTCGAGTATTGCCTACCGCAAGAACTTTTTCGATGTCTGTTAGCTCTCGCCGAATAGAAGAGTAGTGAAAGAAATCTCCAAGATGACACTCCATCGACTTCGCGTAACCATCCAGGGAAATTTGCTTGTCACGAATCCCCCTAGCCATTCCAACTACCGAGCGGTCGGCTTGAAATTGTGCGAAAGAAGTTTCTAGCACCTGTCGCGCTCTGGAGCGACCAAAGGCTTCAATCAGATTCACAGCCATGTTTGCTGTTGGTTTGAAGGGGCTTACCAGGGGGTAGCTTCGCCTGCTGGCAAGCCCAGCAACGCTGGCGGGATCAAGATTTCCCGACCATTGAATGACAGAGTGCCCGAGTGTATCGATTCCCCGACGTCCTGCTCGCCCGGTCAGTTGCGTATATTCACCAGGAGTAATTTGCACACGGGATTCTCCGTTGAACTTGTCGAGTCTTTCCAACACAACAGTTCTTGCTGGCATGTTGATTCCCAGTGCCAGAGTTTCGGTTGCGAACACTACCTTTACAAGCTTTTTGAGAAAAAGTTCTTCAACGACCTCCTTGAAAGCTGGAAGCATTCCAGCGTGATGCGCCGCGATTCCCCGCTCCAAGCCACTAAGCCAATCGAAGTATCCAAGAGTGTCCAAATCCTCTTCAGCGATTGAAGAACATTTTCGTTCCACAATCTCCCTGATCTCATCTTGCTGCTCACGACTTGTTAGGCGTACGCCTCGCTGAAGGCAGGATCTCACAGCAGTGTCGCATCCTACTCGCGAGAAGATGAAGAAGATTGCTGGAAGTAGATCGTTGTCATCGAGAATCTCAACAACTTCTGGCTTCGAGACCTTGGGTATTCGTGAAAGACCTCTGTCAAATGAATTGTTTGATTTCTTGCCCTTATTGATCTTGCCTATTGGCACTCTAAGCTTCGCTGAATGCCTGCGGACCAGCTCCGCGCTTACTCTTTGCCCCTTGGTCCCAGGTTCAAACAGTTCCAGCAACTCATCGCCAAACAACACGTGCTGGTCTAAGGGCACTGGCCTCACCTCTGAAACAACTATGACCGTGTCACCGCGGACCTCGTCTAGCCAGGCCCCGAACTCTTCGGCGTTTGACACTGTGGCGCTTAGAGAAACTAGAACAACGTCCTTAGGAAGATGCAAAATCACCTCTTCCCATACCGCTCCTCTAAAGCGGTCGGCAAGGTAGTGCACTTCGTCCATCACCACGTATCCAAGGTCGATAAGTGATTCCGAGTTCGCATAAATCATGTTTCTAAGAACTTCTGTGGTCATGACGACAATTTGCGCCTCAGAGTTATTGTTGATATCCCCTGTCAATAGACCAACACGGTCTGGGCCGTAGCGTGTTACTAACTCCGCATACTTTTGATTACTCAGCGCCTTGATTGGAGTTGTGTAAAAAACTTTCTGGTTTCGCTCGATCGCCAGGTGGATAGCAAACTCCCCAACAACCGTTTTCCCAGCACCGGTGGGCGCAGCCACTAGAACCCCCTTGCCTAATGCAAGAGCTTCACAGGCTTGCTCCTGGAAGGGGTCGAGTTGAAAATCAAGTAGTTCTAGAAACGAGTCAAAGCTTGGGCTTGCTCTTTTTGACTTAGCACGCTGAAATCGCTCGGACGCGGAAAGATTTTCCATGCTCGTTAGTCAGTTGCTTGCGGGGTCTCGAGTTCGAGATCAATTTGGGCCGATTTTCGTGCCAGTCGCTTGTCATGCAAGGTGGCAACTCCTGCAGCGACGAAGTAAAGAATCAAAAGAGGCACCATAAGCAAAAACATCGCCATGGGCTCAGCAACTGGAGTAGCGATTGCACCAACAACCGCCGAGACAAATATTGCCATTCGCCAAGACTTGAGAATGTTTTGGGCGGTGATGACTCCGGCAAAATTCAAAAGAACCAGCACCACTGGCAACACGAATGCAATACCGAATACGAGCAGGATACGAATTGTGAACAAAATGTAGTCGCTTGCATTTATCACGTTAGCGCTACCAGCTGGCGTGAACCCAACGAGCACCTGGACAAAGGTAGGAAGCGAGGTCCAAGCAAGTGCTGTACCGGCAAGAAAAAGTGGGACAGCAACAACAACAAACCAAATGGTGTATTTGCGCTCCTTCTTTTTGAGGCCAGGAGTTATAAATGACCAGATATTAAATAGCCATACTGGTGAGCTCATCATCACACCAAGAAAAATCGAAACCTGGAGCCTCACATCAAACGCCGAGACAACAGTTGGAAAGTTGATGGTCGCGTTTGATCCGGACTGATTTGACAGTTCGACTATTGGTCGCTGCAACTCTGCAAACACGGCGTCGAACATGAACCAGCCCGCAATAGAGCCAGCGACAAGGAAAATTGCTGACCAGAAAAGTCGATTTCGAAGCTCTTTCAGGTGACCCGACAGGCTCATCTTGCCGTCGGGGTTTTGCTTCTTGACCACTTAGTTCTTAGTGGTGTTCTCACCCTCAACAGGCAGATCAGCCTGCTTGGTGTCATCTGTCGACTTGATTTCCTTGCGGAACACTCTCATTGACTGTGCCAAGGATTTAGCCAAACCTGGAAGCTTTGGTCCACCCCATAGCAGCAAGACGATTGCCAGAATAATGATCCATTCCCAGCCCTGTAGACGCATCTCGATTCCTATCCGCTCAAGTTCTTATTGGATAAGCCTACGCTCTCTGGCTATCTTTCGTTAGCCTTTGGGCTTTGGGGCTTCTTGGCTGGTGTTTGCTCAGGCTGGGCGAGCTCAAAAAAGAACTTAACTGCCTCCGGGTAATGCTCGGCATCTTTGCTGAACTTGGCTACTCGGTCGACAAAAGGCTTGAGCCTCTTCAAAAGTATGACTCCCCTCGAAGCCAGCCAAGTCAGTGCCAGTATCACAATAAGAAGGCCTAAGCCGAATGCTGTTAACCAGATCCAGAGTTCCATGTGGTTACTCCACGTTCTCTTTTGAAGAGCTTGACCCAAGGGCGCGACTCGCGTATTCGAAAACCACTCTACGGGCCTGCTCCGGTTCGATAACTCGAACGTGGCCTGAATACTTCGACACAACTCTTCCAAGAGTCGAAACATCCCCTATCGGAATTGTTACCCTGAGTGTCTTGTCCCCCACGGCAGGATATTCAGGCTTGTAATCAGCCAGCATTCCAAAGCCAGCAGGATCTATGTCGAATACGACATTGGTATCTGTGTCGCTCGCCGAATAGATGCCGGAAGATTCAGTGTCTGGGTACTTGGCTCGAATCAATGGCTCGGAAGCTAGTTCAATGTCTCTCATTCTGTCGAGCCGGAAAACCCTCACTTGCTTTTTGGTCCGACAGTAGCCTCTGAGGTACCAAATCGAATCATTCGACTCGAGGGCGATGGGCTCGATTTCTCGAACCGATGTTTCGTTTGCGGCATTGATGTAAGAACAGCTGATAAGTCTTTCCTGACTGATTGCTTCTCTAGAAAGAGACACTTCTAAATCCACTCGAGAGGGATGAACCTTGAACGGCAACTCGCTGGTGCGCTTACCACCATCCGAGAGAAGACTTAAAAGCTTCGCAATTTCTGCTTTGTCTGAATCTCCTAAAACTGATTCCAGATATGAGAGCCCACTTGCAATAGCAGCGGCCTGTCTGGTCGAAAGCCTTGGAACTGACTCCAGCGTTGGCGCGAAGCTAACGTCTACTATCCCTTCCTCGAGCAGGTCGTAATCAAGAAAAAACAGCTCGTCTGGTCGATACATCCCTACACCGGAAAGTGAGATTGTAACTGCGGCGTCGTGAATCTCTTGTTCGGAGACATCAAAGTGCTTAGCAACGTCAGATATTTTCTGCTGCCTGTTTTGAATCAGGTAACCAGTTAGCGCAAGCATAAAGTTGTATCGCTCTGTTCCAGTGATCTTGAGGCTCTTAGGCATGAGAATTCCTAACTGCGTCAAGATTGGTCCTCATAAGATCTGCCAGTTCCGGAGGCGACAGAATCTCAATGTGATCGACAAATTCCATAAGATCCTCAGCCAGCAAGTGAATGTCCATAAATGAAACTTCGAGCAAATCCTGGTCTGGCATAAGGTCGAAGTGGAACCAGGCAGCGCTTTTAGCTGGGACTCTAATCTTCGCTTTGGTCGAACTCCGATGCTTATCGAGCTCAGCTATAGCTGCGTTGACCTCAGCTTTGCTCGGTGGGTCAAAGGTGAAGTCTTGGATGTCGACTTCTGAGCAGATGCGTCTCAAAAGATAGTTGCGCGGCTCTTCCCTGTCGAGGTCGAATCCAAGAAGAAGCCACTGTCCAGAGATGTTCTGAACAATCCATGGTTCAACATTCCTGACTTCAGGTTCTGCCTGATCAGGTTTGCGGTAATCAAAGGAAACCCTGGAAGATGATTCGATTGCCGTAGAGAGTGGAAGAAACGAGAGTTCGTGGGTGCGGATTCTTGGTGCAATTCCAATCAGGCTTGTTGCATCGGCTGGCTCCCCCATTGCCCGAATGCGCATGATTGCACTGTTGGCATCTCTAGATAGCGATGCTTTCGCCCACACTTGCGCTGCAAGATTCATCAACGCAACTTGCTTTGCACTTAGCGTGGTGCCGGCAGGCCATACATAGTCCTCATTTGCTATGAGGTATCTGTATTCCTGATTGTCATCCATATCCTCTGGTGGGATAAATGATCTCCAGGCCACTCCAACTTTGGTCAGTAGCACCTTGTCACGTTCAAATAAACGACTAAGTGACTCGTTGTCACCACCCTGTACGTAACGCTCTTTATAGCCTTGGACATTTGCAAAAATCTCTGCTTTGGTAAGTCCCTGATTTGATACCAACAGAGCGCAGGTGAGATTGAATAGCCGCTCTGAGAGATCAATTTTTGCTGGCATCAGCTACTTGCTACTTGTTCCTAGGATGTCAATCACGAAAACTAGAGTTGAGTTAGCCGGGATTGTCTGGCTTCCCTGCTCCCCGTAACCCAAAGCGGGTGGAATCACCACCACAACTCTCGATCCGACTTGTTGTCCCACAACTGCACTCAAGAAGCCATCAATTAGCTGTCCTGGGGCAACTACAAACTGGGCAGGTGTACCTTTGTCCCAACTCGAGTCGAACTTGGAGCCATCAGCCCATAAGAATCCGCTGTAGTGCATGGTGACGTTGTCACCTGACTGTACGATCTCCCCAGCACCTTTGATTAGCTGCGCGATCCGCAAGTCTGACGGTGCTTCAGTGTTGGGGATTGTGATCCCTGGAATACCTTCGGGAGTTGTCACAACCGCTGGCAAGCCAGCTTCTGGTGCAACAGCAGAACCTTCTGCCTTTTCAAGGTAGACCCTGGATAAGTCGAAAATGAAGACAAATGAATCATCTGCTCCAATGCCAAGGGCCTCAACACCTCTGCCGTCGTGGGCGTCTTTGGGTGGGAAGATCGCGACCACCCTAGAACCTTCTTTAGCGCCCACTAGTGCTGAGCAAAAATTAGGAACTGAATCAGGGCCAAAAAAACCAGGGGCAGGATTCTTGCCATCAAAATCGGTTTCCTGCAGTAGCTCGCCAGTTCCACCGTTGTAACCGGCGAATTCAAACTCGATCATGTTTCGACCAGTGAAGACATTTCCATCTCCTTCGAAAACAATTCTTGATTGAATCGAATCTGCTGTTATTGGAGACGCAAACGAAACAGTTGGCTTGGTTAGCTGCTCGGCAGAAACATCTATTGATTCAACCTGCTCGCCTCCACCGGCGCTGTCGCAGGCAAGAGTAACGCTCGAGCTACACCCAGTCAGGGTCAGAGAAACGATCAGAGCGGTCAGGGCAATTGTGGTTTTTTGCAAGAGAATCTTCTTTCGAGTGTTTTGGCCTAAGTGCTCAAGTTTAGTCGCTGAGTCTTGTCTCAGCCGCGGGCTAAGAAGTGGCTTTGCGCACAGTCTTTCTTAGCTTCTTTTCCGAAATCTTTCGCTCCCCTAGGCCTTCTGGGTTCCAGGCCAGGATGTCCTGATCCGAGTACTCAGTTGATTTCACCTTGTTCTTAAACTGGGGTAAGACGGCGCCCGGCGCTAGTCTTCGAGCTGTAATCAAGAATCCCGTGTGTCCAATCATGCGATGCTCTGGTCTAACAGCTAGCCCTTGAAGGTGCCAAGGCCGAACTAGCGACTCGAAACCCTCAGGTTCAGTAAACATGAATGTGGCTCGAATTCCTTCGGCCACTCTCGATAACTGGGTCACTGTTGCAACATACACAATCACCAAACCCCCTGGCCTGAGTGCTTTGGCCACAGATTCGATGCACTCCCACGGAGCCAGCATGTCAAGTACGACTCTGTCCACAGTGTGCGATTTGAACACTTTTGGAAGTTCATCTTGCAAATCTCCAAGGTGGACACTCCAATTCTTAGGAGAAGAACCTGTCTGGCTCTTCACGTTGCCTTGGGCAATCTCAGCGAACTCTGGACGGCGCTCAAAAGAATGTAGCTGACCTGACTCACCAATCGCTCTAAGCAGATACATACTCAGCGCTCCAGAGCCTACTCCTGCTTCAACAACAACCGCCCCAGGAAAAATGTCGCCAGAGACCAAAATCTGCGCCGCATCCTTTGGGTAAATTATTGCTGCGCCGCGCGGCATAGAGAGCACAAAGTCATTTAGCAGCGGCTTCAGGGCAAGATACTCAACGCCGTTTTGATTTGCTACAACCGAACCGTCTGGCAAGCCGATGATGTCATCGTGACGTAGGTCACCTCGATGAGTGCCAAAGGTTCCCCCTGGCGCCAAAACAATAGTGTTTATTCTTCCCTTTGGCCCAGTTAGCTGAACTTTGTCCCCCGCTGCGAACACTCCAGCTTGCTTAGGTCTCATGAAAACAGTGCTCGCAAGTCATCCATGTGAACGCCTTCCAAGGTTGGCCAGAGAATTCGATTCTCTGCCATAGGAATCTCCACGATGTGCGCAATACCAACAGCTTTTGTGCCAGCGGCTTCTGCGGCAGTTATTCCAGTTAGCGAATCTTCAAATGCCACGCAATGAGTTGGGTCTACTCCAAGCATTGATGCGGCCGTAAGGTACGACTCTGGATGCGGTTTACCCTTGACCACGTCATCTCCTCCGATGATCACGTCAAACGCTTCGAAACCAATTTGCTCAGCTACTTTTTGAGCCATTCGATGCATCGAGCCTGTTACCAGGGCTGTCTTAACATTGTTTTCCTTGAGTAACTTTAAAAGCTCTCTAGCTCCTGGACGCCAAGGGATTGCGCGCTCCAGCTGTGATAAAACACCGTCGGTAATCTGGTCAATGATCTGTTGCGGCTCCAAAGATGAGCCAACGCGTTCTTTTAGAAGCTTTGAAGATTCATAAAGCGACATTCCAATCACCCCGAGGCCATCGTCGTGCCCCCAGTTACTGTCGTGAGCCGCTGCAAAGGCGCTTTCGCTAGCTAACCAGTAGGGTTCTGAGTCGATCAGCGTGCCGTCCATGTCCCAGAGTACGGCAGCAGGAAATGAGGAATTTTTCATGATGCTTGAATTCTAGCCTCGCTATATGGCCTTACAGTTAATCAAGTAAAAATCATCACGAGGGGCAGATTCAACAGATTGACAGTAGAAAACGTGTTTCAAGGTCGAGTGCTTATCTGCGCTTTTGAGGGTTGGAACGATGCGGCGGAGTCTGCAAGCGCGGCTGCAAATATCGTTAGCGAGTCGCTCTCTTGTGAAGTTGTTGCAGAAGTTGACCCAGAGGATTACTACGACTTCCAATTCACCAGACCAACAGTTGCTCTTTCCGACGATGGCCACAGGGAGCTGACATGGCCAACGACTAGCTTGCTAGTTTCTAATGATCCTGACCCGAAACTTTCCAGGTTTAGTGTGCTGATTGGAACTGAGCCAGCAAGGAGGTGGAAATCCTTCGTTGCTGAGATCATTGAGATGATTGAGGATCGTGAGATAGAAACAGTTATCTTCCTCGGCGGAATGCTAGCGGACACACCTCACACAAGGCCCATAGCAGTTACCGCCACCAGTCAAAATCTTGAAGTAAGAAAAATTGAAGGTGTCGAGAAAAGCAGCTACGAAGGTCCCGTTGGCATCGTTTCAACTCTAGGAATCGCTTTAGAAGAAGCAGGTATTGCGACAATTGCTCTCTGGGCGGCTGTGCCTCACTACGTTCACACTTCCCCATCGCCAAAGGCAACACTTGCTCTGGTGGCGGAGTTAGAGAGATTACTTGGAGTCAGCTTCAGTCATGGAGACTTGGCCGATCAGGCATTTGCTTGGGAGCGCGGCATCGATGAAATTGCCGAAAATGACGAAGAGATGGCTGGTTACATCGAGCAACTTGAAGCAAGCCGTGACGAGGTTGACTCCGAAGCCGCCTCCGGTGAGGCAATAGCTAGGGAGTTAGAAAAGTTCTTGGAGTCTGAGCAGCGTCCACCCGAAGCTTAGGCAACAATCGAACCGCTAGATAACATCCAAAGCAACCAGAGACCAACAATTACTCTCCACGCAACAAACGGTAAAAACGATCCCGATTCAAGATACTTCAACAGGTAATGAATAACTGCCAGACCAACAAGACCAGAGACCACTGTTGCCACAATCGTCGCGAGCAACATCTCTTGATTGAGATCTCCGAATGTGCTGACAAATAGAAATAGCCCAGAAGCTAGCACCGCGGGAATTGCTAACAAAAAGCTATATCTTGCCGCTGCTTGACGGGTATAGCCAAGCAAGAGACCAACCGTAATTGTCCCTCCCGATCTGGAAACTCCGGGAACCAGCGCAAGCGCTTGCCCAAGCCCAAACAAGATGCCGTGCTTGTAGCTTAGATTCGCAATTGTCTTTCTCTTTTTGCCAACCAGGTCAGCAATTCCTAGAAGTATTCCAAACCCAATGAGAGTAAAAGCAATAACCCACAAGCTCCGGACGTCATTTTCAATCAAGTCTCTGAAAGCTAGCCCGAGCAAAACAACTGGCAATGTTCCAATGATGATAAGCCAGCCAAGCTTGGCGTCGGCCGTCATGATCGATTTCGGTTTAGCAGCCCAACCAAACCAGGCCGTAACAATTCTTCGAATGTCCTTTGCGAAATAGGCAACCACAGCAATCTCTGTTCCTAGTTGGATGGTTGCGATGAACGCAGTGAGCTCGGGCCTAGATAGATCCGATTGACCCATTAGCTGTTGCGCAATTTGAACGTGTGCAGAAGAGGAAATTGGTAGGAATTCAGTTAGACCCTGAACTAATCCAAGTATTAGAGCTTCAATAAAACTCAATTATCTTCTTCTGCAATCGCAATCGGAAGAAACTCGCCATACTCCTCGGTTAGCGCCTCTTCGTAGTTGATAAAGGCGTCCTCTAAGTTGTCGTAAGCGCGCTCGACGCTGGAATCCCCATCTCCCCGCCTTGCGGCGACAGCTTCAAAATGTTTCTCAAGCGCTGCAACAAATTGCGTTAGTGCTATTCGAGGATCAGTAGCCATAACCCAAAACTACCTTCAATCTTCCATGATGCCAAGTACCAGAGAGCTTGGGTGAGGGTCCGTGATACCATCGCATCTGGTAAGTCCGGGTGGCGGAATGGTAGACGCGCTAGCTTGAGGTGTTAGTCCTCGCAAGGGGGTGGGGGTTCGAGTCCCCCCTCGGACACTGTCGATTGTGACAGTATGACCTGCTATCTAGGAGCCTTGAGAGCCTTTGACAAACACACATATCGGGTTGTTTCGTCATGGACAAACGGACTGGAACATTAACTTTCTATTGCAGGGCGTGACTGACATCCCGATGAACTCAACGGGAATTGCGCAGGTAAAAACTGCCGCCAGAGCCCTAAGACGGGACGATTGGGATCTAGTTCTTACATCCCCACTCGGCAGAGCTCGCGAGACCGCTGAGATTATCGCGGAGCAACTGGGCTTCGATGACATTCATCAGCAGGAGTTGTTAGTTGAGAGGTCTTTCGGCGAGGCCGAAGGTTTGGCCTACGATCAATGGAAATTGAAGTACTCAAATCTTGACGAAATTCCAGGCGGAGAATCCAAATCCGAACTGACTGCAAGATCAAAGCTATTGCTTCAAACCTTCGCCAGCACTCACCCAGGAAAACGCATTCTTACTATCTCGCATGGAGCGCTGATACGAACTGTTTTGGCCATCTCCAGCGATAATGAGTTACCGCGCGAGGGTGAAAGACTCGGTAACGCGTCGCTAAACATTGTCTCGCACCAAGAGTCATCTTGGACTGTAACGAAGTACGATCTAGAACCGCTTAGCGAGTAATGCTTTCAATTGCGATAACTAGCTTGCTAGCAGACTCGTTCCAGTCAAAGAATTTGGATCGCTCCAAGCATTTCTGACTGGCCATCTGCCAGGCATCCTGTGCTTCCAAACTCTTTACAGCTGAGGCAAAATCAGCTGGAGCTGTTGAATGGAAAAATACTCCGGCTGTAGAAGCCACTTCCCTAAAAATTGGAATGTCAGCTAATACAACAGGAATAGATCTGGACATTGCTTCAACTACAGGAATCCCAAAGCCCTCATCCTTGGAGGCGCTGACCAGCGCAAAACTCTCATCGAGAATTTGCAGATACTCCGCCTCAGAAGCACCGTCCATGAACCTGATTCGAGAGCTGGCTGCCGCTGTTGATTGGGAAAGAAGCTGAGCCTTGCGTTTTGGTTCTACCTTGCTGCAAAGAGTGAGCGTGTATTCAGATAGCTCATCCATAGCCCTAATAAGCACCTCTACATTCTTGTAGGGCATGTAACTACCCATGTATACGAGGTTTCTACTTTTTGGCGCGGTTTTTGCCTCATTCACAGTAGGCATACTCGAAGCGTTGTAGACAACATGAACAGGTCTTCTAGTCAGATGATTGGATTCGATTAGACCCTTTGTAGTTTCTGAGATTGTGACAACGGCGTCGGATCTATTTAGCAGAATCCGAACTGGTGTAAAGCTCAGATGAAAGAGTCTCCACACTAGCCTTAACGGCCAAGCTAGCGATCCTGGGGGCTTGCGATGCTTGTAGTAAATCAAGTCGTGAAGGGTAAGAATGAGCCGATATTTTTTGCCTAATGAGCCCATGGTCTGCATGGGTGAGAAAACAATGCTCGCACCATGCCTGTTGAGCTTGCGCGGTAGCAGTAGCTCAAGCAAGGGATTTTTTGGGTCATTCACAACAAGGTGGTCAGTTCCTTGCGGTAGCTCTCGGAGTTGATCTAGGTCGCAAATCAATGCCGTTACCGAAACTTTGTTGGCAACTGCCGCGAATAGCTCGCTGGAAAACCGTGAGATTCCATCGTGGTGATCTACCCGGATGAACCGGCAGTCGAAGAAAAAACTCATTTGGTTTCTTCTACGAAGGAAGCGATGTATCTGGCTGCTTGCTGCGGAGCCTCGTAATGAACCAGGTGACCAACATTTTCAATCTCCACGAGCGTTGCATTTGGGTAAAGCTTCACAACCTCTCGCTGTCTATCGATAGCCGTGATGTCATCAAGGGTGGCCGCCACAACCAGAACAGGACTTGCTAGTGACGGAGCCATTACCGAAAGATCGGTGGATATCGACGCGTCGTAACCTTCAGTGGCGACCCTGACAGAGGCAAAGTCACTGAAATTCGAAAGATGCTGTTGGTGAATCCAGCTACGCAGTTTTCGTTCTTTAGTCTTCGCCATTACCGAGCTCATCACCATTATTGCTAGAGGGCTTTTAAGTAACCAGCCACCGATTGATTCGGGTAGCAGATTGCTTAGGTGGTAGAACAAAGAAGTAATACGGGTCAGAAACGCCCTTGGCCCCTTTAGTGCGGGTGCCGATACGGGATTAATCAAAACAATCGATCTGCATAGCCTTGTTGCTGCATAGCGGCCAACGACTAATGTTCCGAAACTATGTCCTACAAGATTTACTTGGGTTGCAAGCCCCAGCTCATTTAGGAACCGATCTAGCCAATTGGCATACGAATCCAAGTTATGCGCGCTTTGCAGCTGCTCGGACTCTCCAAAGCCTGGAAGATCCGGAACAATTACACGGAAATTTCCAAGCCCGCCAACGATTGCTTCTAGTCCGCGGTGGTTACCTCTGTAACCGTGAATCATTACGATTGTTGAAGCCTTCTCGGAAACAGCCGGATACTCGTAGTAAACGCATTCAGATTCAGAAACAGTTATGTGGTTTCTGGCTCCACGTTGGCGAGCTTGCTCGGTTAATTCCTGTGACAACACGTGACAAGTCTAATGAGACTCGATTACTGGGTATGAGTAATCCCAGCTGTTGATGGCTTTGCACCCTATTCTTCTAGTGTGAATGAACAGTTAAGCTTTGACCTCGGTGACCAACTTCCCTGGGCCAAGTCTCTTGCGGTTTTCGACTTAGAAACCACTGGTTTAGATCTTGCTGAAGCGCGCATTGTTACAGCTTGCGCTGTTGCTATCGACGAGCACGGCCAGGTGACTGGTGCAAATAGTGAGTGGCTTGCGGACCCAGGAATAGAAATCCCAGAGGCAGCTTCCAATGTTCATGGTGTAACTACCGAGGTCGCCAGAGCTAGGGGCCGAAACAGTAAAGAAGTTGTATCTGAGATTTTGGAAACACTGAGAGGATTTTTTAAAGCTGGGGTTCCGGTGGTCGCGTACAACGCACCCTATGATTTCACCATCTTGCACCACGAGGCTCTTCGAAATGGCCTTGAGCCACTTTCCGACCCGAAACCGATTATCGATCCCCTGGTTCTTGACAAGTTTGTGGATCAATACCGATCCGGAAAGCGAACACTTCAGGTTGCAGCTTCGGTCTATGGAGTTTCTCTTTCAGATGCCCATAACGCAACGGCTGATGCAATTGCAGCCGGCAAGGTGGCTCAGGCTATTGCACTAAAGCATTCGGCCAAGTTACCTTCGGATGCATTTGAGCTTCATGATGCTCAGAAAGTGTGGAGCGTCAAACAAGATGACTCGTATGAGATATTTCGGAGGAAGAGCTCTCCGGATTTTGAGGTTGTAAGAGGTTGGCCAGTAAAGCTTTAGGAGCCAAAGTTCTTGTAACGAGAGTTGAACTTCTCCACTCGTCCAGCAGCATCCATAATTCTCTGCTTACCGGTGTAAAAAGGGTGCGAAGCTGAAGAAATTTCGACATCGAAAACCGGGTATTCCTGACCGTCTTCCCACTTCAAAGTCTTGGTGCTTGATAGCGTTGAGCGAGTTAGAAAGCTCTCACCAGAGGCAAGGTCACGGAAAATAACTGCCTGGTAGTTTGGGTGGATTTCTGACTTCATGGAAAATCTTTCTTTGGTTCAAGGATTGTGAGCCTGTGTAGCAACTTGACCACTATACCAGAGGCAAAACGGGATAACTAGCGCCTATTTTCCTGGGCGAAGGCGGAACCTGCCGGACTCATTGGTGACCTTAAGCGGGTAACCAAACGCCTGAGTTACCTTCTCGGATGTGATGGTGCTAGTTAGTTCCCCCGCCGCAAAGACCTGACCTTTGCTGAGAATTAGAGCGTGAGTGAAGCCTTTTGGAATTTCTTCGATATGGTGAGTAACCATAACTATCGCCGGTGCGGTGGGCGCCTGTGCGTAGCTTGAAAGCACCTCAATGGTGTGCTCTCTAGCAGCCATGTCCAGGCTGGCTACGGGCTCGTCCAAAAGAAGAAGCTCTGGATCAGTCATTACTGATCTTGCGATTTGGGCTCGCTTTTTCTCTCCATCACTAAGTGTTCCAAAAGGCCTGTCGCCGTAACCATCAAGTTGCCATTCTGCGAGTACGCGATTGGCACGACGCTTATCCACATCCTCATACATCTCGTTCCAGCGACCCGTTATGCCATAGCTAGCTGTCATCACGGCATCGAGTACGGTCTCGGAATTTGGAATATGTTGAGACAAAGCATTTGAAGCGAAACCGATTCTGGTCTTCAGCTCGAAGACGTCAACCGAACCAAGCGTGTGACCAAGAATCTTGGCGGTTCCGGTTGTGGGCTGAATCTGTGCTGCCGCGACCCGCAGCAGCGTTGTCTTACCGGCACCGTTTGGGCCGATTATGACCCAACGCTGATTTGAATCGACTTGCCAATCTAAATTGTTGAGTATTGGCTTGCCATCTCGCTGCACTGTGATGTTGTTGAAATCCAAAACCCTACTCATGTGAATCAGCATAATCGATGGCCAGCCAAGGCCCTGGACTGCTCTAACATCGAGTTATGGATTCTAACCATTTCTGGCTCACTTCGGCGGTTGCTAAGTGAAAAAGTATCTACTCGTACTAGATGTTGACTCGACGATGATTGAGCAAGAAGTCATTGAACTGCTCGCAGACAGAGTCGGCCTTAGAGATCAAGTGAAGTTACTAACCGATCAAGCCATGGCTGGAGAGATTGACTTTCGGGAGGCCCTGTTTCAAAGGGTTGAGTTGCTAAAGGGTCTAAGCGCAGAGGTGTTTCAAGACATTCTCGCCGAAATCAAGATAACTAAAGGTGTGCCAGAGCTTGTTAGCTCGATCCAGCAATCGAATGGAATGGTTGGTGCCATTAGTGGCGGCTTTACTCAGGTTCTTGAACCCCTTGCCCATTCTCTGGGCCTGGACTTTTATATTGCAAACAATCTAGAAGAAATAGATGGCCTAATAACCGGAAAGATTTCTGGCGAGATTGTCGATGCCGAGATGAAGGCAAAGACTTTGCTGCTTTGGGCTAAACAAAACGGATTCGAAGTCGCCGACACGGTCGCAATTGGTGATGGGGCGAACGATGTACCCATGCTCAAGGCTTCAGGCTTCGGGGTGGCCTTTAGACCGAAGGACGTTTTGCGCCCTCACGCAGATCTGATTATTGAGGGAAACTCTCTTGCGCCTGTTATTGCGGAGCTTGAACTACGCTCCAGTTGAGTGCAGACCACCATCTACGTGAATCATCTCACCGGTTGTTGCAGGGAACCAGTCTGAAAGAAGTGCAATTACTCCTCTGGCTGCGGCTTCGGTGTTTGTAAGATCCCAACCAAGCGGTGCACGGTCAGTCCAAAGCTCTTCCATGGTTGCAAATCCTGGGATGCCTTTCGCAGCTGTTGTTCGAAGCGGTCCGGCAGAAATCAAATTCACACGGATTCCATCCTCACCTAGATACCTCGCAAGGTATCTAGAGGTTGCTTCGAATGCAGCTTTGGCAACACCCATCCAGTCATAGACCGGCCAGGAAACACGTGCGTCGAAAGTTAGGCCAACGATTGAAGAAGGATTACTAAGTACTGGCTTTGCAGCCATTGTGATGGACTTCAGCGAGTAAGCAGAAACCTCGACTGCAGTTGAAACATCTGGCCACTGCGTTTCTAGGAAGTTTCCACCCAACGCTGTTTGTGGTGCGAATGCGATCGCGTGAACGATTCCATCAATGGAATCAAAATGAGCCGAAATCCGACCCGACAGCTCTTTTAGGTCTGACTCGTTTGTGGCATCAAGCTCAATCACTGGAGCTGGCTTTGGAAGTCTTTCAGCAATCTTCGTGGTAATCGGAAGCATGCGACCAAAGGATGAGAGTATGACCTCGGCTCCTTCTTCTTGGGCAAGACGTGCAACCGAGAATGCAATTGATGCTTCGGTGAGAACACCAGTAACAAGTATTTTCTTACCTTCTAGAATTCCCATTCGCGCGCTCCTATACATTGACCTCTACGAGAAGTCTTCAACAAGTAAATCTAGTGCCCCATGCCTAAACCGCCATCTACCGGAATAACAGCACCAGAGATGTAAGCGGCTTCATCACTTGCTAGCCAGCAGACGACCTTGGCAACCTCGAAAGGAGCGGCAAATCTACCCACTGGAATTCTCTCAAGGTATTGTTTTTGCTGTTCCGGCTCCAGCTCAGAGGTCATGTCGGTGTCGATAAATCCTGGCGCGATCACATTTGCGGTTATGCCGCGACCGCCCAGTTCACGGGTAATAGATCTTGCCATTCCAACGAGAGCTGCCTTTGCGGCTGAGTAGTTAACCTGACCTGGGGACCCCAAGAGGGCTACAACACTTCCAACCAAGATCACACGACCAAATCTTTGCTTGATCATTGACTTGGTCGCTCTTTTCACAACTCGAAAGACGCCATTGAGGTTTACATTGACCACTTCTTCGAAGTCTTCGTCGCTCATACGTAGCAAAAGGGTGTCTTTGGTTATGCCAGCGTTAGCAACCAGAACCTCAATTGGGCCAAGCTCTTGCTCCGCTTTGGCAATTGCCTCATCTAGGGAAGCCGAGTCCGTCACATCTGCTTTTAGAGACAGCGAACCTTCGGGGCCAGTTCCATTGCGAACGGTAACTGCGACTTTATGGCCTTGCTCGATAAACTCTTGCGCGATCGCGTAGCCAATGCCTCTATTTCCACCGGTGATGAAGACAACTCGGGATTGGGTCATCGGATTCTCTTTCCTCACGCAATGATCTGTGGCAGGTTTGGACTATCGCAATTCTAGCCTTACCCTTGTATTGAACCTATCTACCTGGAAGCAGCGTTGGCTAAAGCTCAAAGCATCACAACAGTTAGCGAGTCCCCTGACGAGGAGCGCCGCTCTCGCATGCTCAAATACACCCTTGCGATGACAATCAGAGTTGTGTGCATTGTTGTGGCCATCTTTGTCGAAGGCTGGCTAATGTGGCTCGCCTTTGCTGGGGCCATTTTTCTGCCCTACTTTGCAGTGGTGCTTGCCAATGCGCAAGGCCCTAAGCCAGGTGAAATTTCAAAGGTCACCCAAGTCATTCGACCAGTTGGCCCAACTCAAAGCCCAGAACCCACCACAAAGATTTAGATGTCCATATTTGGCCTGGACCCAATAGAAGCTAAGTGCTCAAGAGCTGGCTGCACTAAAGCGGCAACCACTTCTTTAGCTTGGGCCAACCCAAGCATTCATCGAGACGGCAAATCAAAGACCTGGCTGAGTTGTGATGAGCACTTAGATTACCTAAGAAGCTTTCTTACTGATCGGTCCTTTCTTCTTGAGGAAAGAGCCTTCAGTTGAGTAGAGCAGTAAAGCCCTGGATACGTTGGACCGGCTGGTTTCTAGTTGCGAGTGTTTTTGCCATCGCGTGTGTAGCTCTCGCGAGTTGGCAGATTGACAGAAGATCAGAAGCTGTATCGAAAATCGAACGCGTAGCTGCTAACTATGACCTGGATCCAGTTGCATTTGACGAGGTTTCATCTTTAGATCTTGATTCGATTGTGGCGTATGAGTGGCGAAGCGTTGAGCTTTCTGGAAGGTATCTAATCGATAATTCCTTGTTGGTTAGAAATAGAGCCATCGCTGGTCAACCTGGCTTTGTGCAGCTAGTCCCATTTGAGACTGAAACTGGAGAGACAGTTGTTATTGAACGTGGTTGGATACCAGCAGATTCCGACTTGAATCCCTCTAGAGAACTTCTTCCTTCCGCAACTGATAGGACAATCATCGCAAGGGTGCGCTTGGGTGAGGCTATTCCGAATAGGGATTCGCCGACTGGACAGCTCACCAGCATCAATTTGCCGGAGATTAGTATCCTACTTGCTCGAGAACTAGAGACAAATTTCTACCTTCGTATGGTGACAGAATCTCCTGCGGAGAGTTCAAATCCGCAACCGCTTAGTCGCCCAGTGTTGGACGAAGGCAATCACCTAAGCTACGCGGTTCAATGGATCATGTTCGCTGCAATGGGCTTTTTCGCACTCTTTTGGGCGATAAGACAGGAGCAGGAGTATCGCAGAATGGATAAAGATCCGACTTATATGCCAAGAGCCGCCAGACGCAAAGCAAACACAGATTCAAGCGTTGAAGACGAAATTCTTGACCGAACAAGTTAGCTGAGCGAAATAAGGTCAGCATACTGATCCGACCAATGATCTTCGGTCCCATCAGGCAATATCAGAACTCGCTCAGGATTCAGAGCAAGCACCGCACCCTCGTCGTGGGACACCAGAACAACTGCGCCGGTAAAGCTAGCTAAAGCACCGAGAATCTCCTTCCGACTAGCAGGATCCAAGTTGTTTGTCGGCTCATCAAGAAGCAGCACGTTCGCAGATGACACCACCAGCGATGCCAGAGCAAGTCTGGTCTTCTCGCCACCGCTTAGCACACCAGCTTTTTTACCTACGTCGTCTCCGGTGAACAGAAACGAACCGAGAACTTTCCGGGCCTCTACATCGCCCAAATGCGGTGCTGCTGCTTGCATGTTTTCTAAGACAGTCTTTGTTACATCAAGTGTTTCGTGCTCTTGCGCGTAGTAACCAATTTTTAGGCCATGACCGGGCTCTATGACACCGGTGTCTGCCTTATCTACTCCAGCAAGAATGCGAAGCAGGGTCGTCTTTCCAGCACCGTTAAGTCCAATGATTACTACCTTTGACCCTTTGTCGATTGCAAGATCTACGGCGGCGAAAATTTCTAACGAGCCGTAGCTTTTTGAAAGCCCATGTGCCATTAAGGGAGTCTTGCCACAGGGTGCAGGATCAGGGAATCGAATCTTTGCAACCCGATCAACTTGACCGACATCCTCTAAATCGTTTAATAGCTTTTGTGCCCGACGCTGCATCTGCTGGGCAGCAACCGCCTTGGTTGCCTTGGCACCAAACTTGGCTGCCTGCAAACTGAGTGAAGCAGCCTTCTTCTCGGCATTCGCTCGTTCGCGCTTACGCCTTTCTTCATCTGCCTCACGCTGCTTTTGATATGCACGCCAGCCCATGTTGTAAAGATCGATCTTTTGACGGTTGGCATCCAGATAGAACACGCGGTTAACGGTTGTCTCAACCAAGTCCACATCGTGACTTATAACTATCAGGCCACCTTGATATGCACGAAGGAAATCACGAAGCCAAACCACCGAATCTGCATCAAGATGGTTAGTTGGCTCATCGAGCAGCATAGTTTGAGCATCGGAGAACAGAATTCTTGCTAGCTCGATTCTTCTGCGCTGGCCACCAGAAAGAGTTTTGAGCGCCTGGGACAAAATGCGCTCCTCAATACCAAGGTTGCTAGCAATTGCCGCAGCGGCAGCCTCTGCAGCGTACCCTCCGGCGGCTTGGAAGCGCTCCTCTACTTTGCTGTATTTGAGCATCGCCTTCTCAGAATCAGACTCACTAGCTGATGCCATGATCTCGGTGGCCTCAGTCATTTGCTTGAGCAACGTGCCAAGACCTCGGGCATTTAGAATTCGATCGCGAGCTGATTCTTCTGGGTCACCTGATCGGGGGTCTTGGGGTAGGTATCCAATCTCTCCTTGGCGCTCGATCACACCCTTGGAGGGCTGGCCATCCCCTGCGAGAATCTTTGTGAGTGTTGTTTTTCCAGCTCCATTGCGGCCAACTAACCCAATTTTGTCCCCAGCGGCTACACGAAAGCTCACCTCGCTCATAAGAGTTCTGGCACCGATGGCTATTTCGAGGTCCTTGACGCTGAGCAATCAATAAACCTTTCATTTGCTCACAAAAGCAATAGTCTACAATCGTCATTACACCCCTAGGGCAGAATCGAGAATCTCATGACTATACAACTTTCAAGCCAAGCAGCTCTAATCGACCGTGTTGTTCCGCGCTCGGCTATCAACAACGTTGCCTTGATTCTTTCTGGCGCTGTATTCACAGCGTATGCCGCACAGCTTGTCATTCCAATGTGGCCAGTTCCAATAACCGCTCAGACCCTTGCTGTGTTGCTGGTTGGTTCTGTGCTTGGCGCAACCAGGGGTGCTATATCCCTCATCGTCTACTTCTCAATGGGTGCAGTGGGTCTGCCAGTGTTCTCAGCTGCAACCAGCTTGAGCTTTGGGCCTACCTTCGGCTACCTCGTTGGCTTTGTTGCCGCGGCTGCAGTAGTTGGCTATTTGTCGCAGCGCGGTTGGCATAAATCCGTCACCGGTGTTATTGGTAGCTTTGCGATTGCAAACTCTGTGATCTATTTGTTCGGTCTGCCTTGGTTGGCATTTGCTCTAGGAAGCCTTGGAGCAGCTAATGATTTGGCTTCTGTTGCTGCGGCAGGACTTGCGCCATTCATTATCGGCGATCTGATCAAGATGACTCTGGCGGCAGCTTTACTGCCACTTGCTTGGAAGTTTTTGGGTAAGAAAGCCTAGATCGAGAATCCGATTGCGCGCATTTGCTCGCGACCATCATCAGTGATCTTCTCTGGACCCCATGGTGGCATCCATACCCAGTTAATTCTGAAGGCATCTACAACGCCATCTAGCGCTTCTGCGGTTTGCTCTTCCAGCACATCTGTCAGCGGGCAACCTGCTGAAGTTAGCGTCATGTTTATAAGCAACGACTCGTCTTCATCAGCCATTTCAAGACCATAAATCAATCCCAGGTCAACGATGTTGACGCCAATCTCTGGGTCAATTACTTCCTTAAGCGCCTCTTCGACCTTGTCGTAGAGACTTGCTTCTAACTCTCGTGGCATCTTAGGCGTTCACGTACCTGTCGTAACCCTCGGCTTCGAGTCTTTCCGCAAGCTCGGCGCCACCTTGTTCCGCGATTTGACCAGCTACAAACACGTGCACGAAATCAGGCTTGATGTACTTCAAGATCCTTGTGTAGTGAGTGATTAGCAAAACACCAATGTCGTTAGAGTCCTCGATTCTGTTTATACCCTCGGCGACAACTCGCAACGCGTCCACGTCCAGACCCGAATCGGTTTCATCGAGTACTGCAAATTTGGGCTTTAGAAGTTCCATCTGCAAAATCTCGTGACGCTTCTTCTCTCCACCGGAGAACCCCTCATTAACATTTCGTTCAGTAAATGCTGAATCCATTTTTAGATTCTCCATAGCAACCCGAACATCCTGGATCCAGCTACGAAGCGCCGGTGCTTTACCATCTACAGCAGTTTTAGCGGTTCTAAGAAAGTTTGAGACACTAACTCCTGGGATCTCAACTGGATACTGCATCGCAAGAAACAGTCCAGCTCGCGCCCGCTCGTCTACAGACATTTCCAGAACATTTTCACCATCAAGCAAGATCTCGCCCTTGGTGACTTGATACTTAGGGTGACCGGCGATGGAGTAGGCAAGAGTGGATTTTCCGGAGCCATTTGGTCCCATAACGGCGTGAGTCTCACCGCTATTGATGGCCAGGTCTACTCCCCTGAGAATTTCTTTTGTTCCCTGATCGGTATCAACCGATACGTGAAGGTTCTTTATCTCTAGCTTTGCCATTTTCTACTCACTGTCCTTGTCGATTTCAATAAAAACTTCGCCGTTTTCAACTATTACTTCGTATGTTGCAACCGGCTCATATGCTGGAAGAGATAGTGGAACCCCTGTATCCAAGGAGAACTTTGCTCCATGGGCCCAACACTCAATGGTGTCATTATCAACAAAACCTTCGCTAAGCGAAATCTCTCCGTGAGAGCACTTGTCGCCAAGAGCTTTGAACCGACCGTCTTTGGTGTGCACCAGAGCGATTGCCTCTTCACCAATTTTTACTCGAAGAGCTTTTCCAGGTTTGATGTCTTCTACGTTACAGATCCTGATAGCCATTACTTCGCGGTCCCTTCGAGCTCATCTTCGATAGCTTGCGCCAATCTGTCCTCTAGTTCGGCAATGCCAATTTGCTGAACTACTTCCATTAGGAAACCTCGTACCACCAGCCGCCTTGCTTCTAGCTCGTCTATGCCACGAGCTTGAAGATAGAACAGTTGCTCGTCGTCGAATCTTCCGCTAGCGCTCGCGTGCCCCGCACCTTGGATCTGGCCGGTTTCAATCTCGAGGTTTGGAACAGAGTCCGCTCTCGCGCCATCGGTCAACAGGAGGTTGCGGTTTAGCTCGTAGGTGTCAGTGCCCTCAGCGGCGGCGCGAATTAGCACATCGCCAACCCAAACAGTGTGCGCTTTTTGTCCCTGGAGGGCACCCTTGTAGGTGACCCTGGACTTGCAGTTTGGCTGCGAGTGATCAACAAAGATTCTGTGCTCAAGATACTGGCCAGCGTCTGCAAAGTAGAGACCAAACAGGGCAACATCTCCACCCGGTGCATCAAAGTACGCAGAGGGAGTTACTCTAACCACAGCGCCGCCAAGTGAGACAACCACATGCTTGAACTTAGAGTTTCTTCCAAGCCTGGCGAATTGAGCCGAAGAGTGAATCGATTTCGCGTTCCACTCTTGAATACTTACTAGGGTCAAATTCGCATCATCTTCAACAATGATCTCGATGTTCTCCGACAAAACAGCATCACCGCGATGCTCCAACACAACTGTTGAGCTCGAAGCTTTTCCAGCATGAACTATTACGTGCAGTGCGGAGGGGTCAGCAACAAGGGACCTGATTTCAATACTGGAAGGCTCTGGAGATGTGTTTGCAGGAATCGAGATCAAATAGGCTGCCTTGGCAGCTTCCCAACCTGCCGCTGAAACTCTGTCTTCTGGAGTGCCAGCAGATCCGAAGAGCTTATGATCTGACTCAATCCAAGAAGTTTTAACATCATCTGCGGTGGTGGCAGTAATGTCACCGGAGAACTCCTCTAGTCCAGCCCTGTCTAATCCCCCAAGCTCGTCCGAGCCAATGTAACGCCACTGCTCTTCGCGTGTTGAGATTTCAGCAAAATCTACGAGCTTGGTCGACTTAACTCTTTCCGAACGAGTCTGAATCGGAACCCCGAAGCCATGAGAATGCTCTGACAATCCATGTTGGATTGTCTCTGAAGCGCCTGCCACTATCCGACAGCCCCTTCCATTTGCATCTCGATTAGCTTGTTGAGCTCAAGTGCGTACTCCATTGGTAGCTCTTTCGCGATTGGTTCAATGAATCCACGAACAATCATGGCCATAGCTTCGTCTTCTGCCATACCTCTGGACTGTAGATAGAAAAGCTGCTCTTCGCTAACACGTGAAACAGTCGCCTCGTGCCCCATTGATACATCGTCTTCGCGAACATCAACGGTTGGGTATGTATCGCTTCTGGAAATGGTGTCCACCAACAAAGCGTCGCAACGCACAGTGTTCGCGCTGTGGTGAGCTCCTGGGTTGACGCGAATCTCACCACGGTAGGAAGTTCTTCCACCACCGCGTGCGATTGATTTGGACACAATCGAAGAGGAGGTGTGAGGTGCTAGATGAATCATCTTGGCTCCAGCATCTTGGTGCTGACCTTCGCCAGCAAAAGCAACTGAAAGGGTTTCTCCCCTGGCGTACTCGCCTGCGAGAATCACTGACGGGTACTTCATGGTTACCTTTGAACCGATGTTGCCATCAATCCACTCCATGGTTGCACCCTCATGGGCGATTGCACGCTTGGTTACGAGGTTATAAACATTGTTGGACCAGTTCTGAATTGTCGTGTAGCGAACACGAGCACCCTTTTTGACAATGATTTCGACTACCGCAGAGTGCAGCGAGTCCGACTTGTATATTGGCGCTGTGCAGCCCTCGATGTAATGAACGTAAGAATCTTCATCAGCAATAATGAGAGTTCTTTCGAACTGTCCCATGTTCTCGGTGTTAATGCGGAAGTAGGCCTGCAGTGGAATCTCCACGTGAACACCCTTAGGTACGTAGACGAATGAACCTCCGGACCAAACAGATGTATTCAACGCGGCAAACTTGTTATCTCCTGCTGGAATAACAGTTCCAAAATATTCCTTGAACATCTCTGGATGCTCGCGCAATGCGGTGTCGGTATCCAAAAACAAAACACCCTGTTTTTCCAACTCTTCGTTGATCTGGTGATAAACGACCTCTGATTCGTACTGTGCGGCAACACCGGCTACAAGACGCTGTCTCTCAGCTTCAGGGATACCAAGTTTTTCGTAAGTGGCTTTGATCTCCTCAGGCAAATCTTCCCAGCTTTGGGCTTGCTTCTCGGTTGAGCGAACAAAGTACTTGATGTTGTCAAAATCAATTCCGGATAGATCAGATCCCCAAGCTGGCATTGGCTTTTTGAGGAAGTATTGGTAACCCTTGAGACGCATGTCCAGCATCCACTCGGGCTCGCTTTTCAGAACAGAAATGTCCTTCACAACTTGCTCGCTGATGCCTCGCTTGGCGAATGCGCCGGCGTCGTTGCCATCTGACCAGCCGTACTCGTAGTTTCCGAGGCTATCTAGCTCGGGGCGGTCAATGATGATGTCGGACATTTGGCTCCTTTTTGGTTATTACTAGGTGAAACCCACACTTGCAACCATGCATTCCCACAGGAAAGTTAATGCGAAACTGGAATTAGTTAGAAGTTTACCAGCATTGCCCCTAATTGCATCCGCAGACAGGAAATACACGGTTGATTCAGCCATTTAGAACAATCTTTGCCCCAGCAAGGCTCAAGGCCTATGTTTGGGCCTCGCTCGCGAGTCAGATACTTATCGTGGTGACTGGTGGCTTGGTACGCCTTACTGGTTCAGGGTTGGGCTGTCCCACCTGGCCAAAGTGCACGGACGAGTCCTTCGTGTCTGTTCCTGAGATGGGTATTCACGGTCTGATTGAGTTTGGAAACCGACTTCTAACCTTTGTGTTGGTGATAATCGCAGGCCTAACTTTCATCGTTATTCGCAGGACTGTCAAGTCGCTGCGCTTTGGTCTAACTTGGCCAGCATCCCTACTGATTGTTGGAATCATCGCTCAGGCTCTTCTTGGCGGCGTGACGGTACTTACTGGTCTCAACTCTTGGGTAGTTGGTGCCCACTTCTTGGTATCCGGCGTGCTGATCAGCATCGCATCCATTCTTGTCTGGCGGGTGTACTCGCCTAGGCACGACCCGATCAGCTACACCTCCGTGTTGCTTGCCTGGCCCATCTTCGTCGTGGGATGGGTGACAGTAATAGTTGGCGTTGTCGTTACCGGAGCCGGACCGCACGCGGGCGATGCAGCAACGCCGCGTAACGGTTTTGAGCTTGAAACCTGGCAGCACTATCACTCCTGGCCTGCCTACCTAATGACCGCCCTCGTGCTTGTCTCGCTGATACTGGCTTCTAGAAGCGTTCAAAGCCCGCGTTGGTCAAATCCGGCAGTCAAGTCCTTAGGTGTTCTACTTATCGTCTCGGTTCTGCAGGGGGCATTGGGTGTAGTGCAGGCCAACACGGGAGTACCCGCATTGCTCGCTGGCGTTCACATGCTCGGAGCCTCGATCATCATTTCATTACTTACCTTCCAGCTACTAGCTCTTCGTTCCAAGTACCGGAGGGTTGAGCCAAGAACATGAGCCGAATCTTTTGGTTCCGCAAGGATCTAAGACTGCAAGACAATGAAGCCTTGACACGTTGCGCCGAGGCGGCCATTTCAGATGGCGACTGTCAGGTCCTTGGCTGTTTCACCTTTGAGATTGAAACATTTGAGAACCTAAGTGGAATAAGACAGCACTCCCTCGTTGCCTCGTTGGAAGCTCTAAGCAGTTCGATGTCAGGTTCATTACATGTGCTAGCTGGTCACAGTGCCGAGGCGCTCGCAACGTTAGCAAAGCAAAGTGAAATCCAGTATGTCCACGCAACCGAAAGTTTTGATCCAGCAGGAATGCTTGAGCAAAAACAGGTTGCCAAAGCCTTAGCAGCAATTGGCAAGACGCTCGTGCTAGAAGGTTCGAACTACGCTGTGAAGCCAGGGGTTGTAGTCAAACCAACCGATGGCTCGGCCTATCGTGTTTACACACCTTTTTACAAGGCATGGTTTGAAATTGGTTGGCCCGAACCCTTCAAGCTTCCAACGCAAACTACCTGGTTTCCAAGTACGCAATCAAAGATTCCTGCACCTACCAAGCCAGCACAGTTCAAAGTTCGGGCTGGAGAGAATTTTGCCTTAGAAACTTTCGAGCGTTTCAAGAAACGGGCGCTATTTGATTACTCTGAGAACAGAAATCGTGCAGATCTATCTGGAACCTCGAAGCTCTCGCATGCTCTAGCACACGGTGAAATCCATCCGCGAACTCTGCTTGCAGACCTGAGAGACACCCCCGGCCACAACGTATTCCGCAAGGAAATTGCCTGGCGAGAGTTCTATGCAGATGTTCTTTTCAGAAACCCTCACACGCTAAGCGATTACTATGTGCCTCGTTTTGCAAAGATGAAGTACGACTCAGGTAAAGAAGCGGGCGAGAAACTCGAGCGCTGGAAAATGGGCACAACCGGTTTTCCGATGGTTGACGCTGGTATGCGCCAGCTAGCCAGCGAGGGTTGGATGCATAACCGGGTGCGCATGATTGTTGCGAGCTTTCTTGTAAAGGACCTTCACTTGGAGTGGCAGGTCGGCGCCGACTGGTTCGAGCAATGCCTTTCTGATTTCGATCCCGCGTCAAACTCTCACGGGTGGCAATGGACGGCAGGGTGTGGCACGGACGCCTCCCCTTACTACCGAGTTTTTAATCCAATCCTGCAGGGATACAAATTTGATCCAGATGGTAACTATGTTCGCAAATACATTCCAGAGCTTGCGCATTTGCAAGGTTCTGAAGTTCATGAACCATGGCTGCTTGTCGATGGCCTAATCAATGGCTACCCTGAACCAATGATCGATCACTCGAAAGAGCGAGACGAGAGCCTGCGCAGACTAGAAGAGATTAAAGAAAAATAGCGGGTCAAGCGCTATCGCGACAAACAACACAGTCAAGTAGGTAATGGACCCATGGAATAATCTCATGGGGTTGTTGATCTCACCCTTGCTAGCCTCAGCATTTAGACGATGTGATTCCATTATGAACAGCATCCCTGTTATCAGGGCAGTTGCTGTATAGATCCATCCCATTTCACCAAGAGGAATCAGTAGCAACGTTGATGCCACAAGCGCCCATGCGTAAAGAACTATCTGGATACCAACAGTCTTGTTGTTTCGCACCACCGGAAGCATTGGAACACCAGCATCGCTGTACTCGGATCTATATCTAAGCGATAGTGGCCAGTAGTGCGGCGGTGTCCATAGGAAAACAATTAAAAACAAAACCCAGGCAGCTGCATTAAGCTCCCCTGTGACTGCAGCCCAGCCAATCAAGACCGGCATTGCTCCTGCAGCTCCTCCCCAGACAATGTTTTGTGGAGTGCGACGCTTCAAAAGTAGCGTGTAGACAAAAACGTAGAAGAGAATTGCCGCAAGCGACAGTGCAGCTGCCAAGAGATTCACGAGAACGGCAAGCCAGATTACGGAGAGAACCCCCAGGGCCCAAGCAAACAGGTACGCCTCTTTAGCCGAGAGCTCGCCAGTTACCAATGGTCGGGACTTGGTTCTTCCCATGATCTTGTCGATGTCTCGGTCGATGTAGCAGTTAAATGAATTCGCGCTTCCAGCACTTAGAGCTCCGCCAAAAACCGTTGCCACCACAAGCCAAGGGTCTGGAATCCCACGCTGGGCGAGAATCATGGTTGGAACTGTTGCGATTAGCAAAAGCTCTATAACCCTCGGCTTAGTGAGGGCAAAATACGCCTTGGCTTTGCGCCAAAATCCTAGCCTGATGGGCCTTGATTGTAATGTTTGAGAGCTCATGATTTCTTTAAGTCTAAGCGACCGACATTGAGCCTTTCGCAACCAAGAGTGGCAGTGCTGAGTGTGTAAGGTTTTAGTTGTAGGTCGCGGATCTCCACCAATCATTTTCAAAGGATTCAACGCTGTTTGGTAAGCACTCCGTATTAGCTCTAGAAAATAGGGGAACAAGTCGGTTATGAGCAATCTTGAGTGGTCAGAACTAGACCAAAAAGCAGTTGATACGGCAAGGGTTTTAGCAGCCGACGCGGTTGAAAAAGTAGGAAACGGTCACCCGGGCACCGCTATCTCACTTGCTCCAGTAGCGCATCTTTTGTTCCAGAAAGTTCTCAGGCATGACCCAGCACACCCAGATTGGGTTGGCAGGGACCGATTTATTCTTAGCGTTGGCCACTCTTCCCTTACTCTTTACAACCAGCTTTACCTAACCGGCTACGGGCTTGAACTTTCAGACTTGCAGGCGCTTCGCACCTGGGATTCCCTGACGCCAGGCCACCCAGAGTATGGCCACACCAAGGGTGTTGAGATCACCACCGGACCACTAGGGCAAGGGTTGGCGTCCGCTGTTGGATTCGCATACGCAGCAAGATTCGAACGAGGTCTGTTTGACCCGAACGCGGCGGCTGGAACCAGCCCATTTGATCACTTCATCTTCTGCGTAGCAGGTGACGGTGACATGCAAGAAGGTGTCACCTCAGAAGCATCCTCGCTAGCTGGACACCAGAAGCTTGGCAATCTTGTGGTCTTGTATGACTCGAACCAGATTTCAATTGAAGACGACACCAAGATCGCCTTCACTGAAGATCTAGAGAAGCGCTATGAGTCATACGGATGGCATGTACAGGTTGTGAATTGGCGCAAATCTGGTGAGTATTACGAGGACATGCAGGAGCTTTTTGACGCAATACAAAAAGCAAAAGCGGAAACCGATAAACCATCGTTGATTACGATTCGGACCATTATCGGGTGGCCTGCGCCCACAAAGCAAAACACAGGCAAGGTTCATGGATCAGCTCTTGGGGCTGAAGAGCTAGCGGGCCTAAAAACCGTTCTCGGGTTTGATCCTGCGAAGAACTTTGACGTAGCACAAAGTGTTGTGGACTACACCCGTGGCTTTAGAGCGCGCAGCAAGGATGTTCTAGATAAATGGCATAGAGATTTTCAGGCCTGGAGGGCAGCGAATCCCGATAGTGCAGCACTGTTTGATCGCCTAGAAGCCAACAAG
>JBIIQC010000008.1:0-40575 GCA_044342295.1 Rhodoluna sp. | reverse complement strand
TGCAGAGTTATCTACAAAGAAAATGAAGGGACGTCACCCGCACGTCTTTGGAACCCCAGAAGAACTCGAACGCTACAAAGCCGACACTGGTGAAGAGGTTATGCAAAATTGGGACGCCCACAAACAGCGTGAGAAGCCTGAGCGAGAAAGCGTGCTAGATGGGATTCCTAAAGCCTTGCCTTCTTTGATGCTTGCCGACAAGGTAATTGGCAAAGCCCAATCGCTTGGTGTGCTGGGAACTGAGGAACCAGGCGCAATTGAGATAAGCGATGAAGATCAGCTTGGAGCCTTGCTTCTTGCCTTAGTCTTGGCCGCAAAATCTAAGGGTCTTGACGCTGAGCGAGCACTTCGCGAAAGCGTCAGGGAGTTAGAAGTTGAGATCAGACAGTTTGAACTAAGCGATGACTTTGACGCTGGGGTAATAGGTAAGTAGCCAAAGCACTAGCTTGCTAACGCAAGTTTTTTGCCCTGGTCTGCCAGACTGGAAATATGGCTCAGCAAATCAACCCACCTCGTGGCATGCGTGATTTTCTGCCGGTTGAAAAAGCCACCCGAGATCAGCTACTTGGAAAGATCTTGGCTAGCTATCGCTCGTTTGGTTTTCAGGAAATCGAAACTCCTGCCCTTGAAAACATTGAACGCCTCACAAGTAGTGATGGCGGGGATAACGAAAGCTTGGCATTTCGGGTCCTCAAAAGAGGCGAAGAGCTAGAGGGGGCACTGGGTAAAGGTGCTGACCAGCTTTCTGATCTTGGATTGAGGTATGACCTCACTGTTCCTTTGACCAGGTTCTACGCAACCAACCAGTCAAAGCTCCCTAAAATTTTGAAGGCAATTCAAACCGGCCCAGTATGGCGAGCGGAGCGTCCGCAAAAAGGTCGTTACCGACAGTTTGTTCAGTGCGATATCGACATCATTGGCGACGAGAGTTCTTTAGCTGAAATAGAAATCCTAAATGCGAGCTTGCACTCGCTAGAAAGCATTGGGATCTCAACTGCAACTATTCGAGTCAATCACCGTGAACTTCTCTCTCGCTCTATTCAAGAACTTGGCATTGCAGCCAAAGATCACTCTCGAGCGATGATCACTATCGACAAGCTAGACAAGATCGGCATCGATGGGGTTTGCCTTGAGCTCAAGGAAAGATTCAACGACGAAGTTGCAGCTAAAGCCAAAACTTGGCTTGAATCACTTGCTGGCAAGCAAGTGGTACCTGAGCAATTGGCAGCGGTTTTTGCAGGGCTTGAGCAGTTTCATCCAGGCAAGCTCCGATTTGACCCGACACTAGTTCGAGGCATGGGTTACTACACCGGAATCATCTTTGAAATTGAACACCCAGAATCTGGGAGCTCAATCGGTGGCGGCGGTCGCTACGACGGAATGGTTGGCAAGTGGCTAGGTGAAGATGTCGCGGCTGTTGGAATCTCGCTGGGCTTTGAAAGAGTTGCGGACCTGGTGGATGCAAAGTTGTCAGAAAACAAGAACCTAGTTTTGGTTTTCGAACAGTCGGATCTGCAGAAAGCCTTAGCTACTCAAGCTCAGGCGATTGAAGCTGGTTACCAGGTGAGGCTAGAGCCGAAACCAAAGAAGCTGAACAACTTGCTAGATAGCTTGAAGCTACAGGGTTTTTCTTCCTTTGCGAGCCTTGACAAGCCCAATGAAGGCTTCAAGGGCTTATCAATCAAACCCATAGCCTAGGGCCAGTCAAACTAAACTAGTAGTGTGCCAACGGCGGCAACTGATAATCACATTGGAATTTGATTTCCACCAACTAAGGAGAAACCCCTTGTCACTTATCGAAGCCATCGGTGCTCGCGAAATCCTCGACTCGAGAGGTAACCCAACTATTGAAGTTGAGGTTTTACTAGATGACGACTCCTTTGGTCGTGCCGCTGTTCCGTCTGGTGCCTCTACCGGAGCTTTCGAAGCTCACGAATCAAGAGATGGCGACAAGTCCAGATTTCTAGGCAAGGGTGTCCAAAAAGCCGTTCTTCGAGTCATCGGAGAAATCGACGAGGCGCTGGTTGATTTTGATGCTACCGATCAGAGATTGGTTGATAACGCCCTAATCTCCCTTGATGGAACCGACAACAAATCAAACTTGGGTGCCAACGCAATTTTGGGTGTTTCTCTAGCGGTTGCTAAAGCTGCAGCTGACAGCAGCGGCTTGCCTCTTTATCGGTACCTCGGTGGACCAAACGCTCACACGCTTCCTGTTCCACTTATGAACATCTTGAACGGTGGCGCTCACGCTGACAACGGCGTGGATGTTCAAGAGTTCATGATTGTTCCAATTGGTGCCCCGACCTTCTCAGAAGCGCTTAGGTGGGGAACCGAGGTTTACCACTCTCTAAAGTCCTTGCTGCAGTCCAAGAACCTTTCAACCGGTCTAGGTGACGAGGGTGGATTCGCTCCAGATCTTCCAACTAACCGCGCAGCCCTGGAATTGATTTCAGAAGCCATTGAAAAAGCCGGTTACAAAGTCGGAACCGACATTGCCATGGCACTTGATGTTGCCGCCACCGAGTTCTACAAAGACGGTAAGTACCACTTCGAAGGCAAAGCTCACTCGGCCGAAGAAATGATCACTTACTACGAAGGCCTAGTAGCTGCCTTCCCATTAGTTTCCATCGAGGACCCACTAGACGAAAATGACTGGGATGGCTGGGCAGCAATGACCAAGCGCCTCGGAGACAAAGTCCAGCTAGTTGGCGATGACCTGTTTGTCACCAACCCAGCAAGACTCCAAACCGGAATCGATAAAGGAACTGCAAACAGCATTCTGGTAAAAGTAAACCAAATCGGCACCTTGACCGAGACGCTGGACGCAGTCGCTCTTGCTCAGCGCAACGGAATGACAGCAATCATTTCGCACCGGTCCGGTGAAACCGAAGACACTTTTATTGCAGATCTAGCAGTAGCTACCAATGCCGGTCAGATTAAAACAGGTGCTCCGGCTAGAAGCGAGCGAGTGGCTAAGTACAACCAACTGCTGCGCATTGAAGAAGAACTTGCCGACGCGGCTTACTACCCAGGAGCCAAGGCTTTCAAAAACTTTCGCTAGGAAACTAAATGAGAATCACCGGTCGGCTAAATAGCTACACGCTAGCGCTACTGGCGGTAATCCTTATTGGAATGTTTACGCTAGCTCCAGGCATACAGATCTGGTACGAACAACGAAGAGAGATTGCTGACTATCAAACGCTAGTTGAGCAGGCTAAGCAAAATCTAGAGGGTATGCAGCAGGAGCGTCTTCGTTGGGATGACGAGGTATACATCCGCGCACAAGCAAGAGATCGACTCTACTTTGTCATGCCAGGTGAAGTCAGCTTCCTAGTAATGGATGCTGAAGGAATTGACCTCTCTGATACTTCTGGAACAGTAGGTGCGATGCTAGCGGAGCAAAGAAAGAGCAGCGGATTTAGCCTTGAGGTTTTAGCCAGCGAAACGAACTGGGTGGAAGCACTTTTGGAATCAACTTTGCGAGCGGGCCTGGAAGAGCCTAATCAGGAACCAACCAGTGCCACTGAGTAGTGCAACAGATAAAGACCTCGAAGCTGTCACCAAGCAACTTGGAAGGCCCGTAAGGGACATTGTGGCTATTGCTGCAAGGTGTTGCTGTGGCAATCCGGTTGTGGTTCAAACCAAACCGAGGCTCGAAGATGGCACACCTTTTCCAACCGTTTATTACCTAACTTTGCCGGCTGCTACATCAGCGGTCTCAACTCTTGAAGCAGAGGGGCTCATGACAAAGCTTCAAGATCAACTTGATGAAGATGAAGATCTTGCCAAGAATTACCAAAGCGCGCACCAAAGCTATCTTTCGGATCGAGCAGAGCTCGGTGTCGTCGAAGAAATCGAAGGTATTTCCGCTGGTGGAATGCCAACTCGCGTGAAGTGTCTGCACTCCCTTGTCGCTCATTCTTTAGCCAAGGGCCCTGGCGTAAACATCATCGGCGACCTCGCTCTAGAGGCCTGTAGTTGGTCACCAAGTAGGTGCGTATGCGAAAGCTAGTTGTTTTGGCAGCATCGGTGCTGTTATCTGTAGGCCCATCGAGCGCGGCAATGGCAGATTCGGTTCGCGACCAACAGTACTGGCTCGATGACTATGGTTTTACCAGCGCGTGGGATTCAAGTCAGGGTGAGGGCGTCAAAATAGCGATCATTGATACTGGCATTGACTCCACCCACCCGAGCTTGCAGGGCGCCGTGGTTGGCGGCACAGACATGTCGGGGCTTGGATCAAGTGATGGTCAAACACCAGTGGGAAGCAACAGTTATCACGGAACAATGGTGGCGTCCATTGCGGCTGGTCGCGGTGAGTCCGAAATAATCGGTGTTGCACCAAAGGCCGAATTGCTTTCGGTCTCTATCGCATTTGGAGTTGAAGGACTAGATACTGATTCCCAAATTGCTGATGGCATAATTTGGGCGGTAGATAACGGTGCGCAAGTCATAAATCTTTCACTTACTAGAAACTCTGTTTCCTGGCCCGAAAGTTGGGACCAGGCATTCCTATACGCATTTGAAAATGATGTTGTTGTTGTGGCGGCGGCAGGAAACAGGATAGATGGAACCGAGCAGGTATCGGCGCCCGCAAGCATACCTGGTGTTATTTCGGTTGCTGGACTAGATAGAAATGGCCTGCCCTCGGAAAATTTTTCAACAAATGGATTAACTATTGGTGTTACCGCACCAGCTGAAGAATTGATTGGCGCGTTTCCTGGTGGCGAGTACCGAATGTGGTCAGGTACCAGCGGGGCCACGCCAATTGTTTCTGGAATGGTAGCTCTAATCCGATCAATGTATCCGGACATGGATTCGGCCAATGTTGTCAATCGAGTTATCAGCTCGGCAAGTAAGAATGGTTTTGAGGGCTACTCAACAAGCTACGGTCATGGGGTAATTGACGCTAATAAGGCACTGCTAGCCGAGATCCCTCCAGTAACCGAAAATCCGCTCGGCTCTTTGGAGCAGTGGATCGAACTCTACAGAGCCAGCACCGACAAAGAAGCCGCCCCAGGAGATATTGTCAGCCCAATTCAGGCCCCGACTCCAATCACTTCTTTCGAAGAACCAACAACTGCTGTTCCCTGGTACGCGGATATCAGCAATTGGCTTCCACTTGCTGGCTATGCTGGTCTAGGGCTTCTTGCAACATTCTTGTATTTTGCCTTTAGGCCAGCTGGCCACAGCCCAGAAGAAGAAAAACGAAAGTAGTAAATTAGTTCAATGCCTAGAATCTTGATCGTTGGTGGCGGCTATGCCGGTTTCTACACCGCAAAGAAGCTTGAAAAGTACCTTGGTAAAAATGAAGCTGACGTGACCCTTGTAGACCCTCTGCCTTACATGACCTACCAGCCCTTCTTGCCCGAAGTTGCCGCAGGATCAATTGAACCAAGACATGTCTTGGTCTCCTACCGCAGGCACCTAAAGCGCACCCGCATTGTTGGTGGAAAAGTAAATTTCATCAATCACAAGGAGAAGAAGGTAACGGTTTCGAGCCCAAACCTAGATCCTTACGAGATTGAGTATGACCAAATTGTTGTGACCGCAGGAGCGGTATCTAGGACTTTCCCAATTCCTGGAGTTGCTGATTTGGCAATAGGCATGAAAACTATCGAAGAGGCAATGGAGATCCGCAACCGCTTGCTAACCAACTTTGATCGAGCTGCCAGCTTGCCCGCCGGAGCGGAGCGTCAGAAACTTCTTACCTTTGTTGTCGTTGGCGGAGGGTTCGCGGGTATCGAGACTTTTGCCGAGATGCTGTCTTTGGCCACCTACCTTTTGCGATACTACAAGAACATCAAATTTGATGAGATGCAGTTCCATCTCGTGGAAGCGATGAGCCGAGTCATGCCAGAGGTTTCCCTAAAGACCAGCCAGTGGGTTGTGAAGAACCTGCAAGATCGAAACGCAAAAGTACACTTGGACACACAGTTGCAATCCGCAGAGGGTGGATTGATTGAGCTTTCTGATGGCCTCAAGATAGAAGCAGATATCATCGTTTGGACCGCTGGAGTGATGGCAAACCCTGCAGTGAAGAACACCGACTTGCCTCTTGATGAAAGAGGAAGAGTTACCGCAGACACTTCACTTCGAATTGTTGATGGTGAGAACATCATCGCTGATGCTTGGACCGCGGGAGACAACTCCGCCGTTCCAGATCTTTCTGGAGATGGAGTTGGTGGCTACTGCGTTCCAAACGCTCAGCACGCCGTTCGTCAAGGAAAACTTCTTGCTAAGAACTTGGTAGCAAACTTGCGTGGCGAGGGGATCAAGCCTTACTTCCACCGCAACATGGGTGCGGTTGCCGGTCTTGGAATTGGAGTCGGAGTGTTCCAGTACCGAAATCTTGCTATCACCGGGCTGCTTGCTTGGTTCATGCACCGCGGTTACCACGTGCTTGCAATGCCGATGTGGGAGCGCAAGTTCCGGGTTCTAGCCGGCTGGATTGCCAACTTCTTGCTAAGACGCGATGTTGTGTCTATTGAAGCTAGCAAGGACCCTCGATTAGCCTTTGAAACCTGGGCCTCTAGACCAAAAATCTAAAAGAACTTGGATTCCAAGGCCCCCGTAGCCCAATGGCAGAGGCAGACGACTTAAAATCGTCACAGTATGGGTTCGAGTCCCATCGGGGGCACACCTTTTAGTTTTCTGTGAGATTAGCGCTAACAGCCAATTTTTGAGCTTTCTGACCTAACATTTTTGTAAGGAACACACTTTATAACCGATGGGAATCTTCGTGGATATTGCTCTTTTAGTACTGATTGGTCTAGTCGTCCTAGTTGGAATCTGGCTCTGGTCTACTTATAACGCGCTAGTGGCGCTAAATGTTCGAGTTGACGAGGCCTGGTCGGACATCACGGTCCAACTAAAGCGCAGAGCGGATCTGATACCTAATCTGATTGAAACCGTAAAAGGTTACGCCGCTTACGAAGGCAAAGTCTTTGACGATGTCACCAAGGCCCGTGCAGCCACCGTTTCACCAGAAGCCCTGGCTCACCCGGAACAAGCAGCCGCAGCAGAAAACATGTTGCAGGGTGCATTGAAGTCCTTGTTTGCAGTCGCCGAGGCCTATCCTCAGCTACAGGCAAGCCAGAACTTTTTGCAGCTTCAAGCAGAGCTAACCGACACCGAAGACAAGATCATGGCTTCCAGGCGTTTCTATAACGGTGGCGTTAGAGAGCTAAACACCAAGGTGCTGCAGTTCCCACAAAACTTCTTTGCAAAGAGTCTTGGTTTCCCAGCTCGCGAGTTCTTTGAGGTGGCCGATGCTGCAAGCATCGCAGAGCCACCAAAGGCTAGCTTCTAAACTCAAGAGAAAAGCAATATGTATTCAGCGATCGCTGCCAATAAGCGCAACACAGTAATTATCATCGGCTTGTTCGTCGCGCTTTTGAGCGCGATTTCAATTTGGTGGGGTACAACTTCCGGTAACGGTTCATCTGCACTGTTCATTGTTGGCTTTGTTTTGGTTTACACAATTTTTCAGTACTACATGGCTGGAAAGATTGCCATTGGCATGACTGGTGCTGTTGAAATTCAGAAGTCCGATAACCCAAGGCTCTGGCGCACCGTGGAGAATCTATCAATTGCCGAAGGTATCCCGATGCCAAAGGTTTACATCATCAACGATCCTGCCCCTAATGCCTTCGCAGCAGGACGAGATCCTGAGCACGCAATTGTTGCTGCAACCACCGGACTACTAGTGATCATGGACGATAACGAACTCGAGGGAGTTATGGCCCACGAGCTAGCTCACATCAGAAATTACGACATTCGAGTGACAACCATCGTCTTTGGCTTGGTTAGTGCGGTTGGAATCTTGGCAGATTTTGCCATTAGAGCAGCTTTCTTTGCCGGAGGTAGCAGATCCAGGGACAATGCTGGCGCAGTATTTCTTTTGGTGGGAGTTGTGGCAAGCGTTATCGCATGGTTCATTGGGCCCATTGTCACAGCGGCTGTTTCGCGTCAGCGCGAGTTCCTAGCTGATGCAACCGGTGTTGAGATTACCCGCTACCCAGACGGATTAGCCAGCGCGCTCCAAAAGCTGGGCGAATATGGCCGCCCAATGAAGAAAGTGAGCGCCTCGATGGCTCACATGTTCATGAATGATCCAATTAAGCCTGGGTTCACCGAGAGGCTATTTTCTACTCACCCTCCGATCCCTAAGAGAATCGAACGTATTCAGGAAATGGGCACTAAGTTCTAGCCC
Organism: Rhodoluna sp.; assembly: GCA_044342295.1. Taxonomy (GTDB): domain Bacteria; phylum Actinomycetota; class Actinomycetes; order Actinomycetales; family Microbacteriaceae; genus Rhodoluna. Next base: position 32,357 of record JBIIQC010000008.1, on the reverse strand, counting down.
CAAATCTAACTAAACTTGGGGCTTAGGCAATTTTCCCCGAAAGGCACCAATGACTACTCAATCCCCGGTGGTAGTTCCAACGCTGTCTGATTTTGAGACCGTGCTTGCGAATGTGAGAAAAGTTGCCATTGAAACTCCAACTCTTCACTCGAATTTTCTTTCTGACCTAGTTGGGCAACAGGTTTATCTAAAGTGTGAAAACCTTCAACGAACCGGAGCATACAAAGTGCGAGGTGCGTTCAACAGAATGAGTCACCTAACCGCAGCAGAGAAGAAGCAGGGAGTTATTGCAGCATCTGCCGGAAACCATTCACAGGGTGTTGCTTTAGCTGCAAAAAAGCTTGGAATTAAAGCAACTGTTTATATGCCCATCGGTGCATCCTTACCTAAGGTCGAGGCCACCAGAAACTACGGAGCAAGAGTTGTTCAGCACGGCGCTACTTTTGCTGAGTGCCTAAAGGCCGCTCAGGAAGAAGCCAAGGACACCGGTGCAATCTTTATTCCTCCCTTTGACCACATCGACGTTGTTATGGGCCAGGGAACTGTTGGCCTAGAAATTCTTCAGCAACACCCAGATGTTTCAACAATTGTCGTTGCAATCGGCGGTGGCGGTCTAGCCGCTGGCGTTGCCGTTGCGGCCAAATTGTCAGCTGCGGCTCAGGGTAGAAAGATAAAGGTAATCGGTGTGCAGTCAGAGCACTCTGCTGCCTACCCAGCATCACTTAGGGCCGGTAAGGTTACCGAAATACAGACCACACCAACTATTGCTGATGGAATTGCTGTTTCCAAGCCAGGGCGTGTGCCATTCGAGCTCATCAAAAAGTATGTTGACAAAGTGGTAACCGTTTCAGAAAACGACATCGCCAAGGCTATCTTGGTTCTTTTGGAAAGAGCCAAGCAGGTTGTCGAGCCAGCTGGAGCGGTTGCAGTAGCTGCTCTAATGAGCGGCAAAGCTAAGGCTAAAGGCAAGACAGTTGCGATTTTGTCGGGTGGAAACATGGATCCGCTGTTGCTTCAAAGAGTTATCCGCCATGGCCTATCTACTTCTGACCGTTACACCAACTTCTCAGTCATGCTTCCAGACCGTCCAGGTCAACTGGCTTTGACAGCAGAAGTTATAGCCGGAGCACACGCCAACGTAATCGAGGTGCTACACACTCGTCACGGCAATGGCCTTCAGATTAGTGAAGTTGAATTGAATCTTTCAGTTGAAACTAGCGGTCACAACCATCGGATGGAAGTTGTAAAGGCTTTGGAAAAAGCTGGACTTAGGCCAAAGCTTCAGCCGTCCCGAGAAGACTAGCTGTTAGTCACATCCAGAATCTTGACCTGGATAGTTTTACCATTCGGCAAGTAAACATCTAGTTGCTCGCCGATTTTCTTACCCATGATTGCGCTTCCAATTGGAGAATCTGGGCTGTAAACCTCAATGTCTTCATCGTCGATCTCGGCGCTTCCCAGTAAGAACTTCTTTGCGGAGCCGTTTAGTTCAACGGAGATTACCAGTCCTTGCTGCACAATTCCTTGAGCTTTAGGAGCTTCACCTACTTGAGCGGTTGCCAAGATCTCTTCCAAGCGATTGATTCGAGATTCGATCTTGCCTTGCTCTTCCTTGGCAGCGTGGTAACCACCATTTTCCTTGAGGTCACCTTCTTCTCTAGCCTCTTGAATTCTTTTGGCTATGTCGGCGCGAGCAACTGTTAACAGCTGTTCAAGTTCATTGGCAAGACGGTCGTAGGCTTCTTGGGTAAGCCAGGTGGCATCGTTAGTTTCAGACATAATCTCTCTAGCCTAATTCAGCGACAGCCATCAACCAAGCCCGATACGCCCAGTTCTGTGGTGCGAATGGTGCTAGAAATCACTGTAGAGCGACTGTCTGAAGCCGCCACATCCACTGTCAGGAACCCAACAATTGCAAAGGACTGATTCAACACCGTCACGTCACAACTGACTTCTTGGCCGGGGTTTCTGGACACCTCAAAAGTCACATCGGTTGAGTACTCGTCAATGACCTCATAAGCGATGTCTCTGTGAGTTACCTGATTCGAGTTATCGATGCTCACGAAAATAGCCCAAATCAGAAAAGAAGTGAGCGCAACTGCTGCAATCGAAATAGCCAGGATCCGATCACGGTTTCGAAACCGATCTCGACCGTAGCGCTGCTGGAGAATGTTTTTACTCACCAATCAAGGTTAACTGAAGTTTGTGGCTCATACTTAAGGGTATGAATCAATTAGTAGCTTGGTTAGCCACCGAGGCCCCCAGTGATGTTGTTATTGATGACACCTGGTACAGCCCAGGGGTAGTGGGGTTCTTGGCCACCTTCGGAGTAGCGGCGGCAGCCATCTTCATCATTTTTGACATGACTCGCAGAGTGCGCAGAGTTCGCTATCGCGCAGAGATAGTTCAGAAGCTGGACCTTGAGGAACAGGGCGGAACCCCGCCAAACTCAAACTAGTTAGGCGAATGAGCCAGGAACTGGGTTCAGACAGATAATCAAAACTGCGCTCCAGTGGCACAAGAATGCCAACACGGTGAAGCTGTGAAAGATTTCATGGAAGCCAAAATGTCCTGGAATTGGATTAGGCCTTTTCAGTGCGTAGAAAACGGCTCCCAGTGTGTACATCAAACCACCGGCAAGGATTAGAACCATCATCGCCAAGTTCACATTTATAAAATCTGGCAGGTAAACAACTGCAGCCCAACCCATGACGATGTAGATGATTACATACAACCACCTTGGAGCGCCGAGCCAGAACACCCTAAAGCCGATACCCAGCAAAGCCGTTGCCCAGATTGCAACAATCAGCAAAAATCCCTTTTCCTGGGGGAGTGCAAGCAAAGTTATTGGCGTATAACTTCCTGCTATCAGCAAGAAGATATTTGCGTGATCAAATCTTTTGAGAGCTTTCTTGGCCTTTGGTTTCCAGTTGAAACGGTGGTAGATCGCGCTGGTTCCAAAAAGCAATATTGAGCTGGCAAAGAAAACCGCAGCTGCAATTTTTGCTGTCAACCCATCGGCCAACACAACAAGCACCACACCGCCAGCAACGGCAATTGGTAAAACTCCAGTGTGGATCCAGCCGCGCCAGGATGGCTTTACATCTTCTTCGCCGTTAGATATTTCAGACAGCGGAAGGTGCATCGGATCCCCGGGGTTTTGCTTTTTTGCCATGGTTCAACTCTAGATGGGTTTTGAAGCGGTAGCCTAGGAATGTGCGAAATCCCATTTATAGCATTTATGAAGCTCGCCTTGAGCGCCAGCTTGATAAGGACAACATCCCGAAGCACATCGCGGTCATGCTTGATGGCAACAGGAGATGGGCCGATAAGAACAACGGCTCAAAAGCCAAATCGGGACATGTAGCCGGAGCGCAGAAAATATTTGAATTCCTTTCTTGGTGCGATGAGCTGGCTGTCCCAGTTATCACCCTTTACCTTCTTTCCACCGAGAATCTCAAGCAGCGAAACCAGCAAGAGCTAGAAGACCTTTTTGTAATACTGGATGAGTTAGCAAAGGAAATGGTCAACAGGGGCAATTGGAAAATCCGGGTCATGGGAGATCGAAACGCACTGTCTAAAGAATTCTTAGAGTCTCTTGAGCAGTCAGAGAAAGCTAGCGCCAATACCAAGGGTGCAACGGTGAACCTGGCAATTGGCTATGGTGGCCGCCAGGAAATAACCGACGCCATGAGATCCATCGTGCAATCCTCGATTGCTTCGGGCGATGACCTATCAAAGCTTTCAGACTCGCTCACGCCGGAATTGATAGCTTCTCATCTTTACACCTCAGATCAACCAGACCCGGATCTAATCATTAGAACCTCGGGCGAGCAGCGCCTAAGTGGTTTTCTGCTCTGGCAATCAAGCAACTCTGAGCTGTACTTTGAGGAAGCACTCTGGCCAGACTTTAGAAAAGTTGACTTCCTTAGGGCTATTCGTGCCTTCACAAGAAGACATCGCCGCTTCGGAGCCTAAGCCAACAATATTTGCCTGGGGATAAGTTTTCACCCCAGCTTCGGTTTCAAAATACCCTGCTGTGGTGTTCGAAAATCTTGCCTCGTTATTTTCAGCACTCGGTCTTGGCTACCTGGTTCTCACTGCTTGGCCGCTAGCCAAGACCGATATTCTGCAGCGTCGCTTGCCAAATAAATACGTGTTACCGGCTTTCCCCATCACATTGCTTGGACAGGTGGCTGCAGGAATTACGAGTGGAACCTGGTGGAACATGCTTTGGGCAGCTCTGGCTATGCTCGCAACTTTTTTGGTTTCTTTGGGCGTAAACCGCTTGGGGTTACTTGGAATGGGGGATGTAAAGCTAATGGCCGTTATGTCTCTGGCTCTTGGTTGGTACTCGGTTTCCCTTCCAGTTCTCGCACTACTAATGAGTTTTTTGGTAGCAGGAATTGTTGCCTTATTGCTTCTGATGCTAGGGAAGATAAAGCTTGGTGGGTCGATGCCCCTAGGGCCCTATTTGATCGCGGGTTTTTTCGGAGCGATTACTGTGGGGGCTTGGTCATAGACAGCACGTTCAGTGCCTTGTCCAGATCCGCTTCACTGATTTCGCCTCGCTCAACAAAACCTAGGTCAATAACGGCTTCACGAATGGTGATGGACTTTTCCACCGAATACTTGGCAATCTTGGCTGCTGCTTCGTAGCCAATCACCTTGTTTAGCGGAGTTACAATTGCTGGACTTGATTCAGCCAAAGCCAAAGCACGGTCCTTGTTTACCTCGAGGCCTTCAATGGTTTTGTCCGCGAGGACTCTAGAGGAGTTTGCCAACAATCTGATTGATTCAAGCAACGAATTTCCCATCACGGGAATTGCAACATTGAGTTCGAAGTTTCCGCTGGCCCCAGCCCAAGCAACAGTCTGGTCGTTTCCAATAACCCTGGCACAAACCATCAAAACTGCTTCTGGAATAACAGGGTTTACCTTGCCTGGCATAATCGAGGAACCTGGCTGAAGATCTGGAATAGCTAACTCTCCCAACCCGGCGTTTGGACCAGAGCCCATCCAGCGCAAGTCGTTATTGATCTTGGTTAGGCTAACTGCCAAAACTCTAAGGGCTCCTGAAGCTTCGACCAGGGCATCTCTAGCTCCTTGAGCCTCAAAGTGATCTCTGGCTTCGGTGATCGGTAAAGATGTGGCTTTAGCTAAAAGCTTGATTACTTCTTGCGGGAAACCCTTAGGGGTGTTGATTCCGGTTCCAACAGCAGTTCCACCGAGAGGAACCTCTGCAACACGAGGGATAGTTGCTTGAATTCTTTCAATGCCGTATCGAATCTGAGCCGCGTAACCACCAAACTCTTGACCCAAAGTCACTGGGGTTGCGTCCATCAGGTGAGTGCGCCCTGCCTTGACAACCTGGGACCAGTTCTTGGCCTTTACTTCCAATTTTCCAGCTAGGTAGTCAAGTGCTGTCAACAGGTCTGAAACGATTGCGGAAGTAACGGCTAAGTGAACCGAGGTCGGAAAAACGTCGTTGGAGGACTGTGAGGCGTTCACGTGATCGTTTGGATGCACGTCTTTGCCCAGGTGTTTAGAAGCCAGAGTGGCAAGCACTTCGTTCATGTTCATGTTTGAGCTGGTACCGGAGCCGGTTTGGTAAATGTCTACTGGAAACTCGCCATCGTGTTTTCCAGCAATTACTTCATCTGCGCTTTTAGCAATTGCGTCGGCAATTTTCTGGTCCAAAACCCCTAGCTTGGCATTAGCCATGGCTGCTGCTTTTTTGATTTGCGCAAGGGCTGCGATGTGGGCTTTTTCTAGTGTTGAGCCCGAGATTGGAAAGTTCTCAACAGCTCGCTGGGTCTGCGCGGAATACAGAGCATCCTTAGGGACTTTGACTTCACCCATGGTGTCGTGTTCGATTCGAAATTCCATTGCCGTCCCGCCTAAAACTTATACCTGAAAATTGGTGTGATATTTACTCAGTAATTTCTTACTTTCACAACCCCTAATTTACTCTCTTTAGCTGCTAACTGGGCCCTAGTTTGTTTCAATCATCAAAGAAAGCTGTGTTGCGAAATCTTCCAACTGCTGCCTAGGGGCCACACCGTAAACCAAGACCGCATGGTTCTGGTATTCCAGGAGCATCAAAAAATCCTTTGACTTAGCAGGGTTATTGGTCTTGGTGGATTCATAGATAGACCAAGATTGTTCGCCAAGAGTAATCTCACCGGTTGGCTTATTTGCCTCGAGTTGAATCTGAATCCAGGTTTGATTTACATCAAAACCTTGAGTCAGGGCAATGAATTCATTATTTGGCCCTACAAACCCTGCGTACCAGCTCGCAACTCCGTCCTGAGCTGCAGATCTATAACGCGCCGCGTTGGAATACCAGTCGACTGGAAGAGTTGGCACCAGCAATTTGCCTGGTGCTTCACTTGCCGCCTGAGCAGCAATTTCTTGAAAATCAACTGCCTGAACTCTGTTGGAGTCATCGCGCGGAACCGCAAGTATCAATACCAGCATCACGCCGATGGTCGCCCCAAGGGACAAAAGCAGATTTATTAGCGTCTGCCGCGCACGACGCTTGGCCGCGGCATCACTCACTCGGACCCAGTTTTCTTCGTTTTGGAAACCTTCTCTAGTTGGTCTCTTGCTCCAGAAAGCCACTTCTCGCAGCGCTTAGCCAGAGCTTCGCCTCGTTCCCAAAGTTGCATTGACTTCTCTAGGGTGACTGACCCGGTTTCGAGCTCAGCAACTACCTTGACCAATTCATCGCGAGCTTGCTCGTAGCTCATTGCCTCGATGTCTTTATTGGATTCACTCATTATGTCTCTAGCCTACTTTCAATCTGCCGTGACTCCGAGATCGCCTCCGGAGAGAGTGACTCGCAGCTTTTCACCCTTGGAAACCTTTTTCGGGTCAGTGATTACTCCATCCTTGAGGTTTCTAACCACCGCATATCCTCGATCAAGAGTTAGCTTTGGGGACAGGGCTCGAACCTGGCCACGAAGGCCTGCAATTTGGAGCTGTTCTTTGTCCAGGAAGTTCTTAGTTTGAGACTGCAAAGTTGTCAGTAACTGGCTTATGTTCAAGAATCTTTCATCAACTATTGTGAACGGGTTCGCAAACACTGGCCTTGATCTAATGCCAGCTAGCAGCTCGAGTTGGTTTTGAACAAAACCTGAGACCCGTAGAGAAATTCTCTCCAACGCCATAGAAATCTTCTTACGCTCCTCAACTACATCTGGGACTACATTTTTTGCAGCATCCGTAGGAGTTGATGCGCGGAAGTCGGCAACGTCATCGGTTAGTGGGCGATCGTTTTCATGCCCGATTGCACTAACAATAGGTGTCTTACAATCTGCCACTGCTCTAACAACTTGTTCATCAGAGAAAACAAGCAAGTCCTGGAAGGAGCCTCCACCACGAGCGATGATGATTACGTCAACTTCACTATCGGCGTCTAGAGCTTGGATAGCTTTAATTATTTCGGCAGCGGCCTTATCTCCTTGAACGGGAGTGTGTTGAATCTTGAATCGAACTTCTGGCCAACGCTGCTTGGCATTTTCCAGGACATCCTTTTCAGCATCGCTATTGGCTCCAGTAATCAATCCAATTAGGTTTGGTAGGAAAGGTAGCGGTTGCTTTCTTTCAGCAAGAGTAAGACCTTCTTTGATTAGCTGTTGACGCAATCTTTCGATGCGCTCGAGTAATTCGCCAAGCCCAACTTTTCTAATTGCTAAAACGTCCATGCTGGTTTTGCCGGATCTCTCCCAGAAGTCTGGATGAACCAAACAAACCACTCGGTCTCCAGCGGCTAGCTCAGAGATGGTGTTTAGAACATCGGGTCTTCTGGAGTGAATGGAGAAGCCCTTGTCAGCCACCAGATCACGAAGTTCTCCGAAGAAGACGTCTTTTTTGGGACTAATTTGAGAGATTTGGCCCTCAACCCAGACATTGCCAAGCTTTGTAATCCAGTCCTTCAAGGAGGTGGTGAAATTGGCCACACTCCAGGGAGTTAGCTCAGTAGACACTCTAGATTCAGAGGATTGCTGCAATTGATCCTCAGACATGAGCGTTCCTTTAGTTGGTTGAGTTATCTCTCGTAAGATTGAGCTGTGACCCAAATAAATATTACCCCTTCAAAGCGCGTGCTTTTGGCCGCCCCCAGGGGTTACTGCGCCGGTGTGGACCGAGCCGTTATCGCGGTTGAAAAAGCCTTGGATCACTATGGAGCCCCTGTTTATGTTCGCAAGGAAATCGTTCACAACAAGCACGTTGTTACTGGTCTGGAAAAGCGCGGAGCTATTTTTGTTGACGAGGTTGATGAAGTTCCGGAAGGTTCCACTCTCGTTTTCTCCGCTCACGGAGTCTCACCGGCTGTTGTAAAAGCTTCTGAGGCTCGCGGACTAAACACAATAGATGCCACCTGCCCACTTGTTACAAAGGTGCACCGCGAGGTCCAAAGATTTGCCGCGGAAGAATATGACATTTTGCTGATCGGTCACGAAGGTCACGAAGAAGTAGAAGGTACCGCTGGCGAAGCTCCAGATCATGTTCAGCTTGTCGACGGCAAGGCGGGAATTGACAACGCCAAGGTAAAAGACCCTAAGAAAGTTATTTGGCTTTCACAAACCACCCTTTCAGTCGACGAGACAATGGAAACTGTGCTGAAGCTACGCGAAAAGTTTCCTACCCTTCAGAATCCACCAAGCGATGACATTTGCTACGCAACCCAGAACCGCCAAGTGGCAATCAAGAAGGTTGGCTCGGAGTCTGACTTAGTTTTGGTAATTGGCTCTGCAAACTCTTCCAACACCGTGCGCCTCGTAGAGGTTGCCTTGGAAGCTGGAGCAAAGGCCGCCTACCGAATCGATTACGCGAGTGAAATCAAAGAAGAATGGTTTGAGGGTGTGGAAACCGTAGGAGTTTCCTCCGGAGCCTCGGCGCCAGAAGAGCTAGTGGATGAAGTGCTTGAGTATCTTGAGAAGCGTCAATTTGGTAAGCCAACTGAGATCACTACAGCTGAAGAAGATGTTCAGTTCTCATTACCCAAGGAATTGCGCAAGGATCTAAAAGAAGCTGGTCAGGACACTAGCAACAAGACCAAGCGCTCCTAAGAGCCAAAATCGGTTTCCTTGTGGGGATGACCAGACTGGTCGTAGGTAGTCCAAATTCCAATTTGTTTTCCAGAGTCAAAACTTCCGGAACGCATCAAGGTTCCGTCTTTTCTAAAAAACTCCCAGTAGCCATGCATCTCTGAGTCTTTGAACTTTCCCTTGTACCTAGGGTTTCCGTTTTGGTAAAAGGGTGAGCGCTCTTGCATTAGGCAGTTGGTGACTTTCCAGCCGAACCCAACTGGTTAGCAGCCTGGGCAACTCTTGCAGCCATTGAAGCCTCAGCGATCTTTCCCCAAGCCCTCGGGTCATAGGCCTTCTTGTTTCCAACTTCGCCGTCCAACTTTAGAACACCGTCGTAGTTTGCAAACATGTGTCCAGCAACTGCGCGAGTGAAAGCGTACTGAGTGTCGGTGTCGATGTTCATCTTGATAACACCAAAGCTAACCGCGTCTGCGATTTCTTTATCTGTTGATCCTGAACCGCCGTGGAAAACAAGATCAAAAGGTAAGTCCTTGGAGTACTTCTTACCTACTGCTTTTTGAATTTCATCTAGTAGCTCTGGCTTTAGCTTTACACTTCCAGGCTTGTAACTACCGTGCACGTTTCCAAAAGTAAGAGCGGTTAGGTATCTTCCGTTTTCTCCAAGACCTAAAGCTTCTACGGTTGCCATACCGTCTTCTACTGTTGTGAAAAGATCTTTTCCAGATCCACCTTCAACACCATCTTCTTCTCCGCCAACAACTCCAACTTCAATTTCCAGAATTGATCCAACCGCAGTTGTCTTTGCCAGTAGTTCTTTTGCAATTTCTAGGTTCTCAGTAAGTGGAACTGCAGAGCCATCCCACATGTGGGAATTGAATAGTGGATCAAGACCGCTCTTCACTCGCTCTGCAGAAACTTCCAACAAAGGTCGGACGAAGGCGTCCAGATTTCCCTTGGGGCAGTGATCAGTGTGTAACGCAACGGTGATTCCATATCCCTTAGCAGCTTCGCGAATGAAAGCAGCCATTGCCTGAGCACCAATTGCCATGGACTTCACAGTAGAGCCGGAGAAGTATTCGGCTCCGCCTGTAGAGACCTGAAGGATTCCATCCGAACCGCATTCTTGAAGACCTTGCAAAGCCGCAATCGCGGTAGCCGAAGAGGAAATGTTGATAGCAGGGTAAGCAAACTTCTGGGACTTGGCCCGATCCAACATCGCTAGATAGGCATCAGGGGTTGCTACTGGCATGGCTACTTCTCCTTGTGAATTGCTGGCTCTTTGAGCGGTGCTGCCAGGTCTACATCCTCAGTCAAGAACACCTCAGGAAGATTGTCAATGTGATCCAGGCCGCTGGTTGGCTGCGATACCTTCACGGCACCCCACTGGACCGCAGTCATGGCGCCAACCGGAACATTGAACTCCACTCCAAAGTCTTTGTCATTTTCGGTAAGTGGGTTGTTTGTTATTGCTGCCAGGAATCCAGCCAGAGTGGCATCGCCTGCACCAACGGTGTTGATTACCTTTACCGGTGCTGTTCTAGTTGCCCAAGCGCGAGATTTAGTCACTGCCAACATGCCATCGGCACCCAATGATGCCAACACGCACTCAACACCGTGCGAACAAAGTTCTCTAGCTGCTTCAATTACGTCACCGTTTGTTAGCAGGTCTCTGCCAACAGCAGAGGCAAGTTCTTCGGCATTTGGTTTTAGTATTGCAGCTTCACCTTGGCGCACCCAGTAGGCAAGTGGCTCACCGCTGGTATCTAACACAACTCGAACACCCAATTTCTCCATGCGTTCAAAAATCGCATGTAGATCAACAAAGGTCCCAGTTGATTCGTCAATTGGTAGTGCGCCAGCAACAACCAACCACTTAGCTTCGTTTTCGATTACAGTTTTTTCAGTTAGCTCAATAACTTGCTGCCACTCATTGGAGCTGAGCGGCTTAGGGGCCTCGTTAATTTTCGTTGTAGTGCCACCGCGCTCAAGAATGGTTGTTGAGACTCGAATCGTGCCATCAATCCAAAGTGGAACCAGAAAATTCTTAGATCCGGTTCGCTCCAAGATTCCCTTTTCGGCGTTTCCGATTGGAACAACCGCAGGGGCTGGAATACCTGCTAGGTGGAGAGCCCTCGCGACGTTGATACCCTTACCAGCAAGCTCTTCTCCAACGGAGTCTGCTCGGTTCACGGCACCGCTGACAAGGTCGGTAACTGTGTAAGTTCTGTCCAAAGTAGGAGCGGGCGTCAGAGTGACAATTGGTGATTTAGTTGCCATTCCAGACATGCAGTTTCTCCTTGCGGATTCGAATAGTCGAACTAGCTAAGAAGCTGTCCAACAGAGGATTTTGGAGCTGCAAACGTCTTTGTGAGCTTGATTTCGAGTATAGCCAAACCAAACAAAGGGGCCCTTAACTCACATATCCCCTTGAAAATCAGTCCTTCTGGAGCTCGCCAGCCGTAATTGAGGTGGGGCCAGCCTCAATGGGGGTCGGGGTGGAAATCTCCTCGGTTCCAAGCTGATTCTCGTCCAGATCGTTGAGCTTCCTGGCTGTCACTAGAACTCTGGTCTCGAGTGAAGACACAAACACGTTGTAGTCCTTCACTGTGTTGGTAATCGAGCGACCCAACTTATCGGCGTGCTCGGCAATTTTGCCCACCCGCTCATAGAGTTCTTTTCCGAGCCGGATCATGTTTCTAACCGAACTCTCATCGGCATTTTGTCGCCAGATGTAGTTGATGGTTTTTAGAACTGAGAACAGGCTAACTGGTGAAGCTAGTGCAACATTTTTCTTGAAGGCGTATTCCAACAGCGCTGGATCTGCATCTAGGGCAGCAGATAGCAAAGACTCGGAGGGCACAAAAGCAATAACGAAATCAGGGCTAGCGTTTAGTCCAGTCCAATATTCTTTAGTTGATAGCGCATCAATGTGAAGCTTCATCGCTTTCACGTGAGCGGTAATCAAATCTTGTCGCTTCTTGGCATCCTCACCTTCAGCGTGCTCTGAAATAGCGGATGCTTCTTGGTAGGAATTAAAGGGAACCTTGGAATCAATCGCTAGGGATTTTCCACCAGGAAGATTAATTATTAGGTCAGCTCTTCCCGAACCGCTATCGGTAGAAAAGGTTGCTTGCTCGCTAAAGTCGGCGTGCTTTATAAGCCCTGCCAGCTCAACAAGTTTTCGAAGTTGAGTTTCTCCCCAAACGCCTCTAATCGAATTAGAAGAAAGTGCCTGTGATAGCGCCATTGTCGTCTTGCGAAGCTGTTCGTCCGAAGTTACGGCGTTTTTTAGCTGCTCTTGAATTGTTCCAAACTGCTCGGTTCGCTCTTTCTCGAGCGAGGCAACCGATAGTTGCATTTGTTCCAGACGGTCTTTGACTGGAGCAAGTTCTTGAATCAATCTGTTTTCTTCGCGGTCACGTTCATCTCTGGCTAATCTTTCGCGACTGGCGGTTTCGAGCTGGGCGGTGAGGCCAGAAACGGTGGCCTCAGCCGAGGCAAGCTTGATAGCTAGCGAGGAATCGCTACCTGACCCCTTCGAGCGAAGCATGGCAATAAGCACGCCAATAACTAACCCAACGGCCAAACCAATAGCCAAATAAATAAGTTCCATGCTTAGAACTATGCCATTAGCCAGAGACAATCTAGGCCACTAGAGCGCACCAAGCCGAACCTTGGTCACTTCTAGCAGTGCTGGGAGATCTTCAACCCCGTGCCTCCCGGCAGCGTGAATGACAATTCGAGCGCAGGCGTCACTATCGGCCAGCGCGTTATGGTGCTCAAACTCCTCGTGGCCTATGGCGTAGGCAACTGCGTTTAGCCGGTAACTTTCTAGGTTGTAGGTCTTTCGGGCAATCTTTAGCGAGCAGCCATATCGAAGCTTTGGAAGCTCTTTATTGATCGCCTTGGTGCTAGCTAGCAAAACACCCATGTCAAATGAGGCGTTATGGGCAACTAAAAGATCCTGGTTAATGAATTCCAACATTTGGTCGATAACTTCCGAGTAGGCGGGAGCATCTTGGACCATCTCGGGGGTTATGCCGTGGACTCTGATGTTCCCCTCACTAAACCAGTCATGGGGGACCGGTGGTCGAAACAGTAGTTCTAGAGTTTCCACCGGCTTAGAGTCTCGAACCCGAATAAGACCAACGGCGCATGGACTCGCAGGCGAGCCATTAGCAGTCTCAAAGTCAATTGCTGTGAAATCAAGGGGCATAGAAGTAGTCTGCCACTTGCTAACCACGGGTAGAGTGGTATCCCGTGGCTCTAACAATCGGAATCGTGGGACTACCCAATGTGGGTAAGTCGACTCTTTTCAACGCACTTACCAAAAACAACGTTCTGGCAGCCAACTACCCTTTTGCCACCATTGAGCCAAACGTGGGTGTTGTAAATCTCCCAGACGAAAGACTTGCCAAGCTTGCTGAGCTGTTCAGCAGCGAAAAGATTCTTTCCGCCCCAGTGTCCTTTGTTGACATTGCCGGAATTGTAAAGGGCGCCTCTGTAGGTGAAGGGCTTGGAAACCAGTTCCTTGCCAACATTCGCGAAGCAGATGCCATCGCCCAGGTTGTCAGAGGGTTCTCTGACTCTGATGTAATTCATGTGGATGGCAAGGTGGAGCCTTCAAGTGACATTGAGACCATCAACACCGAATTGATGCTCGCGGATTTACAAACCCTCGAAAAGGCAAGACCAAGAATTGAAAAGGAAATCAAGGGCAAAAAAGCAGAACCCGAAGCCTTGGTGGCAATCGATCAGGCGCTCGCGGAATTGAATGCCGGCAACCCTCTTTCCAAGACAAAAGTTGATCTTTCACCAATCAAGGAGCTGGGCTTACTAACCGCCAAGCCAACCATTTACGTATTCAATGTTGACGAGGCTGTTCTGACCGATGCCGCGAAGAAAAAGGCCATGGCAGATCTAGTTGCACCAGCAGAGGCTGTTTTCCTAGATGCCAAAGTCGAGTCCGAGCTAATTGACCTGGAGAAATCAGAAGCAGCCGAGCTGCTTGCATCCCTCGGCCAAGACGAGTCTGGCCTTGATCAGCTAGCTCGAATTGGATTTAGAACCCTTGGGCTTCAGACCTACCTAACGGCAGGACCAAAAGAAGCTAGGGCCTGGACCATCAAAAAGGGTTGGAGCGCACCGCAGGCTGCGGGAGTAATCCACACCGACTTCCAAAAAGGATTCATCAAGGCAGAAATTGTTTCCTTCGATGACCTGGTTGCTAATGGATCTATGGCAGAAGCCAAGGCCAAGGGCAAGGTCCGCATGGAGGGCAAGGAATACATCATGCAAGACGGTGATGTGGTGGAGTTTAGATTCAACGTCTAATGAAAACTCCACTTTATTTTGTCGAACGTGAATACTCAGTAGATCTAGCAACTCTTTGGAATGCCTGGGTAGAAGCTGATCAACTGCAAAAGTGGTATAGCCCACAAGTTCTCGATATCGTTCCTGACTCTGCAACAAGTGACGCAGTAGTAGGCGGAACATGGGCTATCGCAATAGACGTATCCGTCAATGGATTCAATGCTTACTTTTGGGGTAAATACACCGAAGTGAAGTTTCAAGAAAAGCTAGTCCACACCATGTTTTACTCGCAAGATGAGCTTGAGTTCAACCTGCGAGGCGACGATCAACCCCACCACGTCATTCAAATTGATTTTGAAGCCAGGGGGGATAAGTCTTGGGTTCGATTTTCTCAGTTTGGCCAAATGGACGCCGAGGAAGCAGAAGCTGCCAAAGACGGAATGGAAAGCTACTTCAATAGCCTGGGAGAGTATCTAAGCAGCAATGACTAGCAAACAAGTACTGGCACATTTATCAAAAGTTCCCCAGCAACAAAAAGCAACGCTTTTAGAACTTCGAAAGACAATTCTGGAAATCATTCCCGAAGCCGAGGAAGTTATCTCTTACGGATTTCCTGGTTACCGGATTGATGGAAAAATCATTTGCGGATTTGACGCATTCAAGAACCACTGCAGTTTCTTTCCGCACTCATCGCTTGTGATTCCGGAGCTTGAAAAAGACCTAGTGAATTACAAAACTTCGAAAGGTGCTTTGCAGTTTGCAATTGACAAATCGCTGCCAAAATCACTGGTGAGAAAACTAATCAAGACCAGAATGCGGATTCTCGCTGAAACTAAATGACGTACTCGTCAGACACCCAGTGTCCGGAGATGGCTTCTTTCTTGCTAAGAACCCTGCCGGTTTCTCCCACAACGGTTGAACCCGAGGGGACATTCTTGGTCACAACCGTGTTTGCTCCGATGTAGCAGTTATCGCCTATGGTGATGCGGCCAATAACTTTGGCTCCCGCACCGATAACTACATGTGAGCCGATAATTGGATGACGATCAACTGCTGAGTTTTCCTTACCGCCAAGGGTGACCCCGTGATAAATCAGAACATCGTCGCCAATAATCGAGGTTTCTCCAATGACGACGCCCATACCGTGATCAATCACGAATCTGCGGCCAATGGTGGCTCCTGGGTGGATCTCGATACCGGTGAGGAACTTAGCCCAGTTTGAGAACATCCTTGCTGGGATTCGAAGCTTTAGCTTCCAGATCTTGTTGGCCACGCGGTGCATCCAAATGGCATGCAAACCCGGGGAGGTTAGAAAAAGCTCTAACCTACTCGAGGTTGCGGGATCGCGATTGATACCTGCTTGCAGATCTTCTTTAATGGACAAGTTTTACTTTTCTTCCTTTAGGTCTGCATATAAGACAGTTGAAAGGTAACGCTCACCGAAGGAAGGAATGATAACTACAACCTTCTTACCCTTAAACTCTTCGCGCTTGGCAACCTGAGCAGCTGCCCAAAGGGCAGCTCCAGAGGAAATTCCAGCAAGGATTCCCTCTTCTGTTCCAGCACGCCTTGCATACTTGATTGCCTCTTCGTTTGGCACATCGATCACTTCGTCGTAAACACTTCGATCAAGAATCGGTGGAATGAAGTTGGCACCAATTCCCTGCAGGGGATGCGATCCAGCAACACCACCTGTTAGAAGTGGTGACGCTGCAGGCTCAACTGCGAAAACTTTGATGTTTGGGTTTAGCTCTTTTAGTCTCTGACCGGTTCCAGTGATGGTTCCACCGGTTCCAACTCCAGCTACTAATGCTGCAACTTCACCGTCGGTGTCGTTCCAGATTTCCATCGCGGTAGTCTTACGGTGAATTTCAGGGTTCGCTTCGTTTTCAAACTGGCGAACTAGAACAGCACCGGTTTCTTTGCCGATCTCTTCTGATTTACTAACCGCACCGGTCATACCTTCGGTTGCTGGGGTAAGAATAAGAGTTGCGCCAAAAGCACGAAGCAAAGTCCTTCTTTCAAGACTGACAGATTCTGGCATGGTCAAAATGGCTTTGTAACCACGGGCTGCCGCAACCATCGCGATTGCAATTCCAGTGTTACCACTTGTTGCCTCAACTATGGTGTCGCCTGGCTTTAGCTGACCTGAGCGCTCAGCGGCATCAATGATTGCGATACCTAGGCGGTCCTTCACTGTAGAGGTTGGGTTATAAAACTCAAGCTTCGCTAGGACTTCGGCTCCTGCGCCATCCATGATTTTGTTGATTCGAACCAAGGGAGTGTTTCCAAACACCTGGGTTATGTCGTCATAGATCTTCAAGAGCCTTACCTTTCGTTTGTCTTATTGGCAACAGACAGGGTCAACCAGCAAAGCTGGCAACTTATGCCCGCCAAGGGCAAGTTTTTTCAAAATGGAACTTTTGAACCCAGAAAAGCCTAACTGCTTCGCTCTAGCTCCTGATCAATGGTGTTTTGCCTGGCAATAACCCGCCCAGCAAATATGGCCGGAATAGCGGTCAGAAATAGAAACCACAGCGAGCTAGTCCAATTGCCAGTTAGCTCGTGCAGCACCCCAAGAACCAGTGGCCCCAGGGCTGCGGCCAGATAGCCAAACCCCTGAGCAAACCCCGAGATTCTAAGAAGCGTCTCTTGGGATCTGGATCGAATGTTGAAAAGAGCCAAGTTCAAGGGAAACAGAATTGGCCCAAGACCTATTAGCACTACCCAAACCCAAGACAGGTTTCCCGGCAAGAAAATCAGTCCTGCGTAACCGGTAAAGAACAAGACTCCACTGAGGTAAATAAGTGGCGCCTGATTTGGGAATCTAACTGCAAGCCTTGGCATCAATAACGCAGCGGGCATTCCCATGCCCGCATAGACCGATAGCAAAATTCCGGCCTCCAGCGGGGTGGAGCCAGATTCGTCGATAAGAATTTGAGGGAGCCATGCAAATGCCGCGTAACCATTCAGGGACGACACTGCAAAGATTACGACCATGGAAACAGCAGTCGGCGATTTCCAAATCTTGATGTGCCTCACACTTACAGGAATCGTGAGCGACTGCGTAACAACTGGTTCTTCAACTTTGTTGGAGCGCAGAGCAAAGATCCAAGGGATCATGGCAATCGCTCCAACTACGGCCCACTGACCTAAAGACAATCGCCAACCAAATTCTTGGGCTACCGGAACAGCAATCAGTGGCGGCGTTAGTGCACCAATTGAAACAATCGTTAGATAAAGCGCGGTCATCGAACCGATTCGATCTGGGAAGTACTTTCTCACAACAACCGGAAGTAAGACATTTCCCATACCCATTCCGACAATGGCAACAAATGTTCCAACGCTAAGAAGCGACCAGTCCCCAGAAAAAGCTCGAACCAGGTTTCCCAAAACGATTACTAAAAGCAGCACCAGCAAAGCCGCTTCTAAACCAATTCGACGAGTGAGCATGGGTGCCAATAGACCACTTAGCGCAAAGCCAATGGGCGGGAGCATTCCCAAAAAAGACACTGCCAGGGTTGAAAGCTCAAGATCCTCGCGAATAAACGGGATTATCGGCGATAGCGAGGAAACCGCGGTGCGAAGATTTAGCGCCACCAATAAAAGGCCCACAAGGGCAAGGACCCTGCCGTGCAGAGGCTTTACTTTAGGCAAGAGGCTTACTTCTCCAGTTAGGGGTGAATTACTAACTTAGCGAAGTCATTAGCCTTCGAAGAGAATCCACTCGGCTGGCGCCTTGTGGGCCAAGCGCTCCTTCTGTAACTGCTTCGTCAAGGGCGCAATCAGGGGAGTCAATTAGGTGAGTACACCCTCTTGGGCAGGAGGCAATAGTTTCCCAAAGATCCTCGAATGACCGAAGTAAGTTCTTTGGATCGATATGCCCGAGTCCAAAAGATCGAATTCCAGGGGTGTCAATGATCCAGCCATCTTCAAGCGCCAGGGCCCGAACGGAAGTTGAAGTTTGACGACCGCGACCGGTAACAGCGTTGACAACTCCAACGGCACGATTTGCATCGGGAGAAAGTACGTTCACCAAAGTTGATTTTCCAACACCGGAGTGCCCCACCAGCACAGTTGTTTCACCCGCTAGTAGGCCTGCTATTTCGCTTAGTTGAAAGCTGTCTGACCTGGTTCTAATAATTGGAATGCTAAGACCTTGGAAGTTCTCTAGAAATTCTGTTGGATCAGCTAGGTCAGTTTTTGTGACACAGATTATTGGCTTTAGTCCAGCATCGTAAGCAGCCGCCAGATAACGATCCACCAATCTTGTTCTTGGCTCTGGATTAGCAGCTGCAATCACGATCATGAGCTGAGTTGCATTTGCGACAATAACTCTTTCAACCTGGTCCGAATCATCAGCACTTCTTCGAAGCAAAGTGGTTCTAGGTTCGATTCGAACAATTCTAGAAAGCGCACCATCATCCGAAGAGGTATCTCCTGCAAGGGAAACAATATCTCCAACTGCCGGGCCGTTATTTCTAAGCTCCTTGGCTAAGGTCGCGTTCACCTGATAGTTGCCTTCTTGTAGCAGCACCTGATAGCGATTCTTATCAATTCCAATAAGCATGCCTAAGGCTGCACCCGAGTGATCAGGTCTTATCTTGGTTCTTGGTTTGTTGCCCTTGGGGTTTGGCCGCGCCTTGAAATCCGACTCGTCTAGGTCGTGAGCTCCCGGTTCTGGTTCATAGAGCCAACTCAACTGGCCGCTCCCAGCATCTTGCTCCACAGCGACTCAAAGCCTGGCATGGTCTTGGAAGTTACTGTTATGTCCTCAATCTCAATGCCTGGAACTCGAAGCCCGATGATGACACCAGCGGTTGCCATTCGGTGATCGCCATAGGTTTTCCAGAGGCCAACTCGAAGATCGGCAGGTTCAATTATTAGCCCGTCCTCAGTTTCTTTTGCCCTACCTCCGATGGAGTTGATCTCATCGACGAGCGCCTTTAGACGATTGGTTTCGTGACCTCTAAGGTGAGCTACGCCAGTGATTACCGACTTAGAATTCGCGAGCGCCGCCAGCGCTGCAATTACGGGCGTGAGCTCACCGGCAGAAGATAAATCAATCTCGATGCCATTTATCTCACCAGTTCCAGTAACGCTCATCCCTGTTCCGTTTCTGGAAACCTTGCCACCCATAAGAGTTAGCAATTCAATGAAGTCATTGCCAACCTGAGTTGTGCTTGTCGGCCAGTTCTCTATCGTCACCGTTCCTCCGGCAACTAGTGCAGCCGCCATAAATGGTCCGGCGTTTGATAGGTCTGGTTCAATTTCAACTGTGCGGCCAGAAATTTCTCCTGGCTCAACGCGCCAAGAAGTGCCGCTCACTCTTGTCACGACAACGCCTCGCTTAGCAAGAGTGTCGATGGTCATCTCAATGTGTGGCATCGAAGGCAGGTGGTTGCCAACATGATTCAAGGTAAGTCCATTTTTGAATCTGGCCGCAACCAGTAAGAGTCCTGACACGAACTGCGAAGACTCCGAGGCGTCGATAGTTAGTTCTCCACCCAATACTTCGCCCAAGCCATTAATCGTAAATGGCAAACCAGATCCAGAAACTTCAACACCCAAGGCACGGAGTGAGTCAACGGTAGTTTTCATGGGCCTTGATCTGGCGGCAAGATCTCCATCAAAAGAGACTTCCCCTTTGGCAAGGGCTGCAACTGGAGGAACAAAGCGCATTACAGTGCCAGCCAACCCACAATCAATCTGCGCTGGGCCTGAGATTGGTTTAGTTGTGATTCGAAGTGAATTAGGGGTTGATTCGATTTCGGACCCAAGTTGCCTGAGAGCTTCGATCATCAGGCTGGAGTCTCTTGATTCCAGGGGGTTCAGAATCTCGCTTGGGCCGGAGGCCAGGGCTGAGAGAACCAGCTCGCGGTTAGTTAGGGATTTAGAGCCTGGGATGCTGAGCTTTGCCGAGATAGCTGATTTCGCCAATGGCGCGGCCCATGGGCGGGAATAGCTTTTGTCAGTCATTGGTTTTAAAAGTATCAGTTATGAACCGATAGGACCTAGGCCATGGTTTCCACCAGCTTTTGCGAGGAGGCTCAATTGGTAGACTCTGAGTCCATGGCCAGCTCAAAAAACACAGACTCAGAGCTGAAAATCAAAGACTTTGAGCAGCAGGCAATACCTCTTATGCCTCAGCTATACGGTGCCGCATTGCGCTGGACCAGGAACCCATCAGATGCCGAAGATCTAGTTCAAGAGGCCATGGCCAAAGCCTTCGTAGCCTGGGGTCAGTATCAGCAAGGTACTAACTTAAAAGCTTGGCTTTACCGAATCATGACCAACACCCACATCAATAAGTACAACAAGCAGCAAAAAGACCCTTCTCGGGGCGGCCTAGAAGAATTAGAAGATTGGCAGCTCGGCAACGCGGAATCGATTACCGCAACCACCACCCGCTCAGCTGAACTGGAGGCACTGGATCACCTTCCAGCTGACATCATTCGAGACAGCCTGATGGCAATTCCAGAAGAGTTTCGGATGGTGGTTTACTACGCCGTGGTGGATGGCCTGCCCTATTCCGAGATTGCAGAAATCATGGGCACCCCGGTTGGCACAGTGATGAGCCGACTACACCGAGGCAAAAAACTACTTAGAATCCTTCTTGCCGAATACGCTATCGAGCAAGGATACTTATCACCAGACAAGCAAGCGCAAAAAACGGAGCAGAACTAATGGCGGAATTTGACTGTGAAGAGACCAAAGCACTGGTCCACGAGTATCTGCATAACGAGTTGCTGCCTGATCAGCAAAAAGACATCACAACTCACTTAGCGCTCTGCGATTCCTGCGAGGAAGAGTATGACCTTGAGGTTTACCTAAACCAAGTGATTCAGCGCTCTTGTGATGAAGAACCGCCAAAAAAACTTGCTGAAAAAGTTTTAGCGAGAATTAAGGATATCCAATCGCATTAGCTTTTTCTAAAGTTCGATATCCAATTGCTTGGCAATTTTCTTGCACCGATTTTGAATAGATTTTGCGCCAGTCTTATTTGCTTTTCTTATTCGCGGGATAAAGTCCTGCAGTAGAGCCTCATCTAGTTCTGCAAAGTCAGCGGCTGTTTGAAAGCAGTAATAGCCAACAATTTTACTTTTATCGGTCTCGGCCCAGTCCATTAATGTCTCATAGACCTTTTTTCTTTGAGCTTTGGTTAGCTCCAAATGCGAGAACAGCTGAGGGATGTGCCAACGAACTTCCTGCTGGGTGTAACGGCCCAGGTTACCAATTAGCTCTTTAGCAAAGGGCGTAACTGACTCGGGGGACTGTTCCGCAACCCGCATTGCCACATAGCTTGCTCGCATGGCAACGACCGGATCGTCATCAAGAAAGAGGACATAAATCTCAGGTAGCCCTGATGGGGATTTCAAGATTGATTTGATTACTTGGTCCGCTGAACCAATAGAGGTTCTTGTTCCACCAGATAGCTTCTGTCGAATTCCAGACATAAAAAACCTTTCAGTTTCCTAGAAACTATTATTTCTTACTCTTCCGCCTCTTCAAGCCCTAACCACTGGTACCAGCCGCGGTTCAAAACTAGCCAAGCCATTAGTCCATAACCGGTTTGCCCAGGCATGTTTCTGGCTGACGCCTCAAGCTCTAAGTTGTATCCCTCGTGATCTACCAGTGGGTGGAAAAAATCTACAAAAGTGACACCTCTTCTATTGCAGACATCTTCGTAGCCGGTTGCTAGGTGTTCAATTTCATAATTCAGAGCCTTGTTGAAACTTGGGGGAGGGCCAACAACAAAAACAGAAATCTCGCTTCTGCGAGCTTCATCAATTACGGTTGCCAGATTAAGTCTCGATCTAGAAACCGAAATACCTTCGCTGGCATCGGAATTACCAAGAGCAATCACCAACCGGTTATCGGTTTCTGGTCTGAAACGCCGTTGGACCTCTTGACTCCAACGCTCAACTAGTGATGCGCTGGTTTCACCAGGAGAAGGAACGTTATAGATGTCAATGATCGGATCCTCCACCGGGGTTCTTGCAATAACCCGGCCAACCCAACCCATAGCTTTAACATCACCGATTGCGGTTGTGGTCTCATCGCCAAGAATGACGATGCGAGTGTCTAACCGCTCGGTGTTTTCCATTTTCTAGAAAGCTAGCGCCCTGGTAATTAGATCTGCTTGCTCAACTGCGTGACGCTTGGCTGAACCGGTGGCAGGAGAAGCACTTGCTGGGCGAGATACAAGGGTTGCTACCTGTCCATTCATGTACTTCGGCAAGAACAAACCAACATAGGTCCAAGGTCCCTGGTTAGCTGGCTCATCCTGAACCCAGAACAACTCGGCATTTGGATACTGAGCGTAGGTAGCTTTGATCTCATCAACCGGTGTTGGGTAGAGCTGTTCGATACGAACAACAGCAACACTTCTTTCTCCACGTTTTTCAATCTCAGCCATTAGGTCCCAGTAAACCTTGCCGGAGCAAAGAATTACTCTCCGAACGGCTGCGTTATCAAGACCCTGCTGGTCTGGAATAACAGGCTGGAAAGAGCCTTGAGTGAAATCTTGCACGGCAGATGAAGCAGCTTTTAGTCGCAACATGGACTTCGGTGTGAAAACCACCAGAGGTCGTCTCGGTCTGGTGTAGGCCTGACGACGAAGTAGGTGGAAATGCGATGCTGGAGTGCTCGGCTGCGCAACAGTCATGTTGTTTTCCGCACACAGCTGCAAGAATCTTTCAATTCGCGCGGACGAGTGATCTGGGCCCTGTCCTTCGTAGCCGTGTGGCAAAAGTAAAACCAGGCTTGATTGCTGGTTCCATTTTTGCTCGGCAGAAGAAATGAATTCGTCAACTATTGTTTGAGCTCCATTTACAAAGTCACCAAACTGAGCTTCCCAAAGAACAAGGGCGTCCTTGTTCTCAATCGAGTAACCATACTCAAAGCCCATAGCGGCATACTCGCTCAGCAGCGAGTCGTAGATCCAGAACTTTGCCTGACCCTGCATCAAGTTACGAAGTGGAATCCATTCCTGTCCGTTCACACGATCGTGGAATACCGCGTGACGTTGAACGAATGTTCCTCGTCTGGAGTCTTGACCAGCCAAGCGAACTGGTACCCCGTCCATAACCAGAGAACCCAGAGCAAGTAATTCTCCAAAACCCCAGTCAATACCGCCTTCGCGGCTCATCTCTACTCGCTTGGTCAAAAGCTGTTGCAGCTTCGGGTGAACTGTAAAGCCTGGAGGGGTGTTGTTGTGAGCATCTCCGATGACTTGGATAACATCCTGCGATACGGCTGTAGCCCTTAGAAGTTCAGGAGCATCGCTGGCGGTAGTTCCAATACCCACTCTTCTTGGAATAAGTTCAATTGGAGCGGCCATGGCTTCGTGGACATCAACAAATGCCTTCTCCAGGCGCTGCTGGAAGTCTGAGTTGGCAGCCTCAAATTCACCCTGAGTTAGGTCGCCTCGACCAACCAGAGATTCAAGGTACAAGGTTCTAACTGAGCGCTTGGCCTCAATCAGGTTGTACATCAGAGGCTGAGTCATCGAAGGATCGTCACCCTCGTTGTGTCCCCTGCGGCGGTAGCAGATGAGGTCAATCACAACATCGTTTTTGAACTCCATGCGGTACTGGAACGCCAGCTGAGCTACTCTCACTACCGCCTCTGGATCGTCACCGTTCACGTGAAAAATTGGAGCCTGGATAGCTTTTGCAGAGTCGGTTGAGTAAACCGTAGAGCGGGACTCTGAAGGAGGAGTGGTGAAACCAACCTGGTTATTGATAATCAAGTGGATGGTTCCACCGGTTTTGTATCCGCGAAGCTGTGCCATGTTCAAGGTTTCTGGAACCACGCCTTGGCCCGCAAAAGCGGCGTCACCATGAATCAAAACGGGAATGACAGGAAACTCTCCCTTTTGAATAGTGTTCAGTCGATCCAACTTTGCTCGAACCACACCTTCAAGAACTGGGTTCACGGCTTCGAGATGAGATGGGTTTGCAGCAAGAGAAACATTTACCTTGTTGCCTTCGAGGCTTTCGAAAACACCCTCAGTACCCAAGTGGTACTTCACATCTCCCGAACCTTGAACAGTTTTAGTATCGGTGTTTCCTTCAAACTCTTTGAAAACTTGACCGTAGGTTTTCCCAGCGATGTTGGTTAGAACGTTTAGACGTCCACGGTGAGCCATTCCAATGCAAACCTCATCGATGGCAGCATTTGCTGCTGACTGAAGAATTTCATCCAAAGCCGCAATTGCGCTTTCGCCACCTTCTAGGCTGAAGCGCTTTTGTCCAACAAACTTGGTTTGCAAGAAAGTCTCGAAGGCCTCAGCTTCATTTAGCTTGCTAAGAATTCGAAGCTGTTCTTCACGAGTCGGCTTGGCGTAGGAAGTCTCAAGTTTTTCTTGGAACCACTTGCGCTGAGCTGGGTCTTGGATGTGCATGTATTCCACACCGACAGTTCGGCAGTATGAATCACGCAGAATCTTGAGGATGTCCCTAAATGGAGCCTTCTGTTTTCCGCTGAAACCACCGGTTCGGAAACTGCGGTCTAGATCCCAGAGGCTTAGCCCGTGGTTTAGAACATCTAGATCGGGGTGAGTGCGCTGGCGGTACTCCAGCGGGTCGGTGTCAGCCATTAGGTGACCGCGAACTCTGTAGGCGTTGATTAGCTCCTGGATTCTGGTGGACTTCTCACGATCATCCAGTCCATCGCGATCAAAATCAGAAACCCAGCGAACTGGCTCGTATGGAATACGAAGGTCAGCAAAAATCTGGTCGTAGAAACCTTCTTCGCCCAGCAGCAACCCGTGAACAATCTTTAGAAACTCGCCGCTGCCAGCACCTTGAATTACACGGTGATCGTAAGTGGAAGTAAGTGTGATGGTCTTGCTGATTCCGATTTTTGCAAGTTGAGCATCACTCATACCTTGGAACTCTGCCGGGTAATCGAGCGCACCAGCACCAACTATGCAGCCTTGATTCTTGGTGAGTCTTGGGACCGAATGGACAGTTCCAATTCCACCTGGATTGGTAAGCGAAATAGTGGTTCCCTGGAAATCTCCAGCCGTCAAGGTGTTCAATCTTGCGCGGGTAACTAGGTCTTCATAAGCTGCCAAGAACTCAGCAAAGTTCAAACGCTGCGCACGTTTGATGTTTGGCACTAACAGCGCTCTGGATCCATCTGGTTTTGGAATGTCGATTGCTAAACCAAAGTTCACATTAGCGGGCTGAACCACAACAGGTTTCTCGTCCACGATGTCGTAGTAGACATTTTGGGAAGGGAATTTCTTTAGAGCCTGAATGATTGCAAAACCGATTATGTGGGTGAAGGAAATCTTTCCGCCCCTGGTGCGTGAAAGATGCGAGTTGATTACAAGTCGATTATCAATCATTAGCTTTGCAGGCAAAGTTCGAACGCTTGTCGCGGTCGGAACCTGAAGGGACAGATCCATGTTGGCCGCAATGGTTTTTGCCATTCCCTTAAGCGGAGAAACTACATCTTGTTCCAGATCGGAAGAATCTCCAGCGATGACGCTTATGGATTCGGTTACTGGAGCTTGGGCTGGGATTGGCTGCGGCTTGGCTTCGACAGCGGTTGTCTTTGCAATTACGGGAATTGAAGAGGTAGCGTCGGAAACTTGTGGGGGAGTTGCTGGCGTAGAAGGCAACGGGGTTGCCGGTGACGCTTCTGAGGGCTTGTAGTTTTCTAGAATGGGCCACCATTCTTTGTCTACAGAGTCAGGATTTTGACGATACTTTTGGTACATTTCGTCAACTAACCAAGAGTTGGCTCCGTAGTCGTCTTGCAATCCTTCACCGGACACAGAAATAACTCCCTATTTTGTTGGGTTGAATGACACCTATATCTTACGCTCTCAAGAGCTCAAGAAACGAGGCGGGACAAGCGTTAGCTAGCGCCTAAGCGGGCCACTTACCTCTGGAGTACTGCTCAGGCCACGGGACCTCAGCGCCCAGTTCAGCTGCTGCTCTAAGTGGCCAGTAGGGATCTCTAAGGGATGCCCTGGCAATCAAAATCACATCCACTTTTCCTGATTGCAGAATTTGTTCTGCTTGCTGAGGTTCTGTAATCTGACCAACTGCGCTTACAGGTTGAGAAATTCGATCTGCAACATACTCAGCAAGTGGCACCTGGTAACCAGGGCCAGAAGGAATCTTTACACCGGTGATGATTCCACCGCTTGAGACATCAATTAGATCCACTCCCGCTTCGGTGGCCCAACCAGAAACAGTAGCGGTTTGATCCTGATCCCAACCACCTTCTGCATAATCTGTTGCGGAAAGTCTCAGAAAAACTGGCATGGTTTCAGGAACTGATTTTCTAATTGATGCGATAACTTCCATAAGCATGCGTGCACGGTTTTCTAGAGATCCTCCATACTCATCGTCGCGGTCGTTGCTGAGCGGTGACAGGAACTGATGCAGAAGGTAGCCGTGCGCACCGTGAATCTCTACGGCGTCAAAACCTGCTTCAACCGAACGCTTCGCCGCTTTGCCAAACGCGTCAACTAAATCCTTGATTTCAGAAACACTAAGTTTTCTTGGAGCAGCGTAGTCACCGAAGGCTTGGTTAGTCGAAGAGACAGTTTCCCAACCCCCTTCAGAAATTGGTATTGATCCAACTCCGGAAGCCTCACGATGGTTAGATGCTTTGCGACCAGCGTGAGCCAGCTGCATAGCCATCTTTGATCCATGGCCGTGGGCTAGGTCAACTATCTTCTTCCAGGCCTTGGCTTGCTCGTCGTTCCAGATTCCGGTGCACCAGGGAGTGATTCTTCCTTCGGGTGTTACCCCAGATGCTTCGACAATGATTAGTCCAGCACCACCGATGGCCCGTGAAACCAGGTGCACTTCATGCCAACTTCCAGGGACACCATCTTTGTTCTCACAGGAGTACTGGCACATCGGAGCAATCCAGATTCGGTTCTTGACCTCTAGGTCGCGAAGCTGGATTGATTCAAAGAGTTTTGGCACTTAGGTTCCTTCTTTCAATCAACAGCGTACCCAGTGCGGTGAACAAGCCAAGTGCGACGCCAAGTCCAAGAGCAATGTTGAGAGGAACAATGATGGTTAGGAAGCCAATAATGGCAGGTCCTGCCAAAACTCCTGCGTATGTAATTCCAACCACCTTGGCCATGTTTCTGCCGGTATGTGATTTCTCGCCAACCTCGGCAGAGTAAGCAAAGAGCTGCGGCACAACACCCGCTATTCCAATTCCTGCAATCAACCAACCAACTAGTGCTACAGGCGAAGAGGTTGAAATTACAACAAGGCTTGTTCCAATTGCCGAGACCAAGGACCCATAACGAATCACAAAAATGCGCCCACGAATCGCAACCAGCTTGTCAATTACTAATCTGGTAATTCCCATGGCCCCAGCAAACACCGCAAGAGCAAGCGAGGCGTAAGCATCGGTTGTTTCTAGAATTCTTGCGTGGTGCAAAGCAGACCAGTCAATACCAGTACCCTCGGCTATCGCGGCAGCTCCCGCCATGGCACCAAGAAATAACACGTAGCCAAGAACTTTTCTGTTTTCCGTGTTGCCGGCTTTGAGTTTCTCTTTCTCCGCAATCTTGTCTTCGCTAGTTGCTTTGGAAGTTCGCTGCTGGTTTGGGTTATCAGGAAGCATCCAACCTCGCATAGAAACCGCAACAATTAGAGTTCCTATCGCAGCCAGAGTTAGCGTTGTCTGCATTTCAAAATTATTTGCCAAAGCAAGTCCACCAAGAGTTGCACCGAGTAGCCCACCCAGTGACCACATCGCATGGAATGCGGAAAAGATTGGGCGTTTATATGCCTTCTCCACTTCAACAGCGTGAGCATTCATAGCAACATCGGTAGCTCCGATACCCAAACCCAAAACAAATAGCGCCAAACCTAGAGTCAAGGTGTCGGTTGCAAGTCCTGGAAGCAGCAGCATTAGTCCCATAAAAAGCGCCGCTAGGAATGTTGCAGTTTTAGAACCGACTCGATCAATGAAGTGCCCAACAAGTTGGCTGGCCGTCAGAGCTCCAGCACCAAGAACAAGAAGTAGGGCACCAATGGAAGAGTGCGAGATCTCCAGTTTGTTTTCCACGTAGGGAATGTGAACAGCCCAGAAAGTCATCGCGGATCCCGCGATGGTGAAGTAAGCAAACACTGCAAAGCGTGCTTTTTGCAGACTCGTCATGATGCTCCTTGATAGGCGAACACCACCTATCTTAGATAGCCTGTCAGGCATGGGGATTGCCGTGAATCAAGTCGCTATTTTGAGAATCAGCTCACTTGTGGCTGCATCCTTCTTGGTCCACCTTTGGGGTCTGACCGCAAGCAAGCTCTTTCCAGATGCCATATCCTTTGGTGACCTGAGTCTGTATGACTACTGGGCCTACCAAGTTGAGAGCGGAACTGGGGTCTATGGTTTAGCAACCGAATGGGTATATCCCGCTTTAGCATTTGTCCCAATCTGGATTGCTGGCGCAATCAACATTGTGAGCTATGAGATTTCCTGGCTACTGGTAGTTTTTGCACTCAATACGGCAGCCATCTTGCTCATGGTTCGTCCAGCAAATAACTCGAAGCTATTTTCTGGCACCCACGCCAGCTGGGCATTTGTTGCTGCGCTATTTTTACTGGGACCAGTTGCAGTTTCGCGAATAGATTCAGTCAGTGCGGCTCTGGCAATTTTTGGTTTGGTAGCAATAAGTAGAAACTCCACCGGGCTAGCTGCAGCACTATTGACAATTGCTGGCTGGATCAAGATCTGGCCGATAGCTTTGTTTGTGGCACTCGTGGCAGCATTCCAAAAGAGAATCAAAGCTTTTGTTGTTGCAACTTTGATCAGTGCCGGCGTTATAGCCATCGGGCTATTAGCTGGTGGAACGAAGGTGTTCAGCTTTGTTACGCAACAGCAAGAACGCGGAATTCAAATCGAATCAGTGATGGCTACACCTTGGATGTGGCTAGCCAAGTTTGGTTCAGCGAGTATATTTTTCGACGAGGTTGTTCTAACTAATCAAGTATCTGGATCGTTTGTTCAGGAACTTGCCTCTATCTCGAATTACGTTTTGTTTGGTGCACTAGGCATTACATTCTTCTTAGCCATTCGGGCCGTTCGGGCGGGGCGTGATCGCACTCAAGTTTTTGTTTTGGCAGCACTAACTGGCGTATTGGATTTGATTGTCTTCAACAAGGTGGGCTCTCCCCAGTTCATGATTTGGTTGGCAGTTGTCCTGGTGGCTCTGGTTTACTTTGGGATTAATAAATCCAAGCTTGCATTAGTTGTTGGAGCAGCCATACTGCTACTAACCCAGCTTGTTTATCCGATTTTTTATGTTGAACTACTGGGCCTTGAGACCTTGCCCCTTGGGCTACTAACTCTTAGAAACTTGTTGTTGGTTGGATTACTGATATGGGCAAATCTTCAACTTTCAAAGAAAGCTGAAGCAACAACTAGCTGAGTGCGTCGATAGCTAACTCCGCGAGCAATGCCGCACCGTCAGCTAATACTGCGTCGTCAAAGACGGCTTTATTGGAGTGGTTGGTGGCAGCAGTAGTCACGTCCACTCCCATGGGTGCCGCACCCATGAAGACGAAGGCTCCTGGAATCTCGTGCACGATTGAGGCGAAGTCTTCACCACCGGCTATTGGGGTTGGCAAGTTGATGTATCTACCTGGCCCAAAAATTCTTGCTGTTACTTCTTCAACCGACTTGATCGCATCAGGGTTATTCATCAAGACCTTGGTAGCCCTGGTGAACTCCACGGTTGCGGTTAGGCCAAACCCTTTGGCAATAGATTCGGCTAATTCTTTGGTGAAAGTTTTTAGTTTGGCAGCGTTTTCCTCTGAGAACACACGCACCGTTGCACCGAAAGAGGCTGATTCTGGAATAACGTTTGTGGTTGCCTGATCGCCTGCACTGACCCAACCGATGTTTACAATCACTGGGTCAAAAGCATTCAAGCGTTTGGTAACCATTGTTTGAAGAGCTGACATGATTTCGTTCAAAACACTTATTGGATCTTTTGACAACCAAGGCATTGATCCGTGACCACCACTGCCACTTACTGTCACAAACAAATCTCCAGCTGATGCCATCAGCGGACCTGCTTTTGAGCCCATCATGCCAAGTGGGTAGGAACTGAAAACGTGAAGACCGTAGGCGCGAATGGGCTTATTGCCAGTGACCATGTGATCGCCTTGCTCGAGCATCACATCCGCTCCGTGGTGACCTTCTTCCCCCGGTTGGAAAAAGACGATTACATCGCCTTTGAGCTGATCTTTTCTTGAAGCAAGAATTTTTGCTGCACCAACACCCATTGCCATATGTAGATCATGACCACAGGCGTGCATGTAACCATTTGTTGAGGCGTAGTCCAAGCCAGTGTCTTCAACCACTGCTAGGGCATCCATGTCCGCACGAAGCAAAACAGTTTCTCCAGGCTGAGCTCCTTTAATGTGCAAAACAGCAGAGCTGATTTGCTTGCTTGTGGTAATTGTTCCCAGTCCTTCGATTTGCTCGAGGATAACTTTTAGCGTGTTGGGTAACTCAAGACCGAATTCAGGAATGGTGTGCAGTTTTCTTCTGAGTGTCTGAAGCTCTGGAAGCATGGCTTGGGCTTGGGCTAATACGTCTTGGGTCATGGTTTTATTGTGCCACTAGAGCCCTAGCATTTATACATGTTCTTTGAATCAATGGATCAGTCTTGGCAGCGCCTTCTAGCGCCAACCAAGGAACGACTTGATGGAATAGAGAATGAACTCAGTGCTATCCAGAACCTAACCCCCAGTCGCAATCAAGTCATGCGCGCTTTTGAACTTCCGGTTGAAAACATTCGAGTGCTACTACTAGGGCAAGATCCTTACCCAACCGACGGGATGGCTTGTGGGCTGGCCTTTGCGAATGCACCGGGGACGAAGACCCCGCAGAGCCTAAAGAATTTGATGAAGGAACTACAAAGTGATCTACCTGGAGTTTCAGCGTTAGCTGATCTGTCCAGGTGGAGCAGTCAAGGAGTTATGCTTTTGAACTCTGCTTTGACAACCGAAGTGGGCGCTTCTGGTTCACACCAAAGTGTCTGGCGCAATTTTATTGAGGACACGGTATCTGCTCTTGATCAGGCAAGAGCAGGCAAGTTGGTTTGTTTGAGCTTAGGGCTAGAGGCCAAAAAGTTGGCAAGCTTTGTTGAGCTCGGTGAGGTTGTTTATGCCTCGCACCCCAGTCCACTCTCGGCACACCGCGGTTTCTTTGGATCAAAGATTTACTCGCGAGTGAACCAGATACTTAGCGACCAGGGCCAAGAACCAATAGATTGGTCTTGTTAGGGGAGTTAATGGCAAGCAAATTTTTGGGCATCTTTAGCTCCAGGCACAACGCCTCCTCGTCCTCTAACCAATCTGTAAAGATTCGTGACGCCACATCTTCGGATTGCGCTGTGATTTGCGAGATCTACAACTTCTATATAAGCGGTTCTGTTATTACCTTCGATGAGCAACCAATGGAGCCAAGCGCTTGGGTGGAAAAACTAAAACACGTAAAAGAACTTTTTTTACCTTTCTTAGTCGCAACTTCAGATTCAGGTGAAATCCTTGGGTTTGCTTATCTTGCGCCCTGGCGGCAGAAGTCGGCTTATCGAAGAACAGTTGAGAACACTATTTATCTAAAGCATTCTGCTGTTGGGCAAGGTATTGGCCCAAAACTTCTTTCTGAGCTTTTGCGATTAGGTAAGGAAGCTGGCATTAAAGAGGTTGTGGCCGTGATCTCAGACAGTGAAGCCGATACCTCTATACACATGCATAAGCAGTTCGGATTCAAGAAAGTTGGCCAGCTACCTGGAGTGGGCAATAAGTTCAACCGCTGGCTTGGTGTGATCTTGATGCAAAAGAGCCTGTAAGTCTGACCTAAATAGAAAAAGACTCGCTAGTTTGCGAGTCTTTTTGCTTTTGGTGCGGAAGGTGGGACTTGAACCCACACGTCCTTTCGAACGCTGGAACCTAAATCCAGTGCGTCTGCCAATTTCGCC
>JBIIQC010000007.1:0-44956 GCA_044342295.1 Rhodoluna sp. | reverse complement strand
GAGAACCAGCGCGTTGAGTTCGAAGTAAAGAACGGCGACAAAGGCCCTCAGGCCGACGCCGTGAACCTAATCTAGGACCACCTAGACTTCACGGAAAAGCCGCTACCTTTCGAGGTGGCGGCTTTTCTAATACCCCAACAAAACTTGCACTCTCAGCCCTAGAGTGCCAAAATTGAGTTAGCACTCAAACAAATAGAGTGCTAATCCTTATACCAACTTCGGGAGAAACCCAAAAATGGCAAAAATTATCACTTTCAATGAAGAAGCCCGCCGTGGCTTAGAGCGCGGACTAAACATCCTCGCAGACACCGTGAAGGTCACCCTTGGCCCACGTGGACGTAACGTCGTTCTTGAGAAAAAGTGGGGAGCCCCCACCATTACCAATGACGGTGTTTCCATTGCTAAGGAGATCGAACTAGAAGACCCATTCGAAAGAATCGGCGCTGAGCTAGTTAAAGAAGTTGCTAAGAAGACAGACGACGTAGCCGGAGACGGAACTACCACTGCAACTGTTCTAGCCCAGGCACTTGTTCGCGAAGGACTTCGTAACGTTGCAGCAGGAGCAGACCCAATCACGCTAAAGCGTGGAATTGAGAAAGCTGTTGAAGCGGTTATCAAGGAGCTTTTGGCAAACGCGAAGCCAGTTGAGACCAAAGAGCAGATTGCTGCAACTGCATCTATTTCTGCAGGCGACCCTGTAATCGGTGAGCTAATCGCTGAGGCAATTGACAAGGTTGGCCGCGAGGGTGTTGTAACAGTAGAAGAGTCAAACACTTTTGGAATCGAATTACAGCTAACTGAAGGTATGAGATTCGATAAGGGTTACGTCTCTGCTTACATGGTTACCGACCCAGAGCGTCAGGAAGCAGTTCTTGAAGATGCATACGTGCTAATCGTGAACTCCAAGATCTCAAACATCAAGGATGTTCTTCCTGTTGTTGACAAGGTTATCCAGGCAGGAAAGCCGCTTCTTGTTATCGCAGAAGACATCGAAGGCGAAGCACTAGCTACCCTGATCGTGAACAAGATTCGTGGAATCTTCAAGTCGGTTGCCGTCAAGGCTCCTGGCTTTGGCGACCGTCGTAAGGCTATGTTGCAAGACATCGCCATCTTGACCGGTGGCCAGGTTATCTCTGAAGAGGTAGGTCTGAAACTAGAAAACACGGACCTAACCATGCTGGGACGCGCTCGCAAGATCGTTGTTACCAAGGACGAGACCACAATCGTTGAGGGCTCTGGAGACAAGGACCAGATTGCTGGCCGAGTCGAGCAGATCCGTCGCGAAATCGAAGCAACTGACTCTGACTACGACCGCGAGAAGCTCCAGGAGCGTCTAGCTAAGCTTTCCGGTGGAGTAGCAGTTATCAAAGCTGGTGCCGCAACAGAGGTTGAGCTAAAAGAGCGCAAGCACCGCATCGAAGATGCAGTTCGTAACGCCAAGGCTGCCGTTGAAGAAGGAATTGTGGCTGGTGGTGGCGTTGCGCTACTGCAGGCTGGCAAGACTGCATTCGACAAGCTGAAGCTCAAGGGTGACGAGGCAACCGGAGCGAACATCGTTCGAGTTGCAATCTCTGCTCCTTTGAAGCAGATTGCGATCAACGCGGGACTTGAGCCAGGCGTTGTTGCTGACAAGGTTGAAAACCTACCTTCTGGACACGGTCTAAACGCCGCAACCGGAGAGTATGTTGACATGCTTGCCGCTGGCATCAACGACCCAGTAAAGGTAACTCGTTCAGCGCTACAAAACGCTGCATCGATTGCTGGTCTATTCCTAACTACCGAAGCGGTAGTTGCTGAGAAGCCAGAGCCTGCGGCTCCTGCAATGCCACAAGGTGGCGGCGAAGGCATGGGCTTCTAACCCAAAAACAACCTTTGGTTGGCGTACTCAATTTCGCGGTACTGATTAGCTGCGAAAGATAGAGCAACACCAATCTCAGACAGCTGAGTATCAACTGCGCCTGCAGTGGTTCGCCAGCGATTAGCCAAAGCTTGAAATGATTCGGCTGCGGCTCCTCGCCACGAACCCTGCAGGCTTTGCAGTTGGTTGTGTAAAGAAGCAACCTCCGCCTGGACCCTGGAAATAGTTGAGTTGATTTGAGCGGTAGCGGCAAGGACTTGCTCGCTATCTACTTGGAATTGCGCCATTTTGACCCTTTCTTAGGGCCCTAGGTTAGGCAGAAACCGCATGGCGTTAAGCCCCGGTGAGACAGGTTGTGTAAAAGCTTCTAGACCCAGTTGTGTCTGGCTGGAAGCTTCACTCTGAAAGTTGCCCCACCCTGCGGGGTGTCTCTAACCTCGATGCGGCCTTTGTGTAACACCACGATCTCTTTCACGATGGCAAGCCCAAGACCAGTCCCACCGGTTTCGCGGTTTCTGGAATTGTCTGCTCGGTAGAAGCGCTCAAAGATCTTGTCTCTAAGTTGCTTGGGGATACCCTCGCCGTGGTCAATAACTTCGATGATTACCTCATCCTCAGTTTTTTGACCGACGCCTATTTCAATTGAAGACTTATTTGAACTGAAGCGCTTGGCATTTTCAATTAGGTTCACGAGCACCTGACGGATTTGGCTCTCGTTTATTTCTGCAAAGACTTTTTCGTCTTTGGGTAGCTTTGCTCCGCTTAGTGTCAGCATGGTAAAGGTGAGCTTCTTTGGGCCCTCGGGAATACTCTTGATGACTGACTTCACCAGCTCAATCATGTCCACCTTCTTGGCATCAAGCTGCTGGTTCTCATCTAATCGAGCCAGGGTAAGTAGTGATTCAACCAAAGAAGACATACGTATGGCTTCCGACTCGATTCTCATCATCGCCTCTTGCACTTCAGATTTTTTCTTGAGGGCACCTTTGCGGTACAGCTCCGCATAACCGCGAACCGAAACCAGGGGAGTGCGAAGTTCGTGGGATGCATCTGCAACAAAGCGGCGCATCTGACCCAAAGTTTTGTTTCTAGACGAAACAGAATCTTCAAGAGAATCGAGCATCGTATTCAAGCTTCTGTTTAGTCTGGCGATCTCGGTTTTGCCGGGGCGCTCAATAAGTCTTTGAGAAAGATCCCCAGAGGCGACGAGCTTGGCTGTCCGCTCAACTTCTCGCAGCGGTCTTAGAGCCTGGGCGATGGTGAGCCAGATACTTAGACCGCTAAGACCCAGTAGCAAGAAACCAAAACCCCCGCCGATAGCCCGGTACTGGCGAAGCAGTTCCAGGTTGGTGCTGTTTGGAAGCGCTACAGCAACCGAGCCATCAAAGTCCCTAAATGGTTGGGCAACAACGCGCCAACTGTCTCGCTCGTCGATGTTAACCTCACCCAAGTCGCCATACTGGTCCAAATCAAAAGGCACCCCAGCGGTTGAAAAAACAGCCTCTAGATCAAGCGCCTCCAGGTTTGGCAGGCTCATGTCAGAAGCATCTGAGGCCATTATTTGATAAATGGTCTCGCCTCGAGCATCAAGCACGGCAATCAAATAATCACTTGGCAGCCTAGGTAGCGTCAGCCTCTTGGCGTTTAGTCGCGACTCAATCTGGGCCGGGTTTTGCTGCGACAGAATAGATGCTGTTGCAGACAACAGATTGTCAGTGTTTTGTTGCAGGTACGCACGCAATACAGAAACAGTTCCAAAACTTGAAACTAAAAGAAGTAGTCCAATGATTGCAACAGATAAGCCGGTTAGCTTACTTCGAAGAGAAACCTTTTCCCAAGCAATTGCTAACCGTGATGTCATTAGTCATTTTTCTTATAGATGTAACCAACGCCGCGCTTTGTTTGAATCAGCGACCTTGAGCTAATTGGGTCAATTTTCTTACGAAGGTAAGAAACATAAGATTCAACAATTCCCATGTCGCCATTGAAGTCATATTCCCAAACGTGATCAAGAATTTGCGCTTTGGTTAAAACGCGATCTGCGTTCATTACCAGGAAGCGTAGCAACTTGTATTCGGTTGGAGAAAGCTCAACTACTGTTCCCTCAACGCTAACCTCATGAGCGTCCTGGTTTATGACAACCGGACCCGCGTCAATGACTGCAGGCTCTGCATCGGTGGATTTGGTTCGCCGAAGAATTGCTTGAATTCTTGCCACCACTTCGTCGAGACTAAATGGCTTGGTGAGATAGTCATCGCCACCGACAGTTAGACCTGTGATCTTGTCTTCAACTTCGTCGCGTGCGGTTAGAAATAGAATTGGTGCTTGAATTCCGGCTGAGCGCAGCTTTTTGGTAACGCTGAAGCCGTTCATGTCAGGAAGCATCACGTCTAACAAGATGATGTCAGGTTCAGATTCGGTAACTGCGGCTACTGCAGCAGTGCCATTGGCAGCGGTTTGAATATCGAAGCCTGCAAATTTCAAGCTGGTGGCAAGCAAGTCTCTGATGTTTGGTTCGTCGTCGACTATGAGCACTCGGGTTTTTGTCATGGCTCAAGTGTCTCAGTTTTGCCTGAAAGAAAGCTGAGAGTTAGTTGAGTGCCTCAGATACTTGAAACATCGAGGATTTTGTAGCTATAGCCCTGCTCTGCAAGGAAGCGCTGGCGATTTTGGGCGAAATCCTGGTCCACGGTATCCCTTGCAATAAGTGTGTAAAACGACGCTGTTCGGCCATCAGCCTTGGGGCGAAGCAACCTACCCAGGCGCTGGGCCTCTTCTTGCCTTGATCCGTAGGATCCCGAGATCTGGATGGCCACCGATGCTTCCGGTAGGTCAACAGAGAAGTTAGCAACTTTAGAAACCACCAGAGTGGGTTCCGTTCCATCGCGAAAGGCTTGAAACAACCGCTCTCTTTCATTGACAGCGGTTTCACCGGTGATTTTTGGAACACCCAGCAAGGTTGCTACCTCATCTATCTGATCCAAGTACTGACCAATAACTAGGGTTGGCTCACCATTGTGTCTTTCCAAAAGCTTTTGGATCACAGGAATCTTTACTTTGGACGTAGCCGCAAGTCTGTAGCGCTCGTCTTGTTCTGCAATTGCGTAGTTCAATCTTTCATCTTCTGGAAGATCAACTCGTATCTCAAAACATTCTGCGGGGGCGATGTATCCTTCGGATTCAATTTCTTTCCATGGTGCATCGAAGCGCTTAGGTCCAATTAAAGAAAAGACGTCGCCTTCTTTTCCATCTTCTCGAACTAGTGTTGCCGTCAGCCCCAATCTTCTTCTTGCTTGAAGATCAGCGGTCATTTTGAAAATCGGAGCTGGAAGTAAATGAACCTCGTCGTAAATGATCAGACCCCAGTCTTTAGCATTTAGTAGCTCAAGGTGTGCGTACTCACTCTTTCGCTTGGCAGTAAGAATTTGATAACTGGCAATTGTTACCGGCTTCACCTGCTTGATTGATCCGGAGTATTCTCCGATTTCATCTTCGGTAAGTGTTGTGCGCTTTAGTAGCTCTGCTCGCCACTGCCTGGCAGCAACGGTGTTGGTTACCAAAATCAAAGTGTTGGTCTTGGCTCTAGCCATGGCAGCTGCACCGACGATAGTTTTTCCTGCACCACAGGGCAACACCACCACTCCAGATCCACCATCCCAGAATTTGCTCACGGCGTTGCTCTGGTAGTCGCGGATAGCCCAACCCTCTTCAGCAAGAGCAATCTCATGGGGGGTGCCGGGGGTGTATCCAGCCAAATCATCAGCCGGCCACCCCAGC
The DNA here is from genome assembly GCA_044342295.1 of Rhodoluna sp. Taxonomy (GTDB): domain Bacteria; phylum Actinomycetota; class Actinomycetes; order Actinomycetales; family Microbacteriaceae; genus Rhodoluna. Next base: position 39,321 of record JBIIQC010000007.1, on the reverse strand, counting down.
TTTAGAAGCTCTTGCTTGAGCGCTCCTCTGGCAAATGGAAGCACCTCGAAGGTGTCCTCGGAGAGCCTAGATCCCAGTAATGCTGCTATTTTTGGCCCCCGGGAAGCTTCCAGCAAGATGGTCGGGGAGGAGCAGGTAAGAAGTAACGCTCCTTCCGCATCCCTTCGAATAACAAGCTTTCCGTAGCGATCCATGGTCTCCTGGATGTCCACTCGAACCGAGGAGGGGATAGCGAACTTAGCGTATTTATCGAGCACCCCAAGAACGTAGTCACTGTCGTGACCTGCGGCCCGAGCATTCCATAAACCGAGCTTGGTGATTCGGTAGGTGTGAATGTGCTCAGGAGCTCGTTCTAATTCGGCAAAGATCGCCAGGTCATGTCGCGCATCGGGAGCTTGCGGGTGGTTCACTTCCAGTAGGGCTGTTTTATCGCTTTGAACAATTAGCGGACCTTCGGTCATGACTAGCCAATCACAATCGAAGTTATGGCAGACACCGGAAGGGTTCTTTCGATGTCAGCCTTGCGGTCTCTCGCTCGCAATCTGCCATTTGCCAAGCCGATTGGTTCTAAAACAAAGTTCATAACTTTACCGTTGGCATTTATTTCCACCAGCAAGATGCTCTTGGACGCTAAAGCTAATTGAATTTTTCGGTCTACATCTGACTCAGGCGCTTGGTCTGCAATTTCAAGATCTTGTTTTCTAAGTCTTGTTAGCTGGTCTTGAAACATTGCAGCGTGAGAACTATTTTTATGAATAGCCGAAGGAGCGATTACCTTGCCAGCTTCATCGATTCGAATAGCCAAGTAGCCATTTTCTCGAAGGGCGTGATACAAAGTCTCAGGTTCAAGCAGTGAGATAATCCCACCCTCAGATTTTCTTAGTCCGTAGGCTTTCAACTTGGAGTCCATAAGAATTTGGGTTGCTAACAACTCGTCACTTGAAATCAAAATCGAACCAGTGTTGTTGGCTGAGATCTTTAGTCGACCAAACCTAGATGCAGTTTCGGAAATAAGGTAATCAACTGGTTGCGGCAGGGTTGTTCCCGAGAGCTTTTCCAGAAGGGCCCGTATCTGTTTTTCGTTTAAACCCTCTTCCAGGCCACAGCTAATGCTCATCGGTGAAATCCGATACCCGGTCGCTAGGCCAATGTTTTCCGTGTCGGTGAACTTTCGAAGCTCAATCTCAATGGTGCTTGCTAGGGGCCCAGGGGCAATAATCGACAGATCGGCCTGGACGATAATGCGCTCCTGCTGGGCTGGAAGCCTTTGTTCTAGGGCCTTGTTGGCAACTGCCAGCTTCCCGGCCAGAACACTGCCAAGCCAGCTGGCAGCAAAGCCATTGACGGAGAGGCCAATGGCATCGGCAAGCTCAGCGACCCTTCCGATTCGAGATTGAGCGGAAGAGTTAACTAGCGGGAAGCTAGATCCCACCAGCTCGATCAACGACTTGGTTGGGTTCTGAGTGAGCTGCAGAGCTAGTTCCTTCGAGCCGGATGCCCCCAAGATAGCCAGCCAGGCACTGGCCAAGATTTGCCAACGGCTTTTTGGATCGGAGCTAATCCAACTGTCGGCAAGATCAGTTGGGTGAAAGCGTTTGTCGGAAATTGCCACCACACCGGAAACTTTGGCGAGTTCAAGTATTGCTTTTACGTACTCTTTTGATTTTCCTAAGTGACTGGAGAGTCGCTTCACATCCGGTAAGCCCATAGAGCCTTTAGACACTTCACGAACAAAATGTTGATCGAGGCTAAAGATTAATTCGGTGATGGACTGCATGGCCTCAAAGGCATGAATGCCACAATCTCTATCGATAGATTCTTGATCTGGCGCCTTGGTAGCTTCGGTCACTATTCGAAGTGAGGCCGTTCTGGGGTTTTCCTTCAATCGCTCAGCCAGCCAGTCGTAAACCACTGGCTCTTTGGAGCTCCAAACCAACAGATCACTTGCTAGAAAACTAACTTGCTCTTTGGAAACTTTCTCCTGCGCGAGAAGGGATCTCAAGGAGCTAATTTCTGAATTAGAAAGACTTGAAACAAGTAACGCTTGCGACTTCGGAGTTAGGACTGCTTGAGCAAGATCAAAGAAATCTTTGAACTCAGAAAGTGAAAGTGATCTCTCGTGAACCAAAATACTAAGGGCGGCGTCGTCTGCAGATCGAAGGGCTAGGGCTAACCGGTATAGATCACTCACTGCTTGTTTTCGCGCCCTTTCCGTCTAACCGAAAGAAGCAGAAGCATCAAGACAAGGACGAACCCGATGGGCAGGGCTATAAGAGGTATCTGGGCAAAAATGGCCAGATTAGTGGTCTCCCCAAAGAAGCTTCGGACGAGGGTTACGACTATAGAAAGCAGTGAAAGCCCAATGATTCCAGCCCCCATGTAAGCAAGGACAGTCTCCAGCCGGGAAGGGCCTGTTGGCTTGGATTTAGTCATCCTTCTAGGATACCCCTGAAGCGAGGGCTGTATTAGGGCAGTAGTTTTTAGGTGGTTGCCCTTGGTAAAATGGAAAATCCTGAGAAAGAGGTAGTCATGCCAACCGGCAAAGTGAAATTCTTCGATGAAGAAAAAGGCTTTGGTTTCATCGCATCCGATGAAGGCCAAGAGGTTTTCTTACACATCAGCGCACTCCTAGATGGAGTAACTCAGGTAACCCCTGGAACCAGGGTTGAATTCGGCATTGTCGATGGTAAAAAAGGAGCCCAGGCGCTGTCTGTTCGGGTTCTAGAGGCTCCACCATCTCTCATGAAGATGTCCAGGAAGCCTGCTGACGAAATGTCGGTCATTGTTGAAGACCTGATTCGCTTGCTCGATAACATCAGCGGGGGACTAAAGCGTGGCAAGCAGCCAGAAACTGCACAGAGCCAAAAGATCGCAACCTTGCTTCGCAAGCTTGCCGACGAGCTAGATGCTTAAGCTACTCAAAAAGCCTCAGCACCAATCCTTAGCCGAAAAAGCAGCTAAAGAAACTGCCCCGGCAAACGGAGTTGGAAAGTTTCTTGGCACCGCTACCGAAGATAAGGACACCACAAGCTACCGCTTCGAATCCAAGCTCACCGGTTATGTCGGTTGGGAGTGGAACGTGGTTATTTTTCAAGCCAAAAAATCAGATACCGCGACAGTTTCTGAAGTGGTTTTACTTCCAGGCAAAGACTCCGTAGTTGCGCCAAGTTGGGTGCCCTGGTCGGAAAGACGTGCAGAGCTTGAAAAGAATAAAGCCGAGGAGCTACCTGCCCCGGACCTTGAAGTAACCGAAGATTCCGAGGCAGATACCAAAGACACAGGTAAGCGCCCACCACTGCGGAAGCGGCTCCGAAAGCGTCTGGCCAAAAAGAAGGATAAGAAGTAAGGCCACCGCCCACATTGCGGTAAAAATAATTACCGCCAGGGCGGCATTGGTTTCGATCGGCTCAGGATCGGGCTTGCGATCTTGTTCCTTGACTCGAAACCTAATCAAACTAGCCTCTCTAAAACAAAATCAAAACATGCTGTCAACGACTCAACATCAGATTGGTCGGTACCAACGAATGTAGCAATCCGGAGCTGATTTTTTCCCATTCCGCGGTACGGGTCGACATCCACAATTCCATTCGATCTGAGCACACGAATCAGCTCTGCAGAGTCCACAGTTTCCTCAAACTCCAAGGTGACAACTACTTGGGAGCGGTGGTCGGGGTTAGAAACGAAGGGGCTTGCCACAGCCGATGTCTCGGCCCAGTCGTATAGCACTTTTGAGCTGGAGCGAGTCTTGGCGTCTGCCCACTTCAAGCCACCTGACTCGTTTATCCACTTGATCTGCTCATTGAGCAAAAACAGGGTGGCGATGGCAGGGGTATTTAGGGTCTGGTTCAGCCTTGAGTTTGTGATCGCAGTCTTGAGGGACAAAAACTCTGGGATGTAGCGATCCGATGCAGCTATCTTCTCGGCTCGCGAGAGCGCCTCAGGGGAAAGTAAGGCTAGCCAAATGCCGCCGTCAGCAGCAAAGTTCTTTTGTGGGGAAAAGTAGTAGACGTCTGTGCTCTTGGCGTCAAAGTCCATACCTCCGGCAGCTGAGGTGGCGTCAGTTAGGAATAAGGCCCCGCTGTCTGCGCCGGCCAGCCTTTCTACCGGGGTGATAACTCCAGTAGAGGTTTCATTTTGGGGGTATACATATGTATTGGTTAAAGAAGTAGCAATAAAGTCTGCCCTGGAGCCAGGTTGGCCCTGCCTCACCGATAGTTCGCCCAAGAAAGGGGCCTTGAGGGACTTGGCAAATTTGGAGCTGAATTCTCCGTGGACTAGTGCTTGGGAATTACCTTCGGCCAGTGAATAAGCCGCCATGTCCCAAAATGCGCTCGCGCCACCGTTTCCCAGAGCTATTTCGTAACCTGCTGGGGCTCGAAATAGCTCAAGCAGGCCATTTTGGACCTCGGCGACCAGGTTCTTGATGGGAGCCTTACGGTGGGAAGTGCCCATAAGAGATGTACCGATTGAGCCAAATGCCGCTACCTGCTCCGGCCTAAGCCTCGACGGACCGCAGCCAAAACGCCCATCTTTGGGCAAAAGTTGGCTAGGAATCTGGATATCTGGCATGTCAACATTGTAGTAGTCTGCGAGTTTACCCAGAACAGGCGCGGTTTTTGAGCTCAGATTAGTCATCGGTTAGACTGTTCCAGCAATCGAAATCAACCTATTTCGATGGTCGGATCTGAGATGCTTTGAGCCTGAAATCAGATCTTTAGAACTAATAGTTTCGATTCAGGATTGATTTCTTATAAGAAGTCTTTAGAGCAACGCGGAGGTAGCAGCTTTGGCCAGTAATGGTACAGGCAAACACAGAGCAGACGTTGAAATAAACGTCCTTGAATCTTTTGAGATTCGCTCCAGACGCTCGGTGCGCGAAGCCGAGAAAGCAAAATTAGCCAAGTCTTCCAAGCGCGCTCGCAAAGCCATGCTTCGCATGGAGGCAAAAGCCCTCAAGCGTGAGCGTGATCTGCAAAGGCCGCTAAGCAAAGTCTCGACCCAGGGCAGATTGCGCAACAACCAAACTTTCAGAACAGCAGTGACCATGCTGACCGCATCGGGTTTGCTAGCTACCTCGGCGCTACCGGCTTACGCATATGATCCAGAGGTAGCAGCGATGGCCAGGTTCACAACTACTAACCCTGATGACATCATTCAGACCGAAGGCACCCAGGATCTAACCGTGGCTGCTGCCAACACCGTTCAATTTGTTCGAGGTGAGTATGCATCAGCCAGCGCTGCCCTAGTGCTTCGCCAGCAGACCATCAGTAACTACCGTGCCTACAATGGCCCAAGCGCTGCAGACTTCGTTAAGAACCCACCCTTTAGCTCCATCAGCGCGGAGCAGGTTTTGCAAGTTGCGGCTCAATATGTTGGAACCCCCTACATTTTCGGTGGATCTAACCCTCGAGGCTTTGACTGCTCGGGATATGTGATGTTTGTGTTCGCGCAGTTCGGTATCCCACTTCGTCACAGCGTGACTGCACAGGCCAGATACGGAATTATTGTGGCACCAGAAGATGCCAGACCTGGAGACCTAGTTATCTTCAACGATCACAGCCACAACGGAATCTATGCCGGAAATGGTCAGTTCTACCACGCTCCGCAACCAGGTGACAGAGTCAAACTGGCTCCTATTTTTGAGCCGAGGCACTACTTCGTGCGGCTAGGCACCACTTCCTAAAACACAGCCTGGTTTCTTGATAAATCTGGTTTTTGTTTGAGCTAACCTATAGCTAGCTAGAAATTGTCATCTAATTGAAGGGCTAGGGGTTTTGATGAAAAGCATGCTTCCCAAGTACTGCTTCCAATCTCGGCAACCCGAGCCCATCGGTTCGATACCGGGCAAGTAATTAGCGTCGTCATTTATGACGGCGCTTTTTTTGTGCCCAGGCAATCAAGCTAGCTAACCGAACGCCCACAATCCGTGTGGGTCAATTCGAAAGGAACTTGAATGAGAACTTTGGTATTAAACGCAGGCTATGAGCCCCTTGCTGTGGTGAGCTTCAAGCGAGCCATTATTTTGGTGCTAAACCAAAAGGCCACCGTCTTGGCCCAGGCTGGCAATCACCTAGTAAGAAGTGCAACTTCTGAATACAAGCTGCCCTCGGTCATCTTGCTATCTCGCTACGTCCGAATCCCAGGCTCTAGGGTTATCCCAGTTTCAAGAAGGGGAGTGCTCCGAAGGGACGCCCACCGCTGTGCCTACTGTCAACGATCTGCTTCCACGGTGGATCACGTTCAGCCTAGATCTAAGGGCGGAGATGACTCTTGGGAAAATCTGGTTGCCTGCTGCCTGAGGTGTAACAACAAAAAAGGTGACCGCACGCTGGCAGATATGGGTTGGACGCTTGATTTCACACCTCGGATGCCAGCTGGGACTATCTGGATGGTGCGGGGCACCGAAAGATTTGAACCAGAGTGGGATCCCTACTTGGCTTTTGCTGCAGCTGCCTAGAGTGACCCCGAGAAGAATCGAACTTCCGCACAAGGTTTAGGAAACCTCTGCTCTATCCACTGAGCTACGGGGCCAGAACTATCAAAGATACCTCAACACAAGCCGAGGTAGCCAAGAATCAAGGGTCCCCAAAGTTAGTCTTGACTCATGACCGATTTTCTAGACACTCAAGATCATCAGTCTGCGCCTACTCGCGAGCAGTGGTTTTTGGAAATCAATCAAATTGGTGGCAAGGATCCACTTAGCCATTTCAACAGCAACAGCTACTCTCAGGTAAATCTGGAGAAAGCTCACCCGGGTGGCCTGGCCCAGTTTGTTACTGGCAGGTCAACACTGTTATCTAACCTGATTCGCGATTCCCTTTCTTTCTCTAGGGCCTATTCGGCTGCCAATCGGATCAAGCGCAAACAAGACTCGCTCTCGGAGCAATTCGGGATCGAGAGCCTCTACCTTGCCAGCGGCCTGGTGGACTTTAGTGCGGACGGCCATGAGCTGCGGATGCCAATCCTTCTTTGGCCAGTAAACCTTCTCACCAAGCAAGATGATTTTGAACTGAGTCTTTCTAGAAAAGCCATCGTCAATCCAGCGTTGGCTCCAGCACTTCAGAAGCACTACGGGGTAAAGCTAAACGCTGAGGATCTTCTGTCTATGGTTCAGGTCGGATCAGACCCGATTCCGGTTCGAGTGCTAGATCACATTTCTGCACTTACGGATGAATCGGCAAATCTTGAGTTCAGCAGGCTCTTGGCTATCGGCAACTTCTCATCAGCGGCTAGTGATCTTGCATCTGATTTCCAGGACGCTTCGCACCCAGTGACAAATTTGTTCCTAACAGAATTAGATTCCAACGCAGAGTCTTTTGAGCCAGGCATCGCGGACCCAATAGCGGTTACCGATTCTGATAGCACTCAAACCAGAATTGTCTCGAGAGCGCTAGCTGGAGCCAGTTTTGCTGTTGAGACCTTGCCGGGGTGTGGCTATACGCAAACTGTTGTGCTCTTGGTTAGCGCACTCACCCATCAGGGTAAAAGAGTGCTGGTGGTTGCACCTAGAAGACAGACCCTAGACGAGCTAGCGAACAGGTTTGCCCAGGTTGGCTTACCCGGTCTTGGCATCAGATCAAGTGCAACTTGGCTAGATATGATCAGTGCAATTTCTCGCAACGAGAAAGCGCAACCTGTGAACTACACCGAACGAGCTGCCCGCCGCGATAGCGCCCGAGAAGAAGTTGCCAACTACTTCTCGGACTTTGAGAAGGTAGACGGTGAGCTGGGAGTAAGTATCGAGCAGGCCCTCGAGGAGCTAGCTAGATTGTCTGGATCTACCAAGGCTCCAGTTAACGAGGCAAGAATCGATGCCGACCAACTAGGTCGCCACCGAGACCTTACCTTTGCGGGAACCCTGCTCAAGCAGGCCCAAGAGCTTGGAATGTTCGATATCGGACCCAGTGAGTCAGCCTGGTTCATGGCTAAGTTCGAGAACCCATTGGATGTCCCAAGCAAGCTGCAACTGGCCAAATCGCTTTATGAAAACTCCTTCCCAGCCATTTCCAGCCAGCTCGCCGAGTTCACCAGGACCGTTGAGTTCCAGCCAGCCCAGACGGTGAGTGACTGGGTGAATTACCTTGAGCTATTTATTGGCATCAGAGAAACCCTCGATAAGTTCAAACCCGAGGTGTTTGATCGCCCGCTCACCGAGTTGATCTTGGCTACCGCACCACGGAAAGACAAGTCAGTAATGTCAGGGGCAAATCGCAGCCGCCTGAAAAAACTCGCTAAAGAATACCTTCGCCCAGGCCTTCACGTTTCGGACATGCATGAGTCACTAAAAGCAATTCAGCTCCAGCGTGATGCTTGGGGCAAATACTGCTTAGTTGCCAAGCCACCGCAGGTTCCTCTGGGAATCAAAGAAGCCCAGCAGGGCGTGAACGAATTCGTTCGCGAATTGGGTGAGCTCCAAGCACTGCTAAGTGATTTAGCAATGAGTGAACCACTTCTTTCACAGCCACTCACTGAGCTCACTAAAACTCTTCGTTCGCTTTCGGAAGACACCAAGATACTGGACAACTACGACGAGAGATCGATGACCATCCAGCGACTCGAAGAAGCAGGCCTTGGGCCATTGGCCGTTGAGCTTGCCAATCTACACACCAGCAAGGATGACCTACAGGCTGAACTCGAACTTGCTTGGTGGAAATCTGCTTTGGAAACATTGCTTGAAAGATCGGGCCGATCGCTAGCTACCGATAGTGACCAAATCGTCCAAATAGAAAAGCGTTTTGCTGCAGCCGAAACAGATCTGATTGCAGCTGGCTCGAAAACAGTGGCCTACGGCCTTGCTGGAAAGTGGAAGCAAGCGCTAGAGAATTTTCCTTCCGAGGCACAAACCCTAAAAGAATTGCTAAAACTAAAGCGCGCGGTTATCTCAGAGGTTGGACAACTGGCTCCAAACATTTACCAAGCACTGGTTCCAGTGGTTTTGGCTTCTCCCTACGAGCTACCCACAACTTTGGCCAAGGGTGAAAGATTCGATGTCACCTTGGTACTCGATGGTGCCGGGTCTTCCATTGCCGAAAACTACGCTGGGCTGGTTCGCTCGAATCAGGTCGTGGTCTTTGGTGATGACGTGATCGCAGCCGCCGCCGGTTTCAGCATTGAGTGCCTGCCTGAAGAAGATGAGCCAACTCGTTTACCTGAGTCTATTTTCACTGCCGCTCGCAGGTCGCTGCCTCTAGAGGTTCTGAGACGAAGCTATCGAACTTCAGGCCAAGCACTCGGTGATTACATCAATAGAGAGTTTTACCAAGACCGCATAATCTTTGAGCCGGTGGCAGCCAGTTACTTTGGACGCAGCAACTTGAAGTTTGAGCGGGTTGTGGCGGGAAATTCAGATCAGCCCGAGAGCTTGGATCAAGAGCTAGAGCTAGTAATTCAGGCCATCATGAGCCACGCTAAGACAACACCGCAAGATTCCTTACTGGTGGCAACCGCGAGCGCGAAGCACGCTTGGCGATTAGAAACTGGGCTCAGGTCAGCTAGAAAGACTAGGGCGGATTTAGATCCATTCTTTGAAAGCCATGGCCGTGAAAAATTTGAGATAACTACCATCCAGGACTTAGCTCACCGGGTGGCCGATCGGATCATCTTTAGCCTGGGCTTCGGTAAAGACCTAAGCGGACAAGCACCAAAGCTACTGGGTCAAATTTCCCATCGGCATGGCAAGAGGTATCTAGCGAACCTATTGGTTTCTGCCAGAAAGCAAATAACCATCGTGAGCGCTCTGGATAACCAAGATCTGCTCGCCAAGGCAAATCCTGGCATAGAGATGCTGAGCGATTTGATGCATGAGCTTGGAAGAGTCGCCCCCATCAAAGTTGAGGCAGACCTGAACCCAATGATTGCTGACCTAGCCATCAGGCTTACCAAGCTTGGGGTTACCACCAGAACCAACTTCTCGACGAGGATCAAGCTGGTGGCTTCGGTGGGCCAGAAGGCGGCAATAGTTGAACCGGACTGGGGCATCCTTGGCTACAACCTTTCAGAGCGCTACCGGCTCCGCCCGGCACTTCTAGAAGCTATGGGCTGGATGTATTTGAGGATTCCAAGCTTTGAACTGTTTGCAGATCCCGAGCAGGTGGCAAGATCGATTGCCATGAAATTGGGTATAGAGGTAACCAAGAAACCTCAGCCACTTTTTGAACTTAGCGAACCCGCCTTTGAAGACACGGCTTCAGCTTGGGGAGACTCAGCGGACTCTAACGATCAAAGACTTGCCGAAGACAAACCGCCGCACTGGGGTTAGTCGCTAGATTTTGGTTTGCTTGACTCAGTTGACCTGGAGTCAGTTCTGTAAAAACCTGTCCCTTTGAATCTCACACCTAGCTGACCAAATACCTTGCGCAATTCCCCGCCGCACTCAGGGCACACGGTCTCATCCGCAGCCGCAAACTCCTGCCACAAATCAAAGCTGTGTTCGCATTTCTTGCAGACGTAGCTATAGGTGGGCATGGGCTCTCTCGAATCAGTGGGATTTAGCTAATTCTACCGCGCAAAGGGAATGCTTATGGTTCGAGATTGGGTCACGACCAGGCTTACTGGCAGATCGTGAGTCTCGCTTGGAACCTTTGGTACAAACTCGGCATCGTAAACGAGCCCCACGGTTGGCCCCTTGTATTGCTCTAAGAATCGGTCGAAGTAACCAGCACCTCGACCCAGGCGCAGTCCGTCATAGTCAATTGCCAGCGCTGGAATAACAATCAATTCCAGATCCTTTGGCTCAACAACTTTGCCGGTGGGCTCCCTAAAACCCAGCTCGCTCGGCATAGTTTGAGATTCCAAAACCGCCATGACCATATGTCCATCGGATTCAATTCTTGGGCAAGCAATATCTATGCCCTCTGCCTGGGCTAGTTCAATAAAGGAATCGGTGGCAGGCTCAGACCCAAAAGATAGGTAGCAGCCGATTCGCTTTAGGTTTTGCTGCAATGAAAGAGCTAGCAAGGATTCGGCAAATAGGTGGCTTGTTTGCCTGGCGAGATTTTCAGATCTAGCCGCCAAAATCTGAACCCTAAGGGCTTTCTTGGCTTCCGAGACAATCTCACTCATGCCACTAATCTAGCCATCGTGGCTCTTTCTTTTGCACTAACTCACGGCGACGTAAAATTGCGGATCGCGAAGATGAGAGACTCCAAAACTTTAGAGAAGCTGATCCTTGGCAATAGGTCATGGCTTAGGCCCTGGGAGGCCACGAACCCGGGAGCTCCAAACTCTTTTGATGTCAGATCCCAACTTCGAGGACTGATTCGGCAATTAGATGATGAGTCAGGGATGCCCTTTGTCATTGAGGTTGACGGGGTAGTTCAAGGCCAACTAAATGTTGCGAACATTATGTATGGCTCTGTTTCTTCTGCCGTAATTGGCTATTGGGTGGCACCGGAAGTTGCAGGAAGAGGTGTTGCACCAACATCGGTTGCCCTGGTTACCGACTATTTGATGAATCAGGTTGGGTTACACCGGGTTGAGATAGATGTCAGGCCAGAAAACACTGCATCGCTAAGAGTCATAGAAAAGCTGGGCTTTAGGTACGAAGGCATCAAGCAGCGCTACATTCACATCAATGGTGACTGGCGCGATCACTACATCTTTGCTTTGACTGGGGAAGAAGTTCCGGATGGGATATTGAATAGATACCTAAGAAAACAAGTTCCACCCCAAAAATACCCCTGGAACTGACAAACCAACACGCCACCTCAAATCCGCGACACGCTGCACTTCCTTCTCTAACTTTGAGGTATGGATCAAAGCGCAGCACTCGGTGGACTGATGATGCTCGTCATCGCAGTCTTGTGGGTTGTTGTCTTTATTCCGTCCTGGTTCCAAAATCGCGTGGATGCTGAGCGGTACGCTCAGCAGTCAAGGGGTTTGAAATCCCAGGTTAGAGACATAAAGATTTCGGCGAATGCGCCGGTTGTATCAAAGCTTCGGCTTGCAACCGAACGATCTCGAAAGCTTAGAAGAACAAAAAACACGATGTCGGTTATGGCCACCCTAACTATCCTGGGATCGGTCACATTGGCGTTTTTCGCCTTCCAAAACCCGCTACTTTTTGTAGCAATTGGGTTGGGAATGCTAGTGGGATTGTTCGCGCTGCTGGTGGCGATAAAGGCCTCCGGCGAACTAAATAAGACACTTATAAGGGTTGCTCAGTCGAAAACCGAGTTGACTGCCAGCCTCGCAAAGACCTGGAGAGAAGCCATTCTGCCCAGTATTGACGCGGAAAGTGACTCTAGAGCGTGGACTCCAAACCCACTACCCTCACCTGCATATAAAAGTCGAATTGGTGAGCTAGAAATACCAAACGTCGCGTCCGTGACCGAAATTAGCAACTCGAGGAAGAATTTCGACACGCAAAAAGAAATAAACACAATATTGAAAAAAAGACGCGCTACAGCGTAATTTCGTGCTAAATCACTAGACTTAAATCAATCTAAACAGGAGAGCAAAGAGTGAACGCATTTGATCGAGTAACAAAACGAGTATCAAAACGAGTAAACAAAATATTCCGCAATAACGTCAAGCCGGTTTCAAAGGCAATGGGCAACCTAGCTCAGGATATCGCCGAAGAAACTGTAGCTGAAGTGAAAGAGGTAAAGAAAATGGCAGTAGCCAAGAAAAAGACTGCAGCAAAGCGCAAGCCAGCTGCGAAAAAAGCAGTAGCAGCTAAGAAGCCTGCTGCAAAGAAGACTGCAGCAAAGCGCAAGCCAGCTGCAAAGAAGACTGCTGCTAAGAAGCCAGTAGCGAAAAAGACTGCAGCAAAGCGCAAGCCAGCTGCTAAGAAGACTGCAGCTAAGAAGCCAGCAGCTAAGAAGACTGCAGCGAAGCGCAAGCCAGCTGCTAAGAAGACTGCAGCAAAGCGCAAGCCAGCTGCTAAGAAGACTGCAGCTAAGAAGCCAGCAGCTAAGAAGACTGCAGCGAAGCGCAAGCCAGCTGCTAAAAAAGCAGTAGCAGCGAAGAAGCCAGCACGTCGTAAGACTGCAAAGCGTAAGCCAGCTGCAAAGAAGTAATTTCTTGCAATAAGGAAAAACCCCACTCTTCGGAGTGGGGTTTTTCATTTGTCAAAGATTTAGCAAATCTTCGTTTTGCATTTACTTTCAGTCTTTAGAAACTACCCAGCGAACCGAAGATTCCAGGTCCGGGTATTTGAAGCGAAAGCCGGAGGCCAAAAGCTTGGTTGCTGTCATCTTTTGACTCACCAGAAGTAGCTCCCTGGCCGCCTCGCCAATGAGCATATTCATGGCAAATTCTGGGACCCTGAACCAGGCCGGTCTGCCAAGCTCTTTAGCCAGGGCCCGAACAATCTGTTCGCAGGTTGCTGGCTCCGGAGCACTTAAGTTGAATGGCCCGTGTGCGGTTGGAGTATTTATCAGATGAATGATGGCAGCGGCTTCGTCGACCAAGTTGATCCAAGCCCAGTATTGCTTTCCAGAACCTAGCGGTCCACCAATAAAGATCTTGATCAGCGGAATCAGTTTTCCGAGGGCGCCAAGCTTGCGACTCATGACTAGCGTGGTGCGAGCCAGCACCACCCGGGTTCTGGCTTTGTGAGCCTCAAGCTCCCAGTCGTTGGCAAGATCAGATAAGAAGCCCTCGCCCTTCGGACTGTCTTCGTTTAGCCACAGGTCGCCACCTTCCCCATAAAAGCCAGACGCCGAACCACTCACGAGTACCTTGGGTGGGTTCTTGGCTGCGTTGATCGCAGTTACCAGGGTCTTGGTCGAGTTGATTCTGGAGTCAACTATCTGCTGCTTGTATTGCTTAGTCCAGGGGATCCGGCCAGTGGTGGCACCAGCTAGATTCACAACCGCGTCAACGGACTCCATAACTGCTGGATCAAGTTCTAATGAAGCTGGGTTCCAGCTGATTTCATCACTGGCTTTGGCTTTACGACGCACAAGCTTCAATGGTTCGTGGCCGGCGGCTTTTAGTTGGCTATATAGCTCCGTGCCTACTAATCCGCTTGCTCCCGAGATTAGAACTCTCATGGTTTCCCCAGCTCTGATTGACGGTAATAGTTCAAGACTCTCATAGAATATTGCAAGATGAAACAATGCCCCCGGGGGCCTTAGAAAATGGGGTAATTGTGCAAGAAGCAGTAATGATTGTTGACCCTTGGGTTTGGTACCTTTCCGTTGGAATCATCACCTTGGTAATCTTGGGCGACTTGATAGTTCAGATAATGAAGCCTCATGAACCAACTTTCAAGGAATCAGCAATCCAGTCCACTATTTATGTTGGGCTCGCACTCATGTTCACCTTCTTGGTGACCGAGGTCTGGGGATCTCAATTTGGCGGCGAATACCTGGCCGGATTTATCACTGAAAAGTCCCTATCCGTAGACAACCTTTTCGTATTTTTGGTCATTTTTACTAAATTCGCCGTCCCAAGAAAACTCCAGAGTGAGGCTCTTCTAATTGGAATTGTCTTAGCCCTAATTCTTCGGGGAATCTTCATTTACCTGGGTGCGGCTGCCATCGAGAACTTCAGCTGGGTTTTCTACATCTTTGGATTCTTCTTGCTTTACACCGCAGCCCTACTGATCTGGGACACTCTCAAGAAAGACCATGACGACAAGGTCCCAGGCGGCAAGGCAATTGCCTTTATCAAGAAGCGATTCAGAACCGTTGACGAGTACCACGGCACCAAGCTCACCATTATCAAAAACGGCCAGAGGTACATAACCCCACTGTTGCTAGTAATGATTGCGATCGGGCTGACAGATGTGTTGTTCGCCCTGGATTCGATCCCCGCCGTCTATGGTCTAACCAACGAACCATACATCGTGTTTATGGCAAACGCCTTCGCTCTACTTGGTCTGAGACAGCTTTACTTCCTATTGAGCGGTCTGATGGAAAGACTGAAGTACTTAGGAGTCGGGCTTTCAATCATTCTTGCTTGGATTGGTGTGAAGCTTGTGATTCACGCTTTACACAAAAACGAACTTCCGTTTATCAACGGTGGAGAGCATTTCAAGTCTGTGCCTGAAATCTCAACCGAGCTATCTCTTGGGGTAATCATTACAACTTTGGTAATCACAACCGTGGTCAGCTTGATTGCCACCAGCAACGAGAAAGCCTCTAAGAAGAAAAAGACCTCCAAGAAATCTAGCTAGGAACTAAAAGGTCCAAATACTGGATTCCAACTTTGAATAGTTCGAGATCCGATACATCCCGCGATGTCAAACGGGTCGTTATCTAATAGCTTCGCAAGCTCTTCTGCAGTCTCGCTTCTAAAAATAAGTAGCGCCTCCGGGGTGTCCACCATTGGCCCCGAAGCTAGAAGAATATTCTTTTCCAGAAGACCCGAAAGCCACGCCCTATGAATAGGTCTAATTTCATCAATCTGGCTCGCGGGTGCTGTGTATAGATAAGTGACTGCGAAGATGGGCATTTTTCAATCCTACTTTGGCGCTTTTAGATCCAGCTAGGAAGCCACATCCGAAGCTGCCACTGATCAAAAGGCACCACCAGCCCGATGTTTACCGGCAAGAAAAAGATCGAGACCAAGGTGGCTAAGACAAAGAATCCAATAACCAAAGCCTTGGCTAATTTGGTGTTACCAATTGCTCGGTAGAGAATCTGCATCACTAGAACCAGCCCAAGAATCATCCACGGTAGAAAACTCACCGCGTAGAACTGAAAGACAGTTCTTTCTGGAATCAATAGCCAGGGTAGATACAAAGCACCTACTCCTAGCAAAACCTGCCCGATAACTCTTTCTCTGGTTCTTAGGTACCGGTAGACAAGGTATGCAAGTGCTGCAGTTGCAAAAACCCAAATCAGCGGATTACCCAAAGCGGTAATGGCGGACGAGCAAGTATCACTTTCGCATCCCATTTGCCCAGACGAGTATGTCTCATAGAAAAAAGCAGTGGGGCGAAGTCCCAAGAGCCAAGTGATCGGGTGAGATTGGTAGGAGTGATCTTCGGACAAGTTGACGTGGAAGCTGTAAATCACCTCGTGATAATTCCAAAGTGATTGAGCCCAGCTAGGCGCGGCTCCAAATATTCCAGGCAAAGAATTATCTTCTGCCCAAGATCTTGAGTATCCACCCGATGAGTTGATCCAACCCAACCAGCTTGTAACGTAAGTTGCGATGGCAACCGGAACAAGAGTCACAAAGGAAATAGCCCCTTGAGCCAAAAGCCCAGTTCGAGCCCACGACTTTTCTCCAGAGTCCCTGCGCAGAAACATTTCTGAAAACACCACATACAAACCAATTGCTGCCAACAGATACAGTCCCGACCACTTGATCGCGCTAGCGGCCCCAAGAGCCACCCCAGCTAGCAACAGCCAAGGCCTAAACCAAAGCAGAGAGCTTTTGCCTGATTGAATCGCATAGCCAATCCGGAGCCTGGACTGCTTGTTATCGATCAGGAAAAACAAGAAACCTAGCAATAGGAAAAAAGTCAGTGGAGCATCAAGCAATGCAGTGCGGGACATCGTTACAGCCATGCCATCTATCGCCAGTAAGAATCCCGCCGCAAGGGCGAGCTTGGTTGAGCGAAAGAGCTTGTATGCAACAAGCATCAGTAGGGCAACGGTGGCTATGCCCAAGACGGCAGTGGAGATTCGCCAACCGGCAGCGTTGTAAGGCCCGAGTAGCCACATGCCGGATGCAATCAACCACTTGCCAAATGGTGGGTGCACCACAAAAGCCGGATCAGCTAGGTACGAGTAAACATCCCCAGATTCAAAGGCAGCGTTGGCACCTTCTGGCCAGTTCTTTTCATTTCCTTCTTGAGACAGCGAGAGAGCGTCTTTGACGTAGTAGGTTTCGTCAAAAACCAGCTTTTGCGGGAAAGAGAGGTTCCAGAGTCTAGTTAGCGAAGCTATGGCGAGCACAACAACGAAACCAAGGTATTCAAAGACCTTTTTGTTCCCCCGCAACTTCGTCATACGCCCATGCTAATCAAGACCGCGCCTTGGTATCTGACACAATGAAGTGGTGCTTATTCTGGCTGGAACTCCTATTGGAAACATAGGCGATGCCTCGGCAAGGCTGATCCTGACTTTGCAGCAGGCGCAAGTAATTGCTGCTGAGGACACCAGAACCCTATTGAAGCTGGCTAATCACCTAGGCATAAAGCTGAACGCAGAACTTATCAGCCTCAATGAACAAAACGAATTACAAAAACTTGATCGACTGGTTGAAATAGCGACAACCGGCAACCTAGTTTTGGTCAGCGATGCGGGCATGCCAACCATTAGCGACCCTGGCTTTGCTCTGGTTCGCGCTTGCAGCGAGCAGGGTGTTGAAATTCAGGTTGTGCCAGGACCATCTTCTGTTATTGCAGCCCTTGCGGTTTCAGGTTTATCTACCGACCGCTTCAGCTTCGAAGGCTTCATTCCAAGAAAATCAGGCGAGAGAAAAAAGTTCTTCCAGAAACTAGCTTCAGAGACTCGAACCATGATCTTCTTTGAATCCCCACACCGAATCACCGAGTCACTAGAAGATGCCGCAACAGTTTTTGGATCTGAAAGAAAGGCTTCCTTGTCTAGAGAGCTAACAAAGAAGTTCGAAGAAACACTTAGGGCAACATTGTCAGAGCTCGCTGAGCTAGCCAAAGACCTAAAGGGTGAGATGGTGCTAGTTGTTGCCGGGGCAGAGCAAGCCGAGATTTCTCCAGAATCCCTAGTCGATAAGGTCTTGGAGCTTCGCCTACAAGGAATCTCACTCAAGGACGCTGCTAGAGCTGTTGCTAATGAACACGGAGCTTCCAAATCAGAGCTTTACGATCTAGCCCTCAAGAGCAAGCCTTCAAGTTAGCCCCGTTAAGCTTGTAGACATGTCCAGTGTGAGCCCAGCGGGTAAGTCGTTTTTTGTCACGACCCCGATTTTCTACGTCAATGACGCTCCTCACATTGGTCATGCCTACACCGAAGTTGCGGCCGACGTCTTAGCTCGCTGGCACCGCCAAAAAGGCAGTAATTCCTTCTTACTTACCGGCACCGATGAACACGGTGAGAAGATCCTTCGAACCGCTACCGCAAACAACCAAACCCCGCAGGCTTGGGCGGACAAGCTGGTGCACGATTCCTGGCTACCAATGCTTGAGACCCTGGATATCGACAACCAGGACTTTATTCGAACCACAGAGCCAAGGCATAAAAAGAACGTCCAGACCTTCTTGCAACACCTCTACGACAAGGGCTTTATCTACCAAGGATCCTATGAGGGCAACTACTGCGTTGGCTGCGAGGAGTTCAAGACTGATTCGGACCTTGTTGAAGGAACCGGTGAATTTGCCAAGAAGATGGTTTGCGCAATTCATTCCAAGCCGGTTGAAAGGCTTGAAGAGACCAATTATTTTTTCAAGTTGAGTCAGTTCCAGAAGCCACTACTTGATTACTACAAGCAGAACCCAAACTTTATTCAGCCAGAAGCTGCCCGTAACGAGGTTGTCTCTTTTGTCTCACGAGAGCTTACAGATCTATCGATTTCTAGATCCAAGGACAAATTTGATTGGGGAATCGACATTCCTTGGGACACCGATCACGTTATCTATGTCTGGTTTGACGCACTGCTAAATTACATCACCGCAATTGGCTACGGCGAAGATGAAGCCAAACTCCATTCACTTTGGCCAGCCTCTGTTCAGGTGGTAGGAAAAGACATTCTTAGATTCCACGCTGTCATTTGGCCTGCAATGCTTATGGCAGCGGAGCTAAAGCCTGCGGAGAAAGTCTTTGCCCACGGCTGGCTACTAGTTGGTGGCGAGAAGATGTCGAAATCCAAGCTCACTGGTATCGCCCCAAATCAAATCACAGATGTTTTTGGATCTGATGCCTTTCGTTACTACTTCATGAAAGCCATAGCCTTCGGTCAAGACGGATCCTTTTCTTGGGAGGATCTATCTGCTCGCTACCAGGCGGAGCTCGCGAATGGTTTTGGAAATCTCGCTTCCCGAGTGGTTGCGATGGTGCATCGATACTTTGACGGAGTAATCCCGGAAGCCAAATTGATAAACGATGCAGATACCAAGATTCAGGAAATTGCAGCCAACAGCAGCCGCCAAGCCGATGCCGCCATGGATGATGTTGGCATCCAAGATGCGCTGATTGCCATTTGGGAGCTGGTGGATGGATTGAATGTTTATCTCACCGAGCAAGAGCCTTGGATTCTGGCTAAGGACGAAGCCAACAGAGACCGGCTGGGGACTATTTTGTATACCTCCCTCGAGGGGCTTAGAACCCTGGCGGTCTCGCTAGCACCCTTTATTCCAAAGGCAACAGCCAAGCTTTGGGCCTCAATCGGTCACGAACTTGGCGATCTTGCCTCTCAGCCCCTGCTTGAAGCAGCTAGCTGGAATCAGCTGATAGCTGGCAAGAAGATCAACGAACTAGAGTCCCTGTTTCCAAGGGTCGAGCAAGAAGACTGGGACTAGTTCGTAGTCGTGAGCGAGCACATAAGACAGCGCCAGCTAAAACATGCTGATGGAACCAGGCAAAAGCTAAGCTATCCAGATTTACCAGAGCCACTTCTAGTTGGAACTTACGATA
This sequence comes from Rhodoluna sp., assembly GCA_044342295.1. Classification (GTDB taxonomy): domain Bacteria; phylum Actinomycetota; class Actinomycetes; order Actinomycetales; family Microbacteriaceae; genus Rhodoluna. Next base: position 19,807 of record JBIIQC010000007.1, on the reverse strand, counting down.
ATCACACTCATCTTGAGATAGCCGATGGCGATCAGCCGATGAACTACCAAGATCATTTGGCTCTGGCAAACCAGGTTGGGATTCTAGGTGCAGTTCAAGTTGGTGTGACGCTGGAAAGCTCGAAGTGGAGCGCCGCGGTTGCCGCAAGCGAGCCAAGACTACTTGCCGCAGTTGCGATTCATCCAAACGAGGCCGCCAGGTATGAAACCAAAGAAGCTTTGGATGCGGACATTGATGGCATTGCCGCACTCGCCGGTCAAGAAAGAGTTCGAGCCATTGGTGAAACAGGTTTGGATTTTTTCAGAACCGAATCTGAACAAGGAAAAGCATTTCAACACCACTCTTTTGAAAGACACATTCAAATTGCCAAGGATTTCAATCTTGCACTGCAGATTCACGATAGGGATGCGCACGATGAAGTTGTGGAGACTCTTATACGAGTCGGTGCCCCAAAAAGAGTTGTCTTTCATTGCTATTCGGGAGATGTTGAACTTGCGAAAATTTGTGCAGATAACTGTTGGTATACATCTTTTGCAGGCAATATAACTATCAAAAGAAATCAGCACCTTCGAGATTCACTAAAGCACATGCCTAAAGAACTCATCCTTGTTGAGACAGACGCACCGTTTTTGACACCTGAGCCACTTCGAGGCAGACCAAACGCTCCGTACCTGGTTCCCATCACTGTGCGATTCATGGCGTCTGAGCTAGGCATGGATGCCAATGAGCTTTCTGCGCAGCTAGCCAGCAACACGGTTGCTGTCTATGGATCCTGGGGTAGCTAGTGGTTGAACTATTGGGTGCTGGGGAAATCAGGTCATTAGCCACTGAACTTGATCTTCGACCAACCAAGAAGCTAGGCCAAAACTTCGTCATTGACCCAAACACCATTCGCAAAATAGTCGCTGCTGCTCAGCTAATCAGCACGGACAAGGTCGTCGAGATTGGACCTGGCCTAGGCTCACTCACTCTTGGTTTGCTTGAGAAAGTAGACAAGCTGATTGCTATTGAGTTTGATCAAAAACTTGCCGGCAGGCTGGGTGAAACACTAAAGCAGAAGGCTCCAGAAAAAAGCTGCCAGATTGTTCACGCCGATGCCATGAATGTCACGGCCTTAGATTTTGAGCCCGACGCACTTGTTGCCAACTTGCCATACAACATCTCGGTTCCGGTAATTCTTCACTTCCTAGAGAGCTTCTCTTCGATTTCTAAAGTCTTGGTTCTGGTGCAAGCTGAAGTGGCAGCACGACTGGTTGCAGGACCTGGATCAAAAACCTATGGGTCACCGAGCGCGAAGCTTGCCTGGTACGGGAAGGCCACCTCTGCCGGGGTCGTATCCCGCAGTATTTTCTGGCCAGTACCAAATGTGGACTCCGCGTTGGTTTACTTTGAGAAAAGAAGCACACCGCTTCCTACTTCGCTTCGACCGGAAGTGTTTAGAGTTATAGACGGAGCTTTTGCCCAGCGCAGGAAGACTCTGCGACAGGCACTTTCAGCTTGGGCAGGTTCGCCCGATCAAGCAGAGCAGATTTTGGTGAAGGCAGGAGTTTCTCCTCAGGCTAGGGGAGAAGATCTGAGCATTGATGAATTTATTGAGGTGGCGAAACAGAAGTGATTTTTGAAACAGATCATCGCGCTAGTGAACCCACGCTTGTAGGGCTAGCAATTCTTTCGGGAAACCTGGGGCAAATTTTCAATATCTTAAAGGACCCATCCTCGTGGGGACAGCCCGAGAGTCCTAGGGTTGTGAACTCAATCGATAAAGAGAAAATTGTTTTTTCTTTTGATGGAGAAAGAAAAGCAGTGGCGACGCTGTCGTCTTGGAACTCGAATGTTACTGAACTTGAGATTGTTATCAGCGGGACATCGGATAACCATGCTGGACAAGTTCAGATTAAGTATTGGAATGATGTCGTTACAATGCTTCAGAAAAGACTCAATACGCCTCCTATTGTCGTTGCTTCAAGTCCTGGCAAAGTAAACATTTACTTTGCCGTAGGAGCCTTTTTGAAAGATGGTTTTCACGATGTGGCAAGTTGCTATCAGGCATTGAGCCTTCGAGAAAGAGTCCTAGTTGAACTAAGCGGCACCTTCTCAATTGATTTTGCGGGTCCTTTCGAAGAAGCCTGCCAGCTACTTGTTCCAAAGGACAAGACAAACCTGGTCTATAGGGCTGGCGAGGAACTCAAAGAACTTGGCTCAGCTTTGGGCTCTGACAAGGTCTCATTCTTGATTCACAAGAGAGTTCCGATAGCTGGAGGTATGGCTGGTGGATCAGCCGACGCGGCCGCTTCGTTGGTGGCCTTGAATAGCTTGTTCGGTGCGGGGCTGGATGACAAACTTCCTGATGCGGCCGCCAACTTGGGCTCCGACGTTCCTTTCTCCCTGCTGGGTGGAACCGCTATCGGTGTTGGCAGAGGCGAAGTTCTTACCAAAGTCAAAGATGGCCCAGCGCTGCACTGGGTGATGACTCCAAACCCAGCTGGTCTTTCTACCCCTCAGGTTTATAGACAGCTAGATATCACGAGGGTAAATCAAGGAATCGACGTTTCAGCGCTTGAAGCCCCAGAAGTTCCCGAAGAACTGCTGGAAGCATTAGCTGCGGGAGATGTAGCGGCAGTTGCAAAGCTGATGCACAACGACTTAGAAATTGCTGCAGTGGAGATGTTACCCGAGCTTGCTGAAACTTTGAAGGCAGGGCAGAAGGCAGGATCTCTTCGCTCCATGGTTTCAGGGTCCGGTCCAACAATTGCTCACCTTGCCAAAAATGCAATTCACGCAGAACAAATTGCTACTCGATTAATGGCTGCTGGTTACCCATCGCTTGTTACTTATACGTCAAACTCTGGCACTCGACTGGAGAACTAGTTGGCTCACCTTCTTGGGGCGGAGAAGATTCGCCTTAGCTTTGCAACAACCAGAGTCTTTGAGAATCTAACTATTGGTGTGCAAGACGGCGACCGAATTGGAATCGTTGGTCGTAATGGTGATGGTAAATCAACACTGCTAAAGCTCTTTGCGCGAATTCAAGAGCCAGACTCCGGACAAATCACCAAGCGCGGTGATGTGCGAATTGGAATACTCGATCAGTTCGATCAGTTCTTGCCCTCCGAAACTATCTCTCACGTAGTAGTAGGTGACACTCCTGAACATGAGTGGGCAGGAAACTCGAAGATCAGAGACATCTTCCAAGGCTTACTAAAGGATTTTGACTTCAACCAAAAAGTCTCTGAGCTATCTGGGGGTCAGCGAAGAAGGGTGGCCCTGGCTGCACTATTGGCCCAAGAATGGGACATCTTGATGCTAGATGAGCCAACTAACCATTTAGATATCGAGGGAGTGGCCTGGCTTGCTCAGCACCTAAAGACCCGCTGGGGCAAGGCAAACGGTGGCTTATTGGTGGTAACACACGACCGCTGGTTCTTGGACGAGGTTTGTAATCTCACCTGGGAAGTTCACGATGGCATCGTGGAGATTTATGACGGAGGCTATGCCGCATACATTCTGGAGCGAAACGAGCGCGCCAGGTCCCAGGCTGCCTCAGAATCTAGAAGGCAAAACCTCCTAAGAAAAGAGCTTGCTTGGCTAAGACGAGGAGCCCCGGCCAGAACTACCAAGCCAAAGTTTCGAATTGATGCCGCTAATGAATTGATTGCCAACGAGCCACCACCTAGAGACAGCGTAAGTCTCGCCAAGCTAGCCACCACTAGGCTCGGTAAAGATGTTCTTGATATAGAAAACTTGAACTATGAAATTGATTCGCAGCAGATTCTAAATGACGTAACTCTTCGGTTGGGCCCAGGGGATCGAATCGGACTGGTCGGGCCAAATGGTGCGGGCAAGACCACCTTGCTCAGATTGATTCTTGGAAAGCTTTCTCCAACATCAGGCAGGGTAAAGCTTGGAAAGACGGTGGTGCCAGCCATTCTTAGCCAAGAGGTTTTGGAATTAGATGAATTTGGTGACCAGAGAATATTTGAACTAATTGCCCGCGAGAAAAAGACTTTTACAGTAAACAAGAAAGAAGTTGGTATTTCTCAATTAATCGAGCAGCTTGGATTTACTAGCTTGCAATTGCAGACTCCAGTTTCTGATTTATCAGGTGGTCAAAAAAGAAGACTGCAGTTACTTCGATTGCTATTTGGGGAACCGAATCTTCTGATTCTGGACGAGCCAACCAACGATCTAGACACCGACATGCTGGCCCAGGTGGAAGATCTTCTTGACTCTTGGCCAGGAACACTAATTGTTGTTAGTCACGATAGGTACCTTCTCGAGCGAGTGACCGACATGCAGTACGCACTGCTAGGAGATGGCGCTCTTCGTCATCTGCCACGCGGGGTGGATCAGTACCTTGAGCTTCGTGGCGCCGCAGGAAAGGTCGAGACCCAACAAGCAGCAAAAGTCTCGGGAGCCGAGCTTAGAGCCAGCCAGAAAGCAATCCAAAAACTGGAGCGGGCTATTGAGAAGCTAGATGCTGAAGAGATTGAGCTTGGGCTCAAGCTGAAGAGCCATGACCCGCTAGATCACGAGGGATTGGCTGCAACAGCTTTGAAAGCCAATGAATTGGCCACCCAAAAGGCCCTGCTTGAGCTTCAGTGGATGGAACTTAGCGAAAGAATCTAGGAATTTTGTTTAGCAAATCAACCTACCTAAGTTAAGTTGCCAGGACTAAAATTTAGAAATCATTTATAGCTTCTGTCATGAAGGAGTCCCTGGTCTAAATGCCTCTAAACAAATCCCTCGCCGTGTTGTCGGTGTGCTCACTTTTACTACTAACCGGTTGCCAAAGCACAACCGGCGATGCGCCGGAGCCTGAGGCTTCAGCTTCAGAAGAGGCTCCATCACCGACATTCCAACTCAACGTTGACGAGGTCACGAACCTAGAAGGTGTGTCACCAGAACTAATCGAGGACCCTTCGGGCGGTTACCTACTTTTGACAACAGGCCTTGGTCAGAATCGTGTATACAGATCAGCAGATGGGGTGTCATTCACACCAGATCCAAGTTTTAGAGTTCCAATGGGAAGCGATTATTCATTAGTTCAAAAACCAGATGGATCTTGGTTGCTCTACTACATCACTTTTGATGGACCTCCAGGAGAGCCTGGCAAGCCAATGGACCCTCAAAAAGCTATTAAGACTGTCATGGTATCTACTTCAGAAGAGTTGACATCATTTGGTGATGGTGTTCCGACTGGGATTAAACAAGACAAGCCAGGACCAGCATGGGGTGTTCCAGAAACTTACATAACCCCAGATGGTACGTACCAGATGATGTGGGTTGACATGGTGGAAGGTGAAAATTCAGAAGTTTTAAGAACTGCCAACTCAACTGATGGAATAACTTATGCCGCTAATGATGGTTTTGTTATTTCCGGTGGCTACGTTGATCCCTTCATGCTTCGAACTGATGCAAACGACTGGGTGCTACTGCTTTCAACAACACCTGCCAAACTGCCACAGAAAATCTATTTGGCTAAATCAAGTAATGGAATTGATTGGGATATTGACCCAACGCCTCTACTAGAAGATGCCGAGAAGAATTATCTAGACCCAGCGGCGGTTTCAACCGGAGCGGGTAAGTGGCTAGTTGTCTTGAGCACGGCCGAAAAGGACAACGCTATTTCTGGACCTCACAACTACGTGATTGGCACTTTGCTAGAAGACTAAGTTCTGCCTTTTGGCTCTAAATGCCCGGAATTGCCTAGATTCAAGGCATAAAAGTGACTAAGGGTTAGCTGATTTCTGGCAGACTTGCCTAGTAATCAGTGCTTCGGGTTACGATCCGCCCTAGTGTAACGGCAGCACGGCGGCCTTTGGAGCCGTTTAGTTCAGGTTCGAATCCTGAGGGCGGAGCACAGGTAAAGCGATTGGGAGAACAAGATGTCTACTAGGCGACTAGTTTGCGTAGTGCTGGCAGCCGGCAACGGAACCAGGATGGTTTCCAATACCCCGAAGGTCATGCACGAACTAGCTGGCAAGCCACTTTTGGGGCATGTTGTTTCAACCGTCTCATCTTTGGAATCCGCAGGGGTTTATGTTGTGCTGCGTCACAAGAAAGAACTTCTTGCTGAGTACTTGACCGCCAACTTCCCAAAAGCCAATCTGGTCGAGCAAGATGACATAGCCGGCACCGGTCGCGCAGTTGAAGTAAGCCTTGAGAAGATTCCAAGCGACTTTGATGGCGACGTATTGGTAGTCAGTGGAGACGTTCCACTCATGGATCTAGATACCCTCAGCGCACTTGTTGAATCGCATCGATCAAGCAAAGCTTCGGCAACCATTTTGACGGCAATGATCGATGATCCTTCGGGCTACGGCAGGATTGTTCGATCCAAAGATGGAACCGTTGCCAAAATCGTTGAGCACCTGGATGCTTCTGAAGCAGAAGCTGCAATTAAGGAAATTAACGCAGGAGTATATGTCTTTGATGTAGCTCACCTAAGACAGGGATTGTCCCATCTTGATTCCCACAACGCTCAGGGCGAGAAGTATCTAACGGATGTGGCGGCTCTGATTGTTGAGGACAATCACACTGTGGTCGCGCAGATTGTTGCCGACAACTGGCTAGTTCACGGCATCAACGACCGCACTCAGCTTTCAGAAGTGGCAAAAGAGCTAAACGCCAGAATTTGTCGCGGTTGGCAGCTTGCTGGAGTTACCATATTGGATCCAGACACCACTTGGATTGACGTGGAGGTTTCGATTGGGCAGGATGCAATCTTGCATCCTGGAACCCACCTTCGCGGGGCAACCAAGATTGGACCAATGGCCGAGATCGGCCCGGACGTGGTTATTGAAAGTAGCACGGTCCAGGAAAACGCCAAAGTTGGTCCTTTTTCCTTTCTCCGTAAGGGCACCAGCCTAGGGCCTGAAGGCAAGATTGGCTCCTTTGTGGAGACCAAGAACGCCCAGATCGGCCGTGGTACTAAGGTGCCTCACCTCTCTTATGTGGGGGATGCCGAGATCGGGGAGTACTCCAACATTGGTGCCGGCACCATCTTTGCGAACTACGACGGTGTGAACAAGAGCACCTCAAGAATTGGCTCACACGTTAGATCCGGCTCGCACAACGTCTTTGTAGCGCCCATTACGATTGGAGATGGAGCGTATACCGCTGCCGGAACAGTAGTAAGAAAAGACGTAGCACCCGGAGAACTTGGAATGAATGTTGCACCGCAGCGAAACATAGCTGATTGGGTCATTTCGAAAAGACCGGGAACGAAATCTTCTGAAGCAGCCTCAAAAAGTAACGACAAATAGAAATCAGGAGCCCGCAGTTGACCATTAAGACCACTGGAGAAAAAAGGCTGGCACTGGTTACTGGTCGAGCTCATCCCGCTCTCGCTGAGGAAGTTGCAACCCTCTTAGGAACCAAGCTTGTTCCTACCACTGCTTATGATTTTGCAAATGGCGAAACCTTTGTTCGTTTCGAAGAAAGCGTTCGAGGCGTAGACGCCTTCGTTATTCAATCCCACCCCGCTCCAATTAATCACTGGCTCATGGAGCAGTTGCTGATGGTTGATGCTCTTAAGAGAGCCAGCGCAAAAAGAATTACTGTTGTTGCACCATTCTTTCCTTACGCGAGACAAGACAAAAAGCACAAGGGCCGCGAACCAATTTCTGCGAGATTGGTAACGGATCTTTTCAAGGCTGCTGGTGCCGACCGTGTGATGTCGGTTGATCTACACAGCCCACAGATCCAAGGCTTCTTTGATGGACCGGTAGATCACCTTTGGGGATTACCGATGCTTGCCGATTATGTAAAAGAAAGGTGGGGCAAAGATCCCCTCACCGTTGTTTCCCCTGACTCAGGCCGCGTAAGAGTTGCTGACATTTGGGCAGACCGCCTCGGAGCGCCACTTGCAATCATCCACAAGCGCCGCGATCCAAATGTCCCAAACAAGGTCTCAGTTCACGAGCTCGTGGGAGAAGTAGAGGGCAGAACCTGCGTACTTGTTGATGACATGGTCGACACCGGAGGCACCATTGTGGCTGCAGCCCAGGCCCTAAAGGCCAATGGGGCAAAAACAGTCATTGTGGCAGCGACCCACGCGGTGTTTTCTCACCCAGCAGTGGAGCGCCTATCTGATGATGCAATTGACCACGTGATTGTGACCAACACATTGCCAATTCCTCCTGAAAAGGAATTTGCGAAGTTAACCGTTTTATCAATTGCCCCATTAATTTCAAAAGCGATTAGAGCAGTTTTTGGCGAAGACTCGGTTACCTCACTCTTCCCCGGCCAGTCCTAGGCTCTCTCTCTTTGGTGCCTCAGCACTCGGGGCCGCCTCCATGTTGGGTGCAGGGGTCTTTGTGGTTTTTGCCCCAGCTTCAGAATTATCAGGTTCATATCTATTTCTTGCAATTGCTATAGCGGGAGTGGTCGCTTCGCTAAATGCAAGAAGTATGCGACAACTATCCAAAGTTTCCCCTAGTGCTGGTGGAGCATACGCTTTTGGAAAGAAGTATCTTTCGAGCAACTGGGGATTCCTAGCTGGCATCGCATTCATACTTGGAAAAGTTGGTTCAGTTGCCGCTATCTCGCTAGCAGCAGCTTCATATATTTTTCCATCAGCAAAAGTTGAAGTCGCGTTTGCATCTCTTGCGTTGATGACTGGAATTAATCTTCTAGGAATCAACCGAACTGCATTAGGTGCTTTAATGCTTAGCATTCCAACGATTGCACTTTTGCTACTGGTAGGAATTTCTGGATTTCAGGCTGTTGCGGTTGAATCGCAGTCGCAAAGTTCGCTGACGGGAGTTTTACCTGCATCAGCGTTGATTTTCTTTGCTTTTGCGGGATATGCCAGAGTGGCAACACTTGGGCCAGAGGTAAAAAACCCGAGTGTAAACATTCCTAAAGCAATCACACTTTCGCTGGTTTTTGTTCTTGCACTTTACTTTTTGGTTGCTAATGCCCTCCAAGCTCAACTGGGAACCGCTTTACAATTCTCGATTGCACCAATTCAGGACTTTGCAGCCATCGCGTTGCCCTGGCTTCCGGGGGAGCTGGTCGTCATGGTGGCAGCATCTGCCTGCCTTGGATCACTCCTGTCTTTACTTGCTGGCATCTCACGAACCGCAGAAGCTATGGCGAAGGACAGGGAACTCCCGCGATTGATTGGCCTGCGGAGCCAGCGTTTCAATAGCCCATGGGTGGCCGATCTTCTCATTTTTGGTATCGCAACCGCCCTGCTTGTTTCAGGAGAGATCACTTGGACAATTGGAATCTCTTCCTTTGCCGTATTGGTTTACTACGCGATTGCAAATATCGCAGCCTTTCGGCAGCTCTCCCCAAAACAGCCAGTAAGTAGATTCCTGGCTCTAGTCGGAGCTGCACTTTGCCTAACGGTCGGGTTCTTTGTTCCCCTTGATTCGCTGTTGGTTGCGATTGCGGCACTGGCGGCTGCGATGGTGTTACGGGCTGGTTTGATAAAGATAAGGCACTCAAGCTAGGCTATAAATAACAACGGCGAGGGTTCCTATTAGGGACCGTAATCGACGGGGTTTCTAAGGGCAAGTTCCCAGATCCTCGCGTCAAACGCTTGAGTAGAAAAAGATTCAACAGGTCCTCAATGGACTTGCCTAAACATTAAGGACACTCAACATGGCAGAAAACAAACTAGTAGCAGAGCTTCGTACCAATTTTGGTAAAGGCGCTGCTCGCAAGCTTCGTGCTGCAGGAAAGACCCCAGCGGTAATCTACGGGCACGGCTCAGACCCAAGACACATCACTTTGCCTGCGCACGAGATCGCTCTGGTGCTTCGTCACAAGAACGCACTTATCGACCTAGACATCGCAGGATCACCACAGCTTGTCTTGGTGAAGTCAGCAACCAAAGATGTAGTTACTCAGGTAATCGAACACATTGACTTGATGGAAATCAAGAAGGGTGAGCGAGTTCACGTTGAGGTGCCAGTTCACATCGTTGGTGAATCACTTTCTGGAACCACTATCGATCTAGAGCACAAGACTCTAAAGCTCGAGGTAGATGCAACTGCAATTCCTGAGTACGTAGAGGCTGTGTTCAACAAAGAAGGCGCAGGATTCCACCTCATGGCTAAGGACATCAAGATTCCCGCAGGAGCCAAGCTTGACCTAGAACCAGAAGCTCTTATTGCTTCGGTGATCATCACAGCAGCTGGCAAGAACGAAGAGCCAGTAGCCGCAGAAGCTGAGGCACCAGCAGCTGACGCCAAAGCACCGGAAGCTAAAGCTGAGTAACACCTTTTTAGTAGTTGGGCTCGGGAACCCCGGGCCCAACTATGCACTTAATCGCCATAACGTTGGCCAAGTCCTCGTGGACGTTTTGGCCTCTAGGCACGGCGCATCATTCAAAGCTCACAAGTCCAATGCTTTGGTGGCCGAGGTAAAAATTATTGGCGGGCCAAAGCTAATTCTGGCTAAGCCGCTTTCTTACATGAACCTATCCGGTGGCCCAACCTCATCTTTGATGAGCTTTTACAAAATTGAGCCCGAGAATCTTATTGTTGCTCACGATGAGCTAGATATTCCCCCCACAACCTTTCGCCTCAAACTTGGCGGTGGGCACGGTGGACATAACGGCATCCGAGACATCATTTCGGCTATCGACTCCAAGGATTTCATTCGGGTGAGACTGGGTATCGGTAGACCCCCTGGATCAATGGATGCTGCAGATTTCGTGCTGAAGAATTTCTCATCGAATGACCTAGCTGAATTCAAGACAACTCTAGAAATAGCAGCCGATGCAGTGGAAGAAATTGCCGGCAACGGCCTAGTTTCTGCCCAAGATAAATACCATTCACCAGCTGACTAGTCCGCGCTTACACTAGGTCTTGTGCTAAATCACGGCCTAGTCGCGCGCCTGGGCCAGGGCTACCCGGTTGCAAAACTTCAATCAACACTCAAAAACAAGCGAATCGAAATAGTCGCACCGCAAGCGGCCAACCCATTCGTTCTAAGTTTGATTACCGAGCTTCAGGACAATCCACCTTCGCTTCAATTGATTATTGTTGCCACCGGTCGCGAGGCGGAAGATCTAGAAAGAGATCTTCACTTTCTGGAACCAGAAAGCGAGATACTTCTCTTTCCTTCCTGGGAGACACTCCCGCACGAAAGATTAAGCCCAAGCCCAGAAACAGTTGGCCAGAGACTTCAAGCAATCAACAGGCTTTCTCAAATCAATAAAGAAAAGCCAAAACATCCGGTTTATCTAATCGTCTCGATAAGAGCAGCGATTCAACCGGTGGTGTCGGGGCTTGATAAGTTCCCACCTCTTGAATTGGTAGCTGGCAAAGAATACTTACTACCCGAGCTGTCTCTAAAACTTGTAGAGCAGGCTTACCAAAGAGTGGACATGGTCTCCAAGCGTGGTGAGTTTGCAGTGCGTGGTGGAATTTTAGATATTTTTCCAACCACCGCTTTGCACGCTGTTCGGCTGGAGTTTTTCGGTGACGAGCTAGAAGAAATCCGCGAATTCTCGGTCTCAGACCAGAGATCCTCTGCGGTGAAACTCGATTCGGTTACTTTGTTTCCAGCCCGCGAGCTTGTGATCACACCAAACGTGGCCTCAAAGGCTCGAGAGATGATGCACGAGTTTCCAAACCTTTCAGCCATGCTAGAAAAAATATCTTTGGGTATGCCTGTTGAAGGCATGGAGTCATTAGCGCCGGCTTTGGCAGACGGCATGGTGTCAATCTTTGACTACCTACCAAAGAGCTTGTCAGTTGTTGTGTTATCTCCCGAGAAGGCGGCAGCAAGAGCGGCCAGCTTGGTTGAGACCAACGAAGAGTTCTTACACGCAGCTTGGGACGCGGCGATGGATGGCGCCTCGGCACCAATTGATCTTTCCGGCGGTGGATTCATTGACTTCGCTAGCTTCACTCAAAAGTTTTCCGAGTATCAAGTAACGACTATTTCTCCGTTCGGTCTTGATTCCGAAGAGCTTGTGAATCTGGGAATTCTAGAAGTGCCGAACTTTAGGGGGCTCGAAGCCTCAGCCCTTGAATGGGTATTGGATCAACTCGCCCAGAAGCACCTAGTTGTCATTTCATCAGAGGGCTTGGGTACAAACGAACGACTCAAAGAGGTATTGGTTCAAGCCGGTGCAAATGCTGTGCTTTCAGAAACCATCCCCGACGAACCAAAAGCAAACACTGTTTATCTGATTCAGTCCCAAATCAGAAGAGGTCTGGTCTCAGAAGCTGCAAAGCTCACAGTGCTAACGCAACTGGAGTTTTACTCCAAGAGCTCATATTCTGCTCCGCAGGCAAGAAAACTTGCCGTCAAGAGAGGTCAAGCGGTTGATCCACTAACTCTCAAATCTGGTGACTACGTTGTTCACGAGATTCACGGCATTGGAAGATTCAAGGAGCTAATTCAAAGAACCAGTGGCATTGGAGCCAGGGTTCACCAAAGGGAGTACTTGCTCATTGAATATGCATCCTCAAAGAGGGGCTACCCAGAAGACACCTTGTTTGTTCCAACCGATCAGCTCGACATGCTCACCAGGTACGTTGGGGCAGAAGCACCAGTGATTTCAAAGCTCGGAGGTTCCGATTGGGCCAGAGCCAAAGGTAACGCAAGAAAGGCGGTTCGCAAGATTGCCATAGATCTTGTGAAGCTGTATTCGGCAAGGATGAACTCGGTTGGCCACGCCTTTGCTTCAGATACGCCGTGGCAGCATGAGCTCGAAGAAGCTTTCGCTTTCCAAGAGACCCCGGATCAGCTCACAACCATAGAAGAAGTAAAAGCAGATATGGAAAAGCCAATTCCCATGGACCGCTTGCTAGCTGGCGATGTTGGTTATGGAAAAACAGAAGTTGCCATCAGGGCCGCTTTCAAGGCTATTCAAGATGGCAAGCAAGTTGCCATGCTGGTGCCAACAACATTGCTAGCTAGGCAGCACACCGACACCGTGATGGATAGATTCTCTGGATTTCCGGTGAACGTAAAGTCGCTATCTCGTTTCCAAACCGCCAAAGAGGTCCGCGAAACAATTGCTGGTTTGGCTACCGGTGAAGTAGACATGGTGATTGGAACCCATCGATTACTTTCTGACAGTGTGAAGTTTCGAAATCTCGGATTGATAATCATCGACGAAGAACAGCGCTTCGGTGTTGAGCACAAAGAGAAACTAAAAGCCCTAAAAACCAATGTCGACATTCTTGCTATGAGCGCAACTCCAATTCCAAGAACTTTGGAAATGGCGATTACTGGAATTAGGGAGATGTCCACACTGGCAACCCCACCAGAAGATCGCCACCCGATTCTTACCTTCATCGGTGGCTATAGCGAGAAGCAGGTGGCAGCAGCGATTCGACGAGAGCTGATTCGCGAGGGTCAAGTGTTCTTTGTTCACAACAGAGTTGCAACAATCGAAAAAACTGCCAACGATCTTGCCAAGTTAGTTCCAGAGGCAAGAATTGCAGTGGCCCATGGGCAAATGCCCGAGGCGGCACTTGAACAAGTTGTCGTTGATTTCTGGGAGAAGAAGTTTGACATCCTGGTATCAACTACGATCATTGAAACCGGAATAGACATTCCAAATGCCAACACCTTGATTATTGACCGAGCCGAGCACTTTGGGCTTTCGCAGTTGCATCAAATAAGAGGTCGCGTTGGTCGATCCAGGGAGCGCGCCTACGCTTACTTCTTCTATGACCCGAGTAAACCTCTTAGTGAAACCTCTCATGACCGCCTCGCTACCATCGCTCAAAACAACGAACTGGGGGCTGGAATCCAGGTGGCCCTAAAGGACCTAGAAATTCGTGGCGCTGGAAACTTACTCGGCGGGGAGCAATCCGGCCACATCGCTGGAGTTGGCTTTGATTTGTATCTTCGAATGATTGGTGAGGCGGTGGCTGATTTCAAGGGAATCAAAATCGATTCCCCAGCTGAGCTAAAACTTGAAATCCCTATTGATGCTCACATCCCTCACACCTATCTAGACAGTGAGAGGCTCAGGCTAGAGGCCTATCACAAGCTCTCTGCTGCCTCCGGGGAGACTGGAACCAAGGAAACGCTTCAAGCAATTCTGGCTGAATTAGAAGATCGCTACGGTCCCGCCCCGGAACAGGTGAAGAACCTAATCCTTGTTACCGAGCTTCGGCAGCTTGCCAATCGCCTAGGGCTTAAGGATGTGAATCTGCTTTCAAGCATGATGCGCATACAGCCAGTTGTTATGACCGAATCTATTCAGGTGAAGCTGTCTCGAAGCTATCAGGGGCTAAAGTATTTGCAGTCGGCAAGAATTCTTCAGATTCCAATTCCTGCTGCGATAGATAGCGCCACCTCAACTGGACAATCCCTGATTGATTTCACTCATAGAGTTTTCCAAGACGTAGCAGAAATTCAAAAGGAAGTGGAAGTAAATGACTAACCTCGACGAGCTGATTGCAACAGCAAATAAACTGCGAGCTCCAGGTGGCTGCCCTTGGGACGCGGAACAAACCCACCAATCACTTACCAAGTACCTGATTGAAGAAAGCTATGAGCTGGTGGAGGCAATTGAGTCGGGAAACCGCGAGCAAATTCTTGAAGAGCTAGGCGATGTTTTATACCAAGTGATTTTCCACTCTGATCTTGCTCAGTCTGGATCTCTGGGGGAGAGCTTTAGCATTCAAGACGTTGCTGAGTTATCAACCAAGAAAATGAAGGGACGCCACCCGCACGTCTTTGGAACCCCAGAAGAACTTGAGCGCTACAAAGCCGACACTGGCGAAGAGGTTATGCAAAATTGGGACGCCCACAAACAGCGCGAGAAGCCTGAGCGAGAAAGCGTGCTAGATGGCATCCCTAAAGCTTTGCCTTCCTTGATGCTCGCCGACAAGGTGATTGGCAAAGCCCAATCGCTTGGTGTGCTGGGAACTGAAGAACCGGGCGCTATTGAGATAAGCGATGAAGATCAGCTAGGAGCCTTGCTGCTTGCCTTGGTATTGGCAGCAAAATCCAAGGGTCTCGATGCAGAGCGAGCACTTCGCGAAAGCGTCAGGGAGTTAGAAGTTGAAATCAGACAGTTTGAACTAAGCGATGACTTTGACGCTGGGGTAATAGGT
The DNA here is from genome assembly GCA_044342295.1 of Rhodoluna sp. Taxonomy (GTDB): domain Bacteria; phylum Actinomycetota; class Actinomycetes; order Actinomycetales; family Microbacteriaceae; genus Rhodoluna. The sequence goes on along the minus strand of JBIIQC010000007.1, from coordinate 4,763 downwards.
AAGTAGCCAAAGCACTTGCCTGCTAACGCAAGTTTTTTGCTCTGGTCTGCCAGACTGGAATTATGGCTCAGCAAATCAACCCACCTCGTGGTATGCGTGATTTTCTGCCGGTTGAAAAAGCAACCCGAGATGAGCTACTTGGCAAGATATTGGCTAGCTATCGCTCTTTTGGCTTTCAGGAAATCGAAACTCCTGCACTTGAAAACATTGAACGCCTAACAAGTAGTGATGGCGGAGACAACGAGAGCTTGGCATTTCGGGTTCTCAAACGAGGCGAAGAGCTAGAGCAAGCGCTGGGGCAAAGCGCTGACCAGCTTTCTGATCTTGGATTGAGGTATGACCTCACCGTTCCGCTAACCAGGTTCTATGCAACCAACCAGTCAAAGCTTCCTAAGGTTTTGAAGGCAATTCAAACCGGTGCAGTATGGCGAGCGGAGCGTCCGCAAAAAGGTCGTTACCGCCAATTTGTTCAGTGTGATATCGACATCATTGGTGACGAGAGTTCACTAGCCGAGATAGAAATCTTAAATGCGAGCCTGCATTCACTAGCAAGCTTGGGAATCTCAACGGCAACAATTAGAGTCAATCATCGTGAACTTCTTTCCAAATCAATTCAAGAACTTGGCGTCGCCGCCAAGGATCACTCTCGAGCGATGATAACCATTGACAAGCTTGACAAGATTGGCATCGATGGAGTTTGCCTTGAGCTTAAGCAAAGATTCAACGACCAAGTTGCAGCTAAAGCCAAAACTTGGCTTGAATCACTTGCTGGCAAGCAAGCAGTACCGGAGCAATTGGCAGCGGTTTTTGCAGGACTTGAAGCATTTCATCCAGGCAAGCTACGGTTTGACCCAACCCTAGTTCGAGGCATGGGTTATTACACCGGAATCATTTTTGAGATCGAACACCCAGAATCTGGAAGTTCAATTGGCGGTGGTGGTCGCTACGACGGAATGGTTGGCAAGTGGCTAGGTGAAGATGTTGCGGCCGTTGGAATCTCGCTCGGCTTTGAAAGAGTTGCCGATTTAGTTACTTCCGAATTATCAGCAAACAAGAACTTGGTTTTAGTGTTCGAGCCTTCAGATCTTCAGCAAGCCTTAGCTACTCAAGCTCAGGCGATTGAAGCCGGGTACCAGGTCAGGCTAGAGCCAAAACCTAAGAAGTTGAACACCTTGCTAGATAGCTTGAAGCTACAGGGTTTTTCATCCTTTGCAAGCCTTGATAAGCCCACTGAAGGCTTCAAGGGCCTATCAATCAAACCCATAGCCTAGGGTCAGTCAAACTAAACTAGTAGTGTGCCAACGGCGGCAACTGATAATCACATTGGAATCTGATTTCCACCAACTAAGGAGAAACCCCTTGTCACTTATCGAAGCCATCGGTGCTCGCGAAATCCTCGACTCTAGAGGTAACCCAACTATTGAAGTTGAGGTTCTACTAGATGACGACTCCTTCGGTCGTGCTGCTGTTCCATCCGGTGCCTCCACCGGAGCTTTCGAAGCTCACGAGTCAAGAGATGGCGACAAGTCCAGATTTCTAGGTAAGGGTGTTCAAAAAGCGGTTCTTCGAGTAATCGGAGAAATCGATGAAGCTCTGGTTGATTTTGATGCCACCGATCAGAGATTGGTTGATAACGCGCTAATTTCTCTTGATGGAACCGATACCAAATCAAACTTGGGTGCCAACGCAATTTTGGGTGTTTCTCTAGCGGTTGCTAAAGCTGCAGCTGATAGCAGCGGCTTACCTCTTTATCGATACCTGGGTGGACCAAATGCTCACACGCTTCCGGTACCACTGATGAACATCTTGAACGGTGGCGCTCACGCCGATAACGGTGTGGATGTTCAAGAGTTCATGATTGTTCCAATTGGTGCCCCGACTTTCTCAGAGGCGCTTCGATGGGGAGCTGAGGTTTACCACTCTCTAAAGTCACTGCTGCAGTCCAAGAACCTGTCAACCGGTCTAGGTGACGAGGGTGGATTCGCTCCAGATCTTCCAACTAACCGCGCGGCTTTAGAGCTAATTTCTGAAGCCATTGAAAAAGCCGGTTACAAAGTTGGGGTCGACATCGCGATGGCGCTTGATGTAGCCGCCACAGAGTTCTACAAAGACGGCAAGTACCACTTCGAGGGTAAAGCCCACTCTGCCGATGAAATGATCACATACTACGAAGGCCTAGTAGCTGCCTTCCCATTGGTTTCCATAGAAGACCCGCTAGACGAAAACGACTGGGATGGCTGGGCAGCAATGACCAAGAGACTTGGCAACAAAGTTCAGCTAGTTGGCGATGACCTGTTTGTCACAAACCCGGCAAGACTTCAAACCGGAATCGAAAAGGGCACCGCAAACAGCATTCTGGTAAAAGTAAACCAAATTGGCACCCTGACCGAGACCCTGGATGCGGTAGCTCTTGCTCAGCGCAACGGAATGACGGCAATTATTTCCCATCGTTCTGGTGAGACTGAAGATACCTTTATTGCTGACCTAGCAGTAGCTACCAATGCTGGCCAGATCAAAACCGGTGCTCCTGCTAGAAGCGAGCGAGTGGCTAAGTACAACCAACTGCTGCGCATTGAAGAAGAACTTGCCGATGCTGCTTACTACCCGGGAGCTAAGGCTTTCAAAAACTTTCGCTAGGAAACTAAATGAGAATCACCGGTCGGCTAAATAGCTACACGCTAGCCCTACTGGCGGTAATCCTTATTGGAATGTTTACTCTTGCTCCAGGTATACAGATTTGGTACGAACAACGCAGAGAGATAGCTGACTATCAAACACTAGTTGAGCAGGCTAAGCAAAATCTAGAAGGTATGCAGCAGGAGCGTCTTCGTTGGGATGACGAGGTATACATCCGCGCACAGGCTAGAGATCGACTCTACTTTGTTATGCCAGGCGAAGTCAGCTTCCTAGTAATGGATGCCGAGGGCATTGACATCTCTGATACATCAGGAACCGTTGGAGCGATGCTTGCGGAGCAAAGAAAAAGTAGCGGCTTTAGTCTTGAGGTTTTAGCCAGCGAAACGAACTGGGTGGAAGCACTTTTGGAATCAACTTTGCGAGCGGGTTTGGAAGAGCCTAATCAGGAACCAAACAGTGCCCCTGAGTAGTGCAACAGATAAAGACCTAGAAGCTGTCACCAAGCAACTTGGAAGGCCCGTCAGAGACATTGTTGCAATTGCTGCGAGGTGTAGTTGTGGCAATCCAGTTGTGGTTCAAACCAAACCGAGGCTCGAAGACGGCACACCTTTTCCAACCGTTTATTACCTAACTTTGCCAGCAGCTACATCAGCGGTTTCAACTCTTGAAGCCGAGGGGCTAATGACCAAGCTTCAAGATCAACTTGGTCAGGATGAGGATCTTGCCAAGAATTACCAAAGCGCACACCTGAGCTATCTTTCGGATCGAGCAGAGCTCGGTATCGTCGAAGAAATCGAAGGTATCTCCGCTGGCGGAATGCCTACTCGCGTGAAGTGCCTGCACTCACTTATCGCTCACTCCTTGGCCAAAGGTCCAGGAGTAAACATCATCGGTGACCTAGCTCTAGAGGCCTGCAGTTGGTCACCAAGTAGGTGCGTATGCGAAAACTATTAGCTCTGGCAGCATCGGTGTTGCTTTCTCTTGGCCCATGGAGCGCGGCAATGGCAGAGTCGGTTCGCGAACAGCAGTACTGGCTAGATGACTACGGTTTTACCAGCGCTTGGGAGTCAAGTCAGGGTGAGGGTATCAAGATAGCAATTATCGATACCGGAATTGATTCAACCCACCCAAGCTTGCAAGGCGTTGTAGTTGGCGGCACAGATATGTCAGGACTTGGATCAAGCGATGGTCAAACACCAGTGGGAAGCAACAGCTATCACGCAACGATGGTGGCATCTATTGCTGCCGGCGGTGGTGAAGCTGAAATCATCGGTGTTGCACCAAAGGCGGAAATTCTTTCGGTTTCTATCGCATTTGGGGTTGACGGATTAGATACTGATTCCCAAATTGCCGATGGCATCATTTGGGCGGTAGATAACGGCGCGAAAGTGATTAATCTTTCACTAACTAGAAACTCAGTTTCTTGGCCCGAGAGTTGGGATCAGGCATTCTTATACGCATTTGAAAATGATGTCGTTGTCGTGGCGGCAGCTGGAAACAGGATCGATGGAACAAAGGAAGTTTCTGCCCCGGCAACCATTCCAGGTGTGATTTCAGTTGCTGGACTAGACAGAAACGGTTTACCCTCGGAAAGTTTTTCAACAAATGGATTAACAATTGGTGTCACCGCGCCAGCTGAAGACTTGATTGGTGCGTTTCCAGGAGGTGAGTATCGAATGTTCTCAGGTACCAGCGGGGCCACCCCAATTGTTTCGGGAATGGTGGCTCTAATTAGATCTATGTATCCAGATATGGATGCTGCCAATGTTGTCAATCGAGTTATCAGCTCGGCAAGCAAGAATGGTTTTGAGGGATACTCAACAAGCTACGGTCACGGGGTAATTGACGCTAATCTGGCCCTACTAGCCGAGATTCCCCCAGTAACCGAAAATCCGCTCGGCTCTTTGGATCAGTGGATCGAACTATACAGAGCCAGCACAGAGGCAGAAGTTACCCCGGGAGATATTGTCAGCCCAATTCAAGCCCCGACTCCAATCACTTCTTTTGAAGATCCAATAGCTGCGGTGCCCTGGTACGCGGATATCAGCAATTGGCTTCCACTTGCTGGCTATGCTGGTCTAGGGCTTCTTGCAACATTCTTGTATTTTGCCTTTAGGCCAGCTGGC